>JAAYMV010000044.1 GCA_012521185.1 Bacillota bacterium
CCTTGCCCATAATTTTCGGACCAGCAATGGAAAAAGCAGCACTACCAAAGGCAAAAAGAATTACAATCACTAGTTTAGGGCGATAAGGTTGTAAATAGACTAAAAGTTTATTTAAAGTAGCTCGAAAGTTCTTTGGTTTTTCAAAACCTCTTGGCCCATGCCCCATTGGACCTCGCCGAGGTGAACTTGAGCTTCTATTAGTTCTTTCACTCATATGGCTAGTTCCTCCTCAGATAATTGGGATGTGGCGATTTCTCGATAGACTGGACAATCAGCCAACAACTCTCGATGAGTTCCTATCCCAACTACTTTACCTTGATCCAGTACCACAATTTGATCAGCATTTACAATAGTGGCTATCCTTTGTGCCACCACTAAAATCGTTCGGTTTTTAATCTCTTTACTAATCGCTTTTCTTAAGGCTGCATCAGTTTTAAAATCCAAAGCAGAAAAACTATCATCAAAGATCAATATTTCTGGTTCCTTAGCTAAAGCTCGAGCTATGGACAGTCTTTGCCGTTGACCGCCAGAGACATTGGTGCCGCCTTGAGCTATTTCTGTTTGCAATTGATCGGCTTTTTCTGCAATAAAATCCTTTGCTTGAGCAACTCGAACAGCCTTTTCAATTGCTTGCTCACTGGCATCATGGTTTTTACCATATCGTAAATTGCTTTCAATGGTGCCCATAAATAACACGCCTTGTTGTGGCACATAACCAATGCGCTTACGCAATTCCTTTAAGCGTAAATCCTTAATATTTATTCCATCAATTAGGATGTCACCCTCGGTAGCATCGTAAAATCTAGGAATCAAATTTACCAATGTAGACTTTCCGCTGCCAGTACTACCGATAAAAGCAGTAGTTTTACCTGGCTCAGCTACAAAGCTAACATTTTGCAGCACATATTCTTCTGCTCCAGGATACTTAAAACTAACATTGCGAAATTCAATTTTGCCTTCAATAGTATTTGGAAATTGTTTAGCTACTTTTGGCTCCTTAATGGTCACCTCTTCTACTAAAACTTCATTAATTCGCCTAATAGAAACTGAAGCCCGTGGGAGAATTAAAGAAATCATAGAAATCATTAAGAAGGACATGATAATTTGCATGGTATATTGCATAAAAGCCATCATATCTCCTACTTGAATTACTCCTTGATCCACTTCATGGGCTCCAACCCAAATAATAAGTAAGGTAATGCCATTCATTAATAACATCATAGTTGGCATCATTAAAGCCATCAAGCGAGAAACAAACAAATGGGTCCTAGTTAAATCCTGATTGGCTTGTTCAAATTTTTCTTCCTCATAATTCTGGTTATTAAATGCCCGAATTACTAACATACCACTAAGAGCTTCTCGCATCACCCGATTTACCCGGTCTACTAGTTGCTGCAGCTTCTTAAACTTTGGTGTAGCAATGGCAAACAAAGTTACAACCAAGGTAGAAATAGCTAAAACCCCTACCGCGATAATCCAAGCCATAGAAGTATTGGTTCTTAAAGCCCGTAACACTCCGCCCACACCTAAAATTGGTGCATAAACCACACTGCGCAGCAGCATAATGATAAACATTTGTACCTGTTGGACGTCGTTAGTAGTCCGAGTTATCAATGAAGCAGTGGAAAAATTATTGATTTCTGCAGTAGAAAAGGTTGTGACCTTTTTAAAGATCTTACTCCTTAAACTTCTGCCTAAAGCAGCAGACACTCGCGCTGATAAAAAACCAACACTAATGGAGGCTGTCATTCCCACTAAAGCAATGGCTAACATTATTCCGCCAACAGTTAAGATATAATTGGATTGCACTTTTTGAATTTCCATGCCCAAGCTTTGATATTCTTCTTTAATAAAAGTTGTAGCTGCTTGGGTAAGAAAGGATTCAGGAATTATTGCTAAGGGATCCACATCTGAAGAAAGAGCTTGAGGTAAACTTTCTTCCAACATCCCCTTTTCTCTTCCAGATACAATAAGTATCGCCTTACCAAAAATAGCATTTAATGCGTCCATTTCTTCCACAGTCAAGTCCTGTAAAACATATAGTTCTGTTTCTGTTAGACTAGGATATTTCCTTAACAAGCCCTCATATTCTTCTGTTCCTTGGCTGATTAACCGATAACTACTTGCTACTATTTCTTGATCTGCAGTTGTCATAAAGATACTGAGTTTATTAAAACTATCAATGCTCAAAAGATCTGGAACTGCATTTTCAATCCCATTTTGTTGAATGCCTACATTAACTATCCGGGACATATAATCAGGTAAGGCTAAGTCAGTCATGGCTTGCAAATAGAGCAAGCCAACGATGACTAAGATAACCAATACGAATGGCTTGATCTCCTTTAAAATATTTCGCATATCTTTCCTCCTGCATTAGCTATGTTTTACTAAAATGGTGTGTTCAGTAACTGCATCAAAAGCATCATCATGGCTAATAACAAATAACTGATTAAACTGCTGCACGCTTTTTTGAATGGCAAACCCTAGACTTTCTCGCCGTTCTACATCTAGATTGGCTGTTGGTTCATCAAAAAAACCTACGCCAACATCTGAGAAAGTTTGCATTAATGCTAACCTAATAGCTAAAGCAGCAGTCATTTGTTCTCCGCCAGATAACTGCTTAAAGACCCGTTCCCGACCAAATCCTGCTGCGTTATCTTTCATAATCACTTCATACTGATCCGCCCATTCTAAATAGACATTCTCCCCGGATATACTACGATAAATTCCTGAGGCTAAAGTGGAAATATGGGTTCGATAGCGTTGCGCAATTGGATCAGCTGCTGCTTGCAGTACCTGGCGAATTAACTGTAATAATCCTCTAGCTTCCAGTAACACCTCTAATTCTTCCTGCTTAGTTGCTAAACGCTGTTGTTCAGTTTGTATCCGCTCTAGCTCCTTGGTCAGCTCACCGAGAGCCTTTTCTAACTGTTTTAACTCTAATTCCAAAGTATTTTTATTAAGTAACAAGTTCTGCAAGAACTGATCTGCTTGTTGATGTTCCTCAGGATCGTATTTATCCCCTAATTCAGCAAGTGTTTTCTGTTGCTGAGTTAATTGCTCCTGTAGTTTGCTTTGCTTGCCTTGCAGCTCTTGATATTGACACTGTAAGCCTGCTAAGCGAGAAGCCATGGTGATGTTTTCCTTATACTGCTCATAATGACTTTGATTTTCTTGTAATAACTGCTTAACTTGAATAATCTGCTGCTCCAAACTAGCAAATTTTTCTAATTCCATGCGTAAACTCGCTAACTCTTGCTCTTGCTCTTTGATCACTTGCAGTTGCTGTTCAAGTTGATTTTCTGCTGCCACGATTGCCTCAAGTTGACGTTTTTCCTCGAGCAACAGGTTTTCACAGAGATTAACATCTTGCTTAGCTAATTGGACTTGGTTTTCTGCTTGATTTAGAACCCCTCTCAACCATTCTTGCAAACTTTGCCCTTGTTCTAACTGTTCCTTAACCCAATGCGCCAACTGCTGTTTTTGCTCCTTAAATTTAACTAACCAATTAGTAACCTCAGTTTGTGCTTGCGGCAGCTGCAAAATTGACCAGTCGATCTTTGGTACTGGATTGGGCATAAATGAGTAAGCATTATTAAAAGTCGTAGCCACAAAGAATTGAAAAGCTTTGTGTTTCTCAACAATTCCCCCTATAGTAGTAACGGTTTCGGTAACAAGATCGGCTAATAAATTCTGATCTAAACTGCTAGCTGCTTCCTGAATGGCTAATACAATGTCAGAAATTCTTTTCTCCAAATCTTCAATAGATTGCTGTGCATTTTTAGCCCTATCTATTTTACCCTTTAATTCTAAAATCTTAGCTTGTAACTGACGTTCAGTTACTTCAGCCTGCTCTAATAGGGCAATTTCATCAGTTAAGCTAGCCAGCTGATTATGATAATAACTAGATAAATTCCCTGCCACTTTGGTACTCGGACAAGTCTCATGAATAATTGGACAAATTCCTTGTTCTAAATATTGCCGATTTTGTACTAACGCATCCCGGGCGCCAATTAGCTTCGCCTTTCTTTCTAGTACTGCTTCAAGCTGGGCTGCTTGCTCTTGACCTTTTAGTTCATCCAGTAATCTAGGTAAATCCTCAGTTTCCTTTTTCAAACTAGCCAATTGAGCTAAGTAATCGTCCATCAATACTTGTTTTTGGTAAGCATCGTCTAAAAGCAACTCATTGCTTTTAAACCAATTGATTACTCTTTGCAAGCCAAATAAATCCTCTGTTATTTCCTGTTGGTAGGCAACCACATGCTCAACATTGCTTTTCGCCAATTCCAAAACTTGAGTTTTTTGCTTTAGTTCAGTTGTTAGTTGCTGCTGCTTCTTAGCTAACTCTTCTTTACGCCTCGCTAACTCCTGAGTTTTACTTTGGTACTCAGCTCTAGCAATAGCATATTGCTTCTCCTCACTGTCTAGCTTAGTTTGTAATTTTCGTTGTTTAACTTGAGCTTGTTCCAATTCAGCAAGCTCGTGCTGTTTAGCTTGATACAACTGAAAACCAGGAGCTGCTTCTTGAATTATTCTGTTAGCCATTTCTGCCTCACTAATTGCCTGAACCAAATTATGCTCTTGCTCTTGATAATGTTCTAAGCTTTGTTGGTTCAGTTTAATAGCCTGCTGTAAAGAATCAATTTCTGTTTTTAGCCTAAGCAATTGATTAACAAACTGTTGTTGCTCTTGGTACTGCTTACTAATCGTTTCTAACTCGTTAGTCTTATCTATAGTTTCTTTTGTCAATTGCTTAATTTGCTCTTCCACCTTTGGTAAGTTAACTACTTGTTCCTCAATATGCATTATTTCAGTTTCTAATCTAGCAATCGGGCCACTAAACTCGGCATTTAAGCCAGATGTTTTATTATAAACTTTACGATAGCCTTCTACACCTAAAATCGCTTCAAATGTATCACGGCGCTGAGCAGGAGTTTCTAAAAAGGGTGTGGTAAAAGCTCCCTGTTGCACCGAAATTACTTGCCGGTATAATTCACGTAAGTTATCCTCTGGTGCTAAACCAATATTCGCTTTAATCCAATTAACCACATCTTGATTACCATGTAATTGTTCTAAGATGGCTCCTGATTCTTCATCGTAAACTTCCCATTTTAACGTTAAAGCGTTGGTATTAAACTTGCGAACGATCCGGTAAAGCCGTTGATCATTAGCTTCAATTAAGACCTGAACCTCGCCGCTTCTCTTACCTTCTTTAGTAAATTGCTTAGCTGTATAATCAATGTTGTCAAAAAGGGCAAAACCGATAGCTTCGATAATGGTAGATTTGCCAGCACCATTTAAACCAGAAATAAAATTAATTCCCGGTTGAAAAGTATATGTTACATCATCATAGCACTTAACATTAACCATTCTTAACTCAAGAATCTGCACTGGCAATCTCTCCTTCCTCTTTATCGCGCAGCTTTTTTATATGCTGGGCTAGTTTTGTTGCCATACCAATTAGAGCTTCCGATTCCAAACTTTCAGCACCTAACACAAGATCATGAAATTGCCGAGCTGTTTGCACTACTTGATCAACAGCTGCAGGAGGTACTGCTGCCCGCTCTAATATTAGCTGATGTAAAACTTGCTTTTCCAAAGTTTCCCGCTCAAAACGGGATGAACCTTCATGGGTTCCGTAACTAGTACCTGCTAAAACCGTTTGATTCAAAAATTCAACTAATAAGCAAGGGTATTTTGCTTTAATTATTTCTTCGAGCTCCGCCCCACTAATCGCCAATGGACTGAATGGCAACTGGCCATAGATTACCACTCTAATCATCGGCAGTTGTTCATATTCGCCATAACGCTCCCCTAACTCAGCCACAAGCTTCTCATAAACCTGTTCTGGACTGGTTAAACCAGTTAAATCCAGCCGCAAATTAATTACTGGCCGTTGTAAACCAGAAATATGCTCAACTTCCATTTTTTGATCCTTAATCCGAACATGAAAAAAGCCCTTCACTTTATCAGCTTCACCTAAATCCCAGTTTTCCGGTGCTCCTGGATTAAAGATCCAATCGTCGATTTGATAAAATTCATGAACATGCCCCATAGCTAAATAATTGACTCGATTTTTCAAAGGAGTCACTTTATCTAAGGAGATTCCACCCAAATGCATTAATCTATTGATTGCCGAATGTAGTAATAAAACAGTAAAATCAGGACTTGCATCTAAAATTTCAGCTAATTCTTCAATTCGTTTTTCAGTCATAGAACCTAAATAGCCTAAACCAATAAAGCGGATACCATCTTTCACCAGTATATTACCAGGCGATTCAGGACTCCATTCTTTAAGAATCAATTTCCCCTGTTCATCATAACAAGATCCTAAAAGATAAAAATAACCTTGGTCATTTAGAAAACTCATCCATGAATCATCTTCACCATAAGGAACCTTATCATGATTTCCCTCTATTGCTATTACCTCTATTCCAGCAATTTTCAAGCGAGTTAACTGGGCAATTGCTTGACTGAGGGTTTTAGCATTAATCATCCGTTTGTTAAAAACATCGCCGGCTAACAACAAATAATTAACTTGATGATCAATTGCATAGTCAACAATATTGGCAAAGGCCTGTCCAAAATCATGAAAACGCTCTTCTTGATTAAATTGATTGTAACCTAGATGCAAGTCACTGCAATGCACAAAACTAATTTCCATTTAAGTGAACCTCCTGCCAAATTAAAAGTAAAAAGCGCTACCTATAAAGATAACGCTTAACCTCAATTATTGGATTTCATAAACTTGTAATAAGTTGGTACTTCCGGGAACGTCTGTTTTTACTCCTGCTGTAATTGTTACTATATCACCAGATTGAACAAATTCCTGACTTAAAGCAGCTTCAACCGCTAAATCTATCATATCTTCAATGTTGTCTGCTGGTTCAACTAAGATTGGATATACACCCCAAGATAAGGCTAACTGTCTAACAACACTTGGATTTGGACAAATTGCTAAAATCGGAGATCTAGGCTTATATTTAGCAATATTTCTCGCAGTAGCTCCTGATTGGGTTGAGCAAAGAATTGCTTTAGCTTGTAAGTCTTGAGCTGTTTGGCAAGTAGAAAGCGAAATTGAGTCAGAAATAGTTTTTCTGGTTGTAGCCCTGCGATCATCTAATAACGCACTATAATCTAATGATCTTTCGATTCGACGAGCAATTGCACTCATTAATTCTACTGCTTTTACTGGATACTTACCAACAGCTGTCTCACCAGATAACATTACACAGTCTGTCCCATCGAAAATCGCATTAGCTACGTCAGCAATTTCTGCTCTAGTAGCCCGTGGATTACGAATCATGGAATCTAACATTTGTGTAGCAGTAATCACTGGCTTACCAGCTTCATTACATTTGCGAATCATCATTTTTTGCGCTACAGGTACCTCTTCAGGTGGAATTTCTACACCTAGGTCACCACGAGCAACCATGATTCCATCAGCTGCAGCAATAATCTCATCAATATTTTGTAAACCTTCATCACTTTCAATCTTAGCAATTACTGGAATATCGCCGCCAGCTTCTTTGATAATGTCTTTTACCGCTAAAACATGGCTTCCTTTACGTACAAAAGAAGCAGCAATAAAGTCTACTCCATGCTTAACGCCAAATTTAATATGTTCAATGTCAGCCTCTGTTAATGGAGGTAAATCTACGCTAACACCTGGTAAAGAAACACCTTTTCGCGAGCTAAGCTCTCCGCCAATAACTACTTCACAATGAACATCGTTACCTTTTACTTCAGTTACTTTGAACTCAAGTAAACCATCGTCAATATAAATTGTGTTACCAGGACCTAAATCTACATTTAAACGCTCATATTGAACGTAAGCCCGTTGTTGATCTCCTTCGCAGAATTCAGTAGTAAGGATGTACTTATCACCGGGATTAACAGTCACCTTGCCACCTTTAATATGACCTAATCTTATTTTTGGCCCTTGAATATCTAATAAAACCCCTAGATTAGCTCCTAATTCTTCAGCACAGGAGCGTAAGCGTCTTAATTGCTCCAAGTGATGATCCATACTACCATGAGAAAAATTTAGTCTTGCTACATTCATTCCAGCACGGATTAAGCTTTTGATCATTTCAGGGCTTTCACTGGCTGGTCCAATTGTACATACGATTTTTGTTTTTCGCATAACCATAAGTCCTCCTAAAACCTATTAAATTGATGATAAGATATTTGCTAAATGATAGTATTCCATATCGAGCTTCTGATCTTGTGCCAAAGCATATTCTAATTCCCAAGATTTTACCGCTTTATCAACTTCCCCAACCATTCTTCCTGTTTTACCCTGATGGATTAAGCTAACAGCATGGTAAGCTAACCGACTAGATAACAAGCGATCGTTTACAGTTGGTGCACCACCTCTTTGGATTGCGCCAAGAATTACAATTCTTGTTTCCATTCCGGTTTTTTCTTGGATATACTTACTCACTGCTACGGAAGGATTTGTTTGGTCTCCGTTTACCTGAGCACCTTCAGCTACCATAATGATATTATGGTTCTTTCCAGCCCGATAGGCCTTTTGAATTTTTTCACATACTTGATCTAAATTATGTGGTACTTCTGGCACAATAATTGAGTCTGCTCCACCTGCCAATCCAGAATACAAGGCAATGTAGCCTGAACGGCGTCCCATAACTTCTACAATATAAATCCGTTCATGGGAGCTAGCTGTATCCCGAATTTTGTTCACCGACTCCATTACAGTGTTGACAGCAGTATCAAAACCAATAGTGAAATCTGTACAAGCAATATCATTATCAATAGTTGCTGGAATTCCAACTACTGGAACGCCTTCTTTTTGTAGTGCTAAAGCACCAGTTAATGAACCATCACCGCCAATAACAACTAAAGCATCTATTTTATGCTTTTCCAAATTAGCAATGGCGGCAGCTCTACCTTCTTTATCCTTAAACTCTTGGGAGCGAGCACTTTTTAAAATTGTGCCTCCACGTTGAATAATGCCGGATACTGAGGCGCTGCACAGTGGTTCAATTTCATTATTGATTAAACCCTGGTAACCGCGGTAAATTCCATATGGTTCCATATTATAGCTAATAGCTGTTCGAACCACAGTTCTAATAGCGGCATTCATACCAGGTGCATCACCACCGCTTGTTAAAACACCTATTCTTTTTTTCATTCTCCATCCCCATTTTCATTCTGTTCTGGCAACATCTGATCTGAATCGGTCAGTTTCTCCACTACTTGTTCTTGATAGACTTTCTCAGTAAACTTGCCGATGTTGCGAAATCTTTGTAATCTATTATCAACTACCTGATCTAATGGCAGTTTTTTCAACTCTGATAAGGAACGTTGGATAAAAGCCTTTAATTGTCTAGCTGTGGCTTGATGATCCCGATGAGCGCCACCAATTGGTTCAGTGATCACATCATCTATAATACCAAATTTTAGTAAATCTGTGGGCATTATTTTTAATAAATTTGCTGCCTCAGCTGCCCGACTAGAATCTTTCCAAAGAATATTTGCACACATCTCAGGAGATATTACAGAGTACCAAGCATGCTCTAACATTAAAATTCGGTCACCAACACCAATTGCCAAAGCACCGCCACTGCCGCCTTCACCAGTAATAATACAGACAATTGGTGTCCTTAAGAAAGACATTTGTTCAATACACTCCGCAATTACTAAGCCTTGTCCACGTTGTTCAGCTTCAATTCCTGGATAAGCACCCACCACATCAATTAAGGTAATAATCGGCCGGCCAAACTTTTCCGCCTGTTTCATTAGACGAAGTGCTTTCCGATAACCCTCAGGATGAGGTAACCCGAAGTTACGAGCGATATTTTCTTTAGTATCTCGGCCTTTTTGTACACCAATAACTGTTACTGGCTCACCAAGAAATCCAGCAATCCCACCAACAATAGCTTGATCATCAGCATAAGTCCGATCACCATGTAATTCAATAAAATCATCAAAGACTAATTCCAAATAATCTAAGGTTGTAGGTCGCTCTGGATGGCGGGCCATTCTTACTTTTTGCCATGGAGTTAAGCGTTCATAGATTTCTGTGCGTAATTTCTCTGCTCTTTTCTCTAACTCTGATAATTCATTACTGAAATCAATACCTTGCTCAGTGATGAAGCTACGTAACTCTTGGATTTTTTCTTCGAGTTCAACAAGGGGTTGTTCCCATTCAAAAATAGTACTCACCTAACTCACCTCATAAATGAAAGCTAAGCAGCTTAGCAATAGTCTCTTTCATCTCATTCCGATTGACAATTTTATCGATCATGCCGTTTTGTAGAGCGTACTCTGCAGTTTGAAAACCTTCAGGCAATTTTTGCCGAGTAGTTTCTTCCACAATTCTTGGCCCAGCAAATCCGATTAATGCTTTTGGCTCTGCTAATATAATATCTCCTAGTGAAGCAAAACTTGCATAAACTCCACCCATTGTTGGATGAGTCAGGACTGATATGTAAAGAAGTCCCGCTTGCTTGAACTTACCAACAGCTTGAGCAGTCTTAGCCATTTGCATCAGGCTGAAGATTCCTTCTTGCATTCTAGCACCGCCACCGCCACCAGAAAAAATTACTACTGGGATTTGCTTCTGAATACCATACTCAAATCCCCTAGTCAATTGCTCGCCTACTACACTTCCCATACTTCCACCAATAAAAGAAAAATCAATAATTCCTAACACACAAAGATGCCCATCGATTCGGGCTTCGCCAATCAAAATGGCGTCATCAAGCTTCGTCGTCTGCTGGGCATTAGTTATTTTTTCTTCATAACCAGGAAAGTCTAAAGGATTAACAGCTACTAATGGCGGAAATGGTTTAAAAGAATTTTCATCGGCAATAATGTTTAATCGTTCTAACGCAGAAATCCGAAAATGATAGCCGCATTTACTACAAATACCCTTGGCCTTACTACATTCCTTGCTATACAGTACACTAGCGCAGTTCTCGCATCGAATCCAAAGATTATCAGGGATTTCCTTTTTTACTGCAGTTTGTTCATCATCAAATTGGCTAGCGGGAATTGTAGAACGAACCGTTGCATATTTTGGCTTACTGCGAAAAACTCTCAACATACCCTCACCTACTTATTTGCCATATGAAGTAGAAATAACTTCATGAGCTTCTTCTATTTCAGAATCAGGAACTAAAATCTCTACGCTAGCTGCAACACCTAAATGGGGTGCCCCAATGGGACGCAGCAAAGTTAAGATTCCTTCCTGTTCTAATAAGTCTTTTAACATGTCTGCGACTACACGATTAGGAGCAATATAGACTACTGTCCACATCGTTATTGCCTCCTTATTTTATGTTCTACATTAAATGCCAATACCATTTTCTAATAAATTATTCTCTTCCAGAAGTTACTTCACCCATTTTAGTTATAACTCGTGCTTTCCCCCTGATTTTAATGGCAGAGGTATGCTGAGTAAATTGGGCAACTAACACTTCGCCTTGATCTAATTTTTCACTATGATGAAACTTTGTATCCACACCTCTGGTTAAACCAAAAATAGTAACACCATCTTCTAAAGCTTGCACCATAATATACTCATTAACTAGGTGTCGATAATCATCTGTCAAACAGATCACCTTCCTTAAATACAATATATAGCTAATTTCTGTAATGCTCTTTTAATTCCTCCCATGGATCAATCCATTGAGCATGATGACAATACTCTTTAAGTTCTGCAAGCACCTGTTCATCGATGGCTAACCAAAATTGAGGTGCAACAATCTGAACTGCACCTTTTTGAATATTGAGCAACACTGGAGTATCTCCTTGATGGAGTTTTAAAAATTCTTGTAACTCAGCGATTGTTTCCATCTTTGGCTGGAGAATTAACATTGGTTTTAAAGGCAATACCCATTCTGCCCGAAAAAGATGATCTTGAAACTTACCAAATAAAGCTACTAAACTGTTAGACTGCAGACAAATTTGATACTGGTTTTTCGCCATTTTAAAGTTAATAAGACGGTTTTCACCAGCCAGCTTACCAGTAATGTCCTGAAAATCAACCTTAAGTTCTATAATATGTCCAGCAAAACACTGACCGAAATTTTCAACTAAATAATCTAAGAATACTTTCCAACCTGATAGAGGATGATTTGACAGATATAAACCTACTATTTCCTTTTCTCGTTCAAGTAATTCTAAATCTGTTAACTGAGGAATTGTTGTATTAAAGTGTCGGCTGATTTCTTGCAAAAGCTGTCTGCGTAAGCCAAATCCATCTAAGGCACCTGAATACAATAAGTTTTCGACTACATTGAATGTTAAAGGCACTCGCCCTAAAAAATCCTGTAAGCTGACAAACTGACCTTGCTTACGGGCAGCTATAATTTTTTCAGCATTAACCAAGCCCAAATATTTTAAACTTGCCAAACCAATTCTAATAGATCGGCCTTCTTTTGTAAAGTCTATTTCTGAATAACGGATATCAGGACCTAAAATTCCAATCTCCCTAGCTAAACATTCTAAGAAAAATTCCTGTTTCCTGACAAAACTGCCGCCAGCATGTTTTAGCTGAACTAAATAAAACTCCAGCGGATAATTTGCCTTTAAGTAGGCTGTTTGCCAAGTAATGATCGAATAGGCCGCACTATGGGCTTTATTAAAAGCATAATCAGCAAAACTTTCGATTTGAGCAAATAAGCGTTGACCAGATATTTCGGCTAATCCCTGCTTTCGACATCCAGCTATAAATTTGGCTTTTAGCTGCTGGATTAACTGATGATCCTTTTTGCTCATAGCCACTCTAAAAAGATCGGCTTCCTCTAAACCAAAGCCTGCTAGTTCATGAGCTACTTGCATGACTTGTTCTTGATATAAAATTAATCCAAATGTTTCAGCTAAAATAGGCTCCAATAAGGGATGAAGATACTCGATTTTTTTCTTTTGCTCGCGCCGTTTTATATAAGTCGGCACCTGTTTTAAAGGTCCGGGACGACCTAGAGCCAACAATGCTACTAGATCTTCAAAGCAAGTTGGTTTAATTTGGGGCAGCAGATCCTGAAAAAGGGAGCTTTCGATTTGGAAAACTCCTAAAGTTTGTCCACTAGCTAAGAGCTGATAAGTTTTCTGGTCGGCTAAAGGGATCTGCTCCAATGTGAAATCCGGCTCTTGTTCTTGGATCACTGCTTCTATATCAGCTAAAATTGTTAGATTTCGTAGACTGAGTAAATCTATTTTTAAAACTCCTAAATTTTCCAAGCTATTCATATCAGCCTGAGTCACCGGCTGACTAGCATTAGGTTCTAGAGCACTATATTTAATAACTGGTTCAGGAGTAATGATAATACCAGCCGCGTGAGTAGTAAAATGATGCTTCAATCCCACTAATCGAGGAATAATGGCTTGAGCTAGTTTTTGATCCTTAATTAATTTATTGACTTCCTTCGCTGCCAAGCTTTGACCAAAAGTACCATAAGCACCTATTTTCGCCACATGCTCTTCGCCAAACCGCTCAATCAGATAGTTAACAACTTCCTCCCGCCTTTGATAACAAAAATCCAAATCAATATCTGGTAGGTTGCGTCGTTCCCTATTCAAAAAGCGTTCGAAAAACAAATTGTGTTCTAAAGGATCAATATTAGTAATCCCTAAACAATAAGCTACTAAACTACCAGCAGCACTACCACGACCTGGACCAACGGGTATCTTAGCTCGCTTGGCAAAAGCCACAATATCTTGAACTAATAAAAAATAGTCAGCTAAACCCATTTCTTCAATGACAGCTAACTCATCCTCTAGTCGTTCTCTAACTGAGGTAGATATTTCTGCATAGCGTTTAACAGCTCCAGCAAAAACAAGCTGACGTAAATCCATAGTATTCGATATTTTTGGCAAAGTCAGTTTCTGCTGTAAATTAACCTGGCAGCGCTTGGCAATTTCTAATCCATTGTAGAGCACTTGTGGTAACTTACTAAAGCTTTCCGCCACTTGTTCAGGTCGCCACAAGAAAGTGGCATCTATAGTTATTTCATCTATAGAAACATTAGCTTTCAAGGCCTGTAATACCTGCAAAACTGGACGTTGTTCTTCTGTTAAATATTTGATAGCAAGACTGGCAACTAAAACTTCTGTCGGGAACAGTCTAACTAACTGATTAGCCTGCTGACGCAAGGCTTCAGTATGAGTATGCAATTGTAAATATACGTTTTCCTTACCAAAAATTTTAGCAATCTCAGTGTAGTCATTAGTGATTGTATCTAGATTTTTAACATTAATTAAGCAAATAAGTCCTTGTTGATAAACAATAAGCTGTCTTTTATCTACTGGCTTAGGTAATGATGCTAAGGCAAGCAAATTATGATATCCCGTAATATTTTCCGCTAAGAAAACTATCCTATCTAACCCTAAAAAACCGCTTATATCTAAATCTAGGCCTAATATTGGATTAATTTGATGTTTCTCACAGTGTTGATAAAATTCGACTAACCCACCGGCTGTATTATGATCTGTTAAACCTAAATAAGAATAACCATAACTAGCTGCTAATTTTACTAACTCAGGTATACGAATACATGACTCTAGTATAGAATAGTCACTATAGACTTGAAGCGGAACAAACAATGTTACACCTTCTTTCACTACTATAACAATTATTTCTGCAACTAGAAACTAGAATCCTGTTATAAAAAAAAGAAGGGTTGCCCCTTCTTTTAAGCGTTTACTTTTTCGATTTGTTCAAAAATATCATAAGCGTTACGGGTTTCTTCCCGTGTGATTCTAGCACCTAATCCACGTAATTTACCTTCCAAGTCTTCGTAACCACGATCGATAATATCTAAGCCATAAATCTCGGTTATTCCGGTGGCTGCTAAACCAGCAATTACTAAAGCAGCTCCGGCTCTTAAATCAGTAACTTCGACGGGAGCGCCAGTTAATTGGGGAACTCCACGAATAATTGCTGTTTCTCGTTCTACCTTAATATCTGCTCCCATTCTGCGTAATTCATCTACATACCGAAAGCGGTCAAAAATATTTTCGCGAATTACACTTGTGCCTTCTGCTGTACACATAGCAGCAACTAATGGTTGTTGCAAATCAGTTGGAAATCCAGGATACGGTGCTGTTTCCACATCAATCGCCTTTAATTTTTCAGGCGCAATTACCCGTATTTGATTATCACCTCTTTCAATAATTACTCCAGTTTCTTCAATTTTTATAATTGGAGATCGTAAATGCTCTGCGACTACATTCTTAATTACTACATCACCACCAGCGGCAGCTGTAGCAAAAATATAAGTACCAGCCTCAATCCGATCCGGAATGATGGAATACTCAATTCCTTTTAAGGATTCGACTCCTTCAATTCTGATAATATCAGTGCCTGCTCCACGAATCTTGGCACCCATTCCATTTAAAAAGATCGCCAAATCTACAACTTCAGGTTCTTTAGCGCAATTTTCTAAAACCGTTGTTCCCTTAGCTAAAGATGCGGCAATCATTAAATTAATCGTAGTCCCTACGCTAGAACGATTAATATAATAGTTGGTGCCTATTAATTCCTTACACTGAGCTTTCATAAAACCATGTTCAATTATTACCTCAGCACCCATTTGGGTAAAACCGCGAATATGAAAGTCTACCGGTCGTGATCCAATAGCACAACCACCAGGCAATGGTACCTCAGCCTTACCTAAACGGGCTAGTAACAGTCCAGCAGTATAGAATGAAGCTCGCATTTTTCTTACCAAATCATAAGGCGCTTGATAACTGTTCAAGCTTCGACCATCAATATGTAATCTATTTTCAGAGTCAAAATAAACCTCTACTCCTAAACTGCGTAAGATTAAACATATTGTGCCAACATCACTGTCTCTTGGGATGTTATTTAATACTGATTTGCCTTCTGTAGCTAAAGCCGCTGCTACAATAATCGGTAGAGCACTATTTTTTGCACCACTTACTACTACTTCGCCACTTAATGGTTGGCCGCCTTCAATTAATAACCTCGCCATTCCTCTTACCTCCCGTTCATTTTAAGTTTTCCAGATATGAGCCTATAATTTCTTCTAGCAAATCATTACGCTCGATTTTTTGCATTAAGGATCTGGCATCCATATGAGAGGTAATATATGAAGGATCACCTGAAACAAGATATCCTACAATTTGATCTACAGGTCGATAACCTTTTTCCTCTAAAGCAGCACACACGATCCGCAATATTTCTTTTATTTGGTTTGTATTCTTATCGATTGACGAAAACGTCCGTGTTTCGCTGGAGAATTCCATTAATCATTCCCCCTTCTAAATTTATCATAACCTTTGCTGAAATTGAATATTCCCCTTAGGTATGTTCACTCCAAACTGATTAAATCCTGCAACAAATGGTTACATAAATATTGTTTCGCTAATTACTATATTTTTTTGACCATGAAAAGGATTTCCACCCTAACAATGGGAAGTAATATTTTAAGAAAGGAGTGAAAATATGAGTCAACGAAAACTATATCTTTCTGATAACAGAATAATAGCTGGAGTAGCCGGCGGTATTGCAGAATACCTAGATATTGATCCGACAATTGTCAGAATCATCTGGGCTTTCGCCGTCTTTAGTGGCGGCATTGGCGCCTTGGCCTATATAATTGGAGTAATGGTAATTCCGCCAAGACCAGTTAGTGAACCTCGCGTTACTATAGAAGGTGCTGAGAGACCGCCACGCCAAACTCTAGGCATAATTTTAATTCTCGTTGGTTTGGTATTTTTACTAAACAACTTTATTCCCTCAATTCCTTGGAGGCTAGTCTGGCCCATTGCTTTAATAATCCTTGGTCTTTTCTATATTTATAACGAACGACGCAACTAAGGCAATTCACTTGCATAGAATAAGGGTAGCCAAATATTTGGGGGATCCTTATGAAGATTTTAATTACCTCAGAATTTTTTTTAAGCGGTCAATCTACTCATGTTTTGGATTTAGCCAAACAACTGAAGTTGTTAGGACATAAAATCCAAATTGTCTTTACTGGCATCCATAGTCAAACCTTTTATAGTTATTATGGTTCTTTATTGAAAAGGCAAGGGATTATCTACTACACTACTAAACATCAGACAAACATCCGCAATATTATTCGGCAGTTTCGACCTGACATTATCCATTGCCATAGCTCGACCATTTTTTCCTTGACCGAAAAAATGGCTAGTCAGTTGAGAATACCTTTTATTGTAACTTGTCATGGCTTAGGATTGTCTCATCCTAAATATCTCCAAGCCCTAAGTAAAGCTGCTAGACTAATCTGTGTAGGCGTTAATTCCGCTAAAGAATTAATGCCTCTTTTTGCTAGTAAAATCGAGATTATTCCTAACGGAATTGACATTCAAGTTTTTAAACCAGCTCCTAAAGAAGAACAGTTGACTGTCTATTATATAGCTAGAATAGACAGCTCAAAAATTGGACCGTTAAAACAGCTTGCTAAAGCCGTCAACAAAATTCCGGAACTTAGTTTAACAGTAGTAGGAAATTGGAAACCGCCCCTTAATCAGATCGAGTTTGTTTCCTGGCAAACCGACCTTACTAAAATATTAGCCCCTGCTAATATCGTAGCTGCCTGTGGCCGTACAGCACGAGAAGCTATGGCGAGCGGAGCTGCTGTTTTGCTGATGAACAAGCGTTATGATGGATTAATTAATCGTCGACTAGTCAATAAAGCCAACTTTGATTTCTCTGGAAACATTGGCCGCTGTCGTTACCAACAAATCTACAAAGATTTAAAACTGCTTACTTATCATCCTCGCCAGTTACGTAAAATCCAAGACTTTAGCAGAGAATATGCCCTCAACTACTTAGCCAGTAGTATCATGGCTGAAAAAACAGTTCAAGTATATCAACAAGTTATTAAAGAGAACGCTAAGGCCTAATTAAATATTGCTTCCCATAACCAATTAAATCAATTCTACCGGCTTTTTCCAAGGCTTCTTTAACTAAACGACGATTCTTAGGTTTACGATATTGAATCAAAGCTCGCTGCATAGCCTTTTCATGGGGAGTTTTTGCCACATAAACTTTTTCTCCAGTCAAAGGATGCAGCTCTGTGTAATACATGCAGGTACTTAAAGTGCCTGGTGTTGGATAAAAATCCTGAACCTGTTCTGGATTATAACCCACGTCTCGTATATACTCAGCCAACATAATCCCATCTTCCAAGCGAGAACCAGGATGACTAGACATAAAGTAGGGTACTAAATACTGTTCTTTACCTAATTGACGATTGATTTTATTAAATTTCGCTACAAACTGCTGGTAAATATGTACACTCGGTTTTCCCATACTTTTTAGCACATTAGGTGAAACATGCTCTGGTGCGACTTTCAACTGGCCACTTACATGATGCTCACATAACTCCCGAAAAAATTCTTGATTAGGATCATAGATTAAATAATCGTACCGAATTCCAGAACGAATAAAGACTTTCTTTACACCTGGCAAATTACGTAATTCCCTTAGAATACCCAAATACTCTAAGTGATCGATATCTAAATTTCTACATGCCTTAGGAAACAAACACTGACGGTGAGTGCAAACTCCTGTTTTACTTTGTTTTTTACAGGCTGGATGGCGAAAATTAGCTGTTGGTCCTCCTAAATCATGGATATAACCTTTAAAATCAGGATCAGCAATTAATAGCTTTGCTTCCTCTAAAATAGCTTCCTTACTACGTTTTTGAATTGTTCTTCCCTGATGAAAAGTCAAAGCGCAAAAACTACAACCGCCAAAACAACCACGGCTGCTAACTAAACTAAACTTCACTTCTTTGATAGCAGGTACGCCACCTTGCTTGTCATACATTGGATGATATCGACGGGTAAAAGGTAAAAAATATATACTATCTAGTTCATCAGTAGTTAATGGATCCGCTGGAGGATTCTGCACCACATAAGTGCCAAAAGGATATTTTTCTACTAAGGTCTTACCGGTAACTGGGTCTGTATTATTGTATTGGAGCTTAAAACTTCTAGCAAAAGCCTCTTTACACTGAGAGATTTTCTCAAACTTCGGTAAAAAAACCGGATCAATCAGGTGATCAATGCTAGTCGTTTTATAGACTGTACCTTTAATATAATTTAGATGCTTAATGGAAATCCCAGCATTCAAACTATCGGCTATTTCCACAATTTGCCGCTCACCCATACCATAGACTAATATATCTGCATTGGCATCTAAAAGGATCGAACGACGTAAACCATCTTCCCAATAATCATAATGCGCTAATCGACGTAGACTCGCTTCTATTCCTCCCAAAATAATTGGAACATTTTTATACGCCTCTTTAAGTCGATTAGCATACACAATAGTCGCTCGATCTGGCCGCAGTCCCACTTTTCCACCTGGTGAATAAGCATCAAAACGCCGCCGACGCTTAGCAACCGTGTAATGGTTAACCATGGAATCCAGGTTTCCACCAGCTACTAAAAATGCCAATCTAGGCTTACCTAGAACTTTAAAAGCGGCTAAATCCCGCCAATTAGGTTGAGGAATAATCCCTACTCGATAACCTTTGGCTTCTAGCAAACGACCAATAATTGCGGTCCCAAAAGAAGCATGGTCTACATAGGCATCGCCTGAAACAATAATAAAATCTAATTGCTTCCAGCCTCGGTCAGCTAAATCAGCCTGAGAAACTGGTAAGAATTGTGTTCGCACTTAGTTAATGCACCCTTTCATTTTCGCGCCACAACAATACATTCAGAATGATTTTGGTAAGCCTCCTTTTGATAATTGCCGTACATAGCCTCAACTTGAAAGCCTACTTGTTCTAACAATGACTGAACATGCTCTGCCGAGATGGTTGCTTCTAAACTTGATTCAACTGTTACCTTAGGGTCTTTACCAAAACGATAATTTACTTGATTTAAAAGCCGCAGATTCGTTGTTAACCCCTTTTCTTGCACTACTTGTAAAATAACTTCATTTGTAAACGGATGAATTCCTTGAAACCCAATCCAAGGAAAGGAAACACCAATTTTTACTACCCGGGTATCAAAGTCAAAGGCAAAAATACCTCCTGGTTGAAGGTGCTCGTAAACTCTCTGAAAGACTGCTAATCGATCCTGCTCCGTGGTCATATATATTAAACTGTGGTAAGGAATCATAATTAAATTAAACTGTTCATTCAAAGAAAATTCTCGCATATCACCTTGGATTAAAGCAGGAGAATAACCATATGCCTCACATTTGTCACGAGCAATCTTTAACATATCAGCTGAATAATCTAAGCCAACCACTTCTCTCCCTTGCTCTAATAAAGGGATTAGAAGTCTTCCTGTGCCACAGCCAATATCTAGGATTTTTCCTGGAATTGTACTAGCTAGCTCTAAATAGAAATCAAGATCATCAGTAAATTGGATACTAAAATCATAAAGATTGTTTTCTCCGTAAATTTCTTCAACGGTGGCAATTCCTTTATCTAACAGTTCCTTGGCAAAGCCAAAAAATTGCTCCATCATTTCACCTACTTTTCTAATGTGTACCTTGACAAGAATCTTAATTCAGGCAATACTATAAACATGAAAAAGATTATGATTGACACGAACATATTTGACAAATTAATCCAAGATTCCTTTTTTCCTGATATTTGGCAATCCTTAGAAGCTAGGTTGCTTTGCTTTGTAACAACGGAAATCCAAGAGGAGGAGATTAACAACATTAGCGATTCCCGACGCAAAAAATTACTGCAAAGTATACCACGCCAAGTAATTCCCTTAGCAATTAATAATATTGATGAAGTTGAAAAACATCTCAATGATCGCTTAATTGCTGAAACTGCTGTGCAACATTGCGACCTATTTGTAACCGAAGACCGGCAATTGCAAGAATGGTATCAAGCTCATTTTCCCAATCATCAAAGTTGGAATTATCAGGAATTTATTGTTTGGTTTTTAAATGAGGTCTATCCATTAATCTAAAAGTTTAAAAGCCATCCTTGAAAGTAAGGATGGCTTTAATGATTAATCCTCTACCGCAATCTCCCAACTAATTTCGGCTGTCTTACTAACCATACCAGCTACAGAGCAGTATTTGTCAAGGGACAACCGGATACTATCTTCTAATGCCTTTTGATTTAGATCTTTTCCTTTAAAGACAAAAGTCATTTTTACTTTGGTAAATACTCGAGGATGCTCCTCAGCCCGCTCACCATCGATTAGAATTTGTAATCCTTTAAAAGGCACCCGTTTTTTCTCTAAGATACTAACCACATCAATACCGGAACAACCAGCTAAGCCCATTAACACCATTTCCATTGGTGATGGTGCACTACCTTCGCCACCATTTGCTTGACTAGTATCCATTACAACAGCATGGCCACTGCCAGAGATACCTAAAAAACTCATTTTTCCGGTCCACCTGACATCAACCTTCATTAACTACTCCCCCTTTTCGTTAGCTTTAATCATCTCCACCGCATCTCTAAGCCGTTGACAAGTTCTAGCTCGGCCAACCAAGGTCAAGACAGGATAAATACTTGGACTAACATTAGTACCTGTGACCGCAACCCGCACCGGCTGCATGATATTACCTAATTTACAATCAAATTTTTCTATGGTAGCTTTAAAGATCGGTTCGAGATTTTCTTCCGTAAACTCTTTCAGTTGGAGTAACTCATTTAACAAATGACTTAAAATATCTGCCACACCTGGTTTAAATAATATCTTTTCTACAACAGCTTGGTTATAACGAACTTCATCTTGGAAGAAATAATAAGCTGCTTCATCTAGTTCATTTAATAATTTAACACGCGATTGCAATTCTTTTAGTACTGCCTTCGCTTTAACTGCTTCTTCTTCCGAAGGATTTTCTGATAAAAAGCCAGCTTTTTGCCATTGAGCTAATACTCGAATATATAACTGATCAATATCCATATCCCGAATATAAACACCATTCATCCATTGCAGCTTTTGAATATCAAATACAGCTGGATTATGGGAAACTCTTTCTAAGGAAAACTTTTCAATTAGTTCATCCATGGAAAACAGGGTTTGGGAATCATCATAGGACCAACCCAATAAAGCTAAATAGTTATTCATCGCTTCTGGTAAATAACCCTCGTCACGGAACTGAGTAACTGATGTTGCTCCATGGCGTTTACTTAATCTGGTCCGATCTTCACCTAAAATCATTGGTACATGAGCAAATTTAGGCACCGGATAACCTAAAGCATGATAGAGTTGGATTTGCTTTGGAGTATTAGATACATGATCATCTCCACGGATAACATGAGTAATTTCCATTAAAGCATCGTCTACTACTACACCAAAGTTATAAGTTGGCATACCATCTGATTTCCAAATTACAAAATCATCAATTTGTTTATTATCAAAAGTAATCTGTCCTTTAATTAGATCATCGAAGCTTGTTTCCCCTTCATTGTCTGCTTTAAATCGCAAGACACTGGTTCGACCTTGGGCTTCTAGCTCTGCACGCTGCTCCTCTGTTAAATGGCGGCAGCGTCCATCATATACTGGATCTTCTTTTCTTTCTAAAGCTGCTTTTCGCATTTGATCTAGTTCTTCTGGTGTACAGTAACAACGATAAGCTCTGCCAGCTGCTAAGAGTTTATCAGCGGCCTCCTTATAGTACTCTAAACGTTTACTTTGAAAATAAGGACCCTCGTCCCATGTTAAGCCAAGAAACTCCATTCCTTCTAGCACACCATTGATAGATTCTTCTGTGGAACGAGCTAAATCTGTGTCTTCAATCCTTAGTACAAAAGTTCCTTGATTTTGTTTCGCAAATAAATAGTTATATAAAGCAGTTCGGGCACCACCCACATGTAAATAACCTGTAGGACTGGGTGCAAAACGTACGCGAACTTTTCCCATAAAAAATCTTCCTCTCTTAGACTAATCTCTTAATTAAATCTTCCCGACTTCCCGATAAATAATCGATTAATGGAACTTCTAGCATGGTGTATGCTCCAGGCTGCTGTTTTAAACTAGCTCTAGCTGCTGAAACCATCACTTGGGCAGTAACTGCCGGATTATTAATCCGCATTTCCCAATTAAATAATTGGTTATGAGTTTTTCCAGCAACACCTTTACGCTCAATGGTAACTCCATGACCCATATCTACCAAGCTCTCAATGTCTAATACTTGATAAACATAGGTTTCGTCATTAATAAAATAAGGATCATTTTTAATTGCTTGCTCTACTTGTGCAAATTCGGCACCAGGCTCTAATATAACATACACCAAGCGCCGATGCAAGCCTGTCCCTAGTGGAATTGTCATGGACAAGGCATTTTCCACGCCTGGCATGGCTTTCACTGCTACCGAATGTCCCATGCTCATACCTGGACCAAAATTCGTGTAAGTAACTCCTTTAGGAGCCATTAACTCTAGTAATGTTCTCACTAAAGAATCAGTTCCTGGATCCCAGCCAGCAGCCATAATTGCTACGGCATTATGCTGCTTAGCCTGCTCATTTAATTCAGCTCGTAAGTCAACAAGCTTTTGCCCATGAATATCAAAACAATCAATAGTATTTATTCCACGTGCTAATAAGTCTTTAGCACTTTCAGGTACTGATTTAGTAGGTATGCATAAGAGGACTACATCAACTTCTCCAAGTTCCTCAACTGAGGCAACTACTCTAAAATCTGTTGGTTGTTGATTTTGACTAATAGATTCTTTCCTTCTAATTACTCCTACCAACTCCATATCTGGTGCTGCTTGAACAGCTTCAACGGCAAACTTACCGATATTGCCATAACCCATAATTCCTACTTTAATAGTCATTTTGCCACCTCCTAGTTTATTTGCCCTCTAACCCTGGTAATGAAACTTGATTAGTGCAACAATTGCAGGCTTCATCCTTTAAATTAAAGAAGGTTTCTAAAGCTAAATGGCGCACATTATCAATTTGCGAATCCATTAATTGAACTACTTCTTCATGCGATAAACTACTCTCCGATATACCAGCAGCCATATTCGTAACAATACAGACGGTAGCATAGCAAATTCCAGCTTCTCGCGCTAAGGTTACTTCAGGCACATTAGTCATGCCTACTAAATCTCCTCCGAGCATAGAGACCATTTTTATCTCTGCTGCTGTTTCATAGCGCGGCCCCTCAAAACATACATAGCAGCCAGTAGGATGAATCTTTAATCCTAAATCTTGACCGGTTTGAATTAGGACCTGACGTAAGTTTGGACAATAAGGATTTGTTACATCTATATGTACTACAGGAGTTTGCTCGCCGGTAAAGAACGTATGCTCCCGCTGTTTAGTAAAATCTAAAAACTGGTCAATGATTACAAAGTCACCTAGACCCATCTGGGGATTTACCGAGCCAACAGCGTTGGTAGATATAATTTGCTTGACATCCAAGTACTTTAAGGCCCAAATATTAGCCCGATAATTAATTTTATGGGGTGCAATAGAATGTCCACTGCCATGACGGGCTAAAAAGGCTATCTCCCAATTTCGGTAAGTACCGATGGAAACTTCCACATCACCGTAGGGAGTATGAATCTGTTCTGTACGAACATTATCTAATAATTTTGGATCATAAACGCCTGTTCCACCAATAATTGCGTAGTCCATAGAACTCCTCCTTAATATACCTAGCTTATTATATCATATAATCAAGAATTTAAAAAAGAGTTCTTATCAGATCCGATAAGAACTCTAGGCTACTAAGTTTACTTTTCAACCTTTGATTTTACTAACTGAACAATTTCAGGTATTTGCTCAAAACCTACGTTACCCATCACCTTGTCATCAACAATTACCACTGGACCACCAGCACATTGTTGACAACAGAAAGCTGCTCTTAGTTTTACATCCTCTTCATAGCCATCTTTTTGCAACATGTCTGTTAAGGTTTTTAGAATTTTTACGGAACCTTTAAGATAGCAAGAAGTACCGACGCAAACCTGGATATCGACAGGAGCATTTTCCGGTTGATTAATTTTAATTGCTTCCGTATCAATTCTCCGTCTTGAGCCATATTCAGTATGCAAAGCTTGATGTGCTTCTTCACTGCCTGGCTCAGTTAACCATTGTTCATACAAAGAAGTGAGCATTGGGTTTTGTTGTGATTTGTGCATTTGTAAGCGTTGGTCTTCCCGGTATAAACCTTTAGTCCGTTCTTTACGTAAATTTGTACCGTTTTGAGAAATAGGCTGACCGGCACCGCCCACACAACCGCCTGGACAAGCCATTACTTCAACCAAGTCATAATGAGCTTTTCCACTCTTAATGTCTTCTAATAACTGGCGAGCATTGGCCAGGCCATTAACAATAGCTACTTTAATTTCAGTTCCTTTTAAATCAGCAGTAAAATCACGAACTCCTTCATGACCACGAACGTCGTTAAAGACGACATTTTGTAGCTCTTCTTTTGTTACAATTTCATAAGCATTTCTTAAAACTGCTTCTGATACTCCACCACTATTCCCAAAGATAACTCCAGCACCTGTAGCAAAGCCAAAAGGCATATCCAATGCTGTTGGTTCTAAGGACGCAAAATCAATACCAGCTTCCTTAATCATGGAAATTAGTTCCTGAGTAGTTAAGACCAAATCTACATCTGGATTATTCGCAACAAAGAATTCTTCACGACCTGCTTCAAACTTTTTAGCAGTACAAGGCATAATACTGATCACATACACTTGTTCTCGGTCTAAACCAAGATCCTGAGCATAATAACGTTTAACTACTGATCCAAACATTTGCTGTGGTGAACGACAGCTTGAAAGATTATCTAAAAACTCAGGATAATACTGTTCTGCAAATTTGACCCATGCTGGACAACAAGAAGTAAACTGAGGAATATTCTTTTTCTCACTAAACCGTTGAATAAATTCTCTAGTTTCTTCAATTACAGTTAAGTCAGCAGCAAAGCTTGTATCAAAGACTTTATCTACGCCCATTTGTTTTAAAGCAGTAGTAATTTGACCAAGAGTTGACTGACCAACAGGTAAACCAAAGGCTTCACCAACAGCAACGCGCACTGCAGGAGCAATTTGGACAATAACCGTTTTAGAATCATCGTAAATTGCATCCCAAGCTTGATCAATCTGTGATTTTACTACTAAGGCACCTGTTGGACATACAGCAGAACATTGACCGCAGTTTACACAATCAACTTCTCCAAGCTGTTTATTAAATGCTGGTGTTACCATCATTTTTGCACCGCGGTGAGCAAAATCTAGTACACCAATACCTTGAATTTCTTTACATACACGAACACAATCACCGCATAAAATACATTTATTCGGATCTCTAACAATTGATGGTGAGCTTACGTCTAAAGGAAGTTTGACATCTCGTTCCCCAAACCGAATTTGACGAACGCCATAGCGTTGGGCTAAATCTTGTAATTTACAAGTTCCGCTACGCTCACACATTGTACATTCCCGATCGTGGTTAGCTAATAGAAGTTCTAGAATGTTTTTTCTTACTTTGCGTAATTTAGCTGTATTAGTTCGAACAACTAACCCATCTTCAGGAGGTGTATGACACGAAGCCTGGATGCCGCGGCCTTCTATTTCCACAATACACATCCGACAGGCACCATAAACACTTAATTCTGAGTAATAACAAAAGGTTGGTAAATCGATTCTTGCTTTCCGTACGACTTCTAAAATATTAGTTTCTTTGTCAAATTCAACCTTTTGTCCATCGATAATCATTTGACCCATATTAAGACACCTCCACGATGGCATTAAACTTACAAGATTCTATGCAAGCGCCACATTTAATACATTTTTCTTGGTTAATAACAAAAGGATTTTTAATTTCTCCCTCAATTGCACCAACTGGACAAACTCTTGCACATCTGGAACAACCTTTACATAAATCAGCAACAATCGTAATTCGTTTTAAAGCCTGACATACTCCAGCTGGACAACGTTTTTCCACAACGTGGGCTAAATATTCTTCTCTAAAGTATTTTAAGGTAGTCAATACTGGATTTGGAGCAGTTTTACCTAAGCCACATAAAGAACCAATTTGTACAGATTCACCAATCTCTTCTAGTAAATCTAGATCTTCTTCGGTTCCACGGCCTTCAACAATTTTTTGTAAGATTTCTAACATCCGGCGAGTACCTTCACGACAAAGTACACACTTACCGCAGGACTCATTTTGCGTAAAGTTCATAAAGAAGCGAGCAATTTCAACAATACAAGTGTTTTCATCCATTACTACTAGACCACCAGAACCAACCATGGCTCCAGCTGCTTGTAAAGAGTCAAAATCTAAGGGTAAGTCAAAGTGTTCTTCAACTAGACAGCCACCCGAAGGTCCACCAATTTGCACAGCCTTAAACTTCTTGTTTTGCCGAACACCGCCACCAATTTCAAAAACTACATGCCGCATAGTAGTACCCATTGGCACTTCAATTAAACCAGTATTGGCAACTTCACCAGTTAAAGCAAAGGTTTTAGTACCTGGACTCTTTACAGCACCGATTGATTTAAACCAATCTACACCTTTGCGAATAATTTCAGGTACGTTTGCTAAAGTCTCCACATTGTTAATAATGGTCGGCTTATCCCATAAACCTGATACTGCAGGGAAAGGTGGCTTTGGACGGGGCATTCCTCTTTCACCCTCAATAGAAGCAATTAATGCGCTTTCTTCACCACAAACGAAAGCTCCCGCACCTTCTTTGATTTTTAATTCGAAATTAAAGCCTGAGCCAAAGATATCTTTACCTAATAGTCCATATTCTTGTGCTTGTTTAATGGCAGTACGTAATCTTTGAACAGCTAAGGGATACTCAGCACGAACATAAATATATCCTTCGTCAGCACCAATTGCATAACCAGCAATAGCCATTGCTTCAATGATCCGGTGAGGGTCACCTTCCATTACACTTCTGTCCATGAAGGCACCTGGATCCCCTTCGTCACCATTACAAATAATATATTTTTTATCAGATTCTTGCGCTGCCGCAATCGCCCATTTACGACCAGCAGGGAATCCGCCGCCGCCGCGACCACGTAAATTAGAATCATTGATCATTTGCACAACTTCTTGGGGAGATAAACGTAAAGCTTTTTCTAAACCTTGATAACCATCATGAGCAATATAATTGCGAATATCTTCCGGGTTGATTTCACCACAATTAGCTAAGGCAACCCGAGTTTGATATTTATAAAATGGAATCTCGCTTTCCCTTTGATAAACCTCACCAGTATTAGGATGTCGATATAAAAGTCTTTCTACTACCTGATTATTAACTGTGGCTTCAACAATTTCAGCTGCATCTTCAGGCTTAACTTTTACATATAAAGTGCCAGTAGGTTCAACTCTTACTAGAGGACCCATTTCACAGAATCCATGACAGCCAGTGGTAGTCGTAGTAATACCGCCACAGCCATCTTCTAATAAATAGTCGACAGTAACCAACACATCTCTTTTTGCTAATTCATCCTTAAGGGCATTATAGACTTGTTCTGCACCGTTGGCCATACAACCAGTTCCAGCACATAACAAAAGCGAGGAGGTTTGCTTTTTCATTGCTTTATTATATTTTTCTTTTACAGCTAATAGCTGCTCTAAATTACGAATCATCTTTTACATACCCTCCCTTTTTTCTAGTACATCAATAATTAAGTCAATTGCTTCCGGAGTTACTTGACCATACACTTGATCATTAATGGTTATTACTGGTGCTAAACCGCAAGCTCCTAAGCAAGAAACAGTCTCCACACTAAACAGACCATCATCAGTAGTAGCTTTTCCGTCTACAAGCTTAACTCTTTTGCGAATGGCTTCATAAATTGGAAGGGAGCCACGTACGTGGCAGGCTGTACCATCGCAAACTTTAATAATATATTTACCTTTAGGATCTAAAGAAAATTGGGCATAAAATGTTGCCACTCCGTAAACCGTTGCTGGTGATAAATTCAAGGCAGTGGCAATGTAAGTTAATAATTCTTCCGGTAAATAATTGTGCTTTTTCTGCACTTCTTGTAAAACTGGTATTAGTGCTGACGGTGTTGAACCATGTTCCGCTATCACGTTGTTTAGCCAATCAACAACATTTAAGTCAACTTCTGCTGTGCGACTCATTTAATTCATCCCTTCTTAAAAATATTCAATAATGATTATTTTTCCAAGTGCTTCTAACACTTTGGCAATCTTAGTAATTAACTGTTGCTTCAGTGATAAATGCACTGGTAAATTAGGATTTTGATGTGCAGGATTAATGGCCCTGCCAACTAAAAAATTAACTTGATCCACTTCTAACAACAATTTTGCTAATCTAGTGGCTCCATTATCTTCATCAGGTATTTGCTGTTGACTCAAATATTCATAAACAGCTGATAAAGTCAACAAACCTTCAGTAACTAAATTTATTCCATCAATATGACCAATTGGCGGTATTGAATCACTTTCATTGATTTGTGCCAAATCCACTGATATTTCTGTACTTAACTCACGAGCGACAATTGTAGCAGTGGTTCCACCACAAACCACTCGTTTTTGTTTTTCAGCTAACAGTTTTTGCAAATAAATTTGATCGTCATTTGGATCGATTGGCGGCCCAACAGCAACTGTCGCTGTTCTCTTAGTCCGAATTTTGCAAGCCAGTACTGTAGCATCATCCCGCATAATACCCCTAGATAATTTTTTTGCGTTCCTGAGAACGCTTTCACAAATTTCGGCAGAGGAATAATTTTGTTTAGCCAAAGCTTCCAGATACTTTCCCAGCTTTGGCGCCGTCCAGCCAAAATCTAAAGAGGCGCCAATTCCAGCATGAATCACTCCATCGGTAACTGCTACTAATAAATCATTTTCTTGGCCTTGCCAACGATATTCTTTAATTGAAAGAGTGCCAATTTGCCGAGAACGGGCTTCTACAGCTTGAACAACCCCGTTACGAACTAGAAAAAAGCCAGGATTATCAAACTCAACCACATAAATGCCGCCATCTTGGAAAATTTGAATTAATGTTAAAGTTGAATAGGCTAATTTCCTAACTTTACATTCTGGCAAAGTACGCCCAATGGTATTGACTACATCTTCCAAAGTTGCCCCTGCTTCTAACATAGTCATGGCAACTTTCGTAGTAATAGTCGCTAATATATTAGCTTTTACTCCACTGCCTAAACCATCAGACAGTACCGCTAAAAAGGAAGTGGGTGTTTGACCAAATAGAACTCGATCACCACATAAGGGTTCACCATGTTTATTTAAACTTGTAAAAGCTCGTTCCACAATCATAGTCAGCCTACCTCCAGGCCGTCTGTAAAACTACTATCTTCTTGCTCAATCAACTTGATTAATCGGCTGAGCAATATCTGAGTCTCTGCAGTGGTTTCTCCTAATAAACTAGCCACTTCTTGGGCAACTCGCATTTGATTTTCAATAACCTCATTAGCCTTTGCTAAGGTTTCTTCTTTTAACTTAGCTAACTCTTGGGTCTGCTGCTGTTCTTTAGTGATATCTAAGAAAATACCCACTATCACATTTGGGCGTTTAACAGGAAAGATTAATTGTTTCGTAATCTTCGAATACTGCGGATAATAAACTATATCAGAAATTAACCGTCCTTGTGATTTTACTAACTTATAATTCGAAGAATCAAATAAGTGCTCCACATTTTTATTCAAGTAATCCTGTCCTCGACAGTTAAAAATTCGTTCGGCTGCAGGATTAACTGCCAAAATATTTAGATCACAGTCTGTAACAATAATACCATTCGGTGTATTTTCAATAATAATATTGGACAAAGATTCAGCGCGAGCCCGCATATAAGGAATACACATTTCTAACTCTGCTTTACCACGAGCTACAGCAATAGCTTTTTCACGACAAGTATTATAACCACAAGCACCACAATCTAGCTGTTCACTTGGATGTAATCGTCCATTGCTAATTAAAACCTGATTGATTTCTGCTTCAGTTACTGGCTGTGGCTGATAAGGTGTAGCTACAAATTCTCGCTGCATTTCCACAGCTGTCCAAGATGGGCGTGACGTTGTTTGATGAGTTGCTACCCTGGTTAATAAACGAGATTGTCGTACATAATAAGGATCCTGATCATTCCAACCAGCTCCACCTAAACATCCGCCTTTACAAATCATTAATTCTGCCCATTGACCATCAACATGGCCATCTTGCAAAGCATCCAAAAACTGCAAACATTCATTAAAGCCGTCCACTACCCATAGTTTGCCTGACAACTCAGTCTCACTGCGACTTTCTCGCCAACCGCTTTCTGTAGAAAACAAACGAGCGGTTGCCGTACCTGTAACATCTGGTTGAACTGGTTCTAACTCTTCAACTGCCAATCCTAGCTTTTTAAAGCCAGAAAATATTTCTTGATAAGTTAAGGCTAAATCAACTTCTGTAAACTGAAAACATTCTACCTTTTTAGCTGGACAAGAATCAATATAAACCACTTTTGCCTCTGGATAACGCTGCTTTAGAGATCGTCCATGAACCAACATCGGTGATAATACAGGTACTAAGTTTTTAACTAAACTAGGATAGTATTTTTGAATTAAGTTAACAAGTGCTGGACAAGCAGAAGTTAATGCTGGTGCAAGATGTTCTGATTGCCAATAATGAGCACTGACTTCTGGTACTACCCAGGCTGCTTCCTCGACTCTTTTAATTCCAAGTTTATACAAAGTGGCAACGAGAGCATATGGTTCTTGTTGAAGGCCTAAATATGAGGGTGCTAAACTAACTACAATTTCTTCTTTTTTCTCTAACCAAGTTTGAAAAACAGACCATTGATCAACTAGTTCTTTGGCCTGCTGTGGGCAAATTCTTGTACAAAGTCCACAATTAATACATTCTTCCGCAATAATCTCAGCTTGCCCTTGGCTAATCCGAATAGCCTTTAAAGGACAAAAACGGATACATTTATAACAGTCTTGACATTGCCCATAACTGCCTTCAATAACAACCATGTCCTACACTCCCATCAGAGTTATTAGGATGCTAAGTGATATTCTTCACATTTATTATATATTTTTTATATAGTAATTGCAAGATCTCGTGAAATAATTAACCAAAATTTATCATGCGGAATTAAGCAGGATATTCTCAATATTTGTGCAAGTTTAATATTAACCACGGTATGCTTAAGGGAACAAAGAAAGGGGCAACAATGTTACGTTTTATTACCGTTACAATGATCCTCTTGCTCTGTACCGCTCAGGGCTTTTTCCATGATCAGCTCTATGTAATAGAAACAATCAACGAGGGAATTGTTACTTTAGAAGCCCTAACCCTGGATAAACAAGGACAATATCCATTCGTCTTTTATTGTGACATAAATAAACTGCCCTCAGCTAAAGAAGGGCAGGTCATACTAGTTAAATTTGCAGGTAACTATCTAATAAAACTCGAACCACAGGAGCAAATTACTGAGGAACGACAAGTTACTATCACTAATTTATTAGAAAGGCTCAAACACCCTTAATCCTTATCAGGCCGATTAATTAATTTATCAAGTAGACGGGTGACTCGTTCTTTGGCAGCTTTGGTAGATTCTTGATCAATTTCTAGCTGAACCAGTAAATGGTCACCCTCAACTATTCCAACAGGCAATAGTTGCCGAGGCAAATTTACCTCTATTTCTTGCTCAGTGCATAAAAGAACTCCATAATCGCCTTCAAATCGGTCAAGAACCGCCTTCCACTGCATTTAATCCCTCCTTAATCTACATAAAAATAATCCTTGATTTTTTCCAAGGTAGCTGCGCCAATTCCAGAAATATTGATTAAATCCCCGACTTGGTTAAAGCCATATTGATTTCGATAATTGATAATTCGCTCAGCCAGCACTGGCCCTATTCCCGGAACTGTTTGCAATTCTACTGCTGACGCAGTGTTTAGATTTATTCGGTAATCTAAGCCCACTTGCCACTTACGAGTAGTTATTTCTCTAGTTTGGCCATCTGTGGTAATTGTAATCGTTCCATGATAATCAGTACGATAAATTTCCACACCTTGAAGATTAATCAATGTTTGCAGTGCTGGATGAGAATACGTGTTATCCTCACCTACCATAATGATGGCAATTTCTGGCTGAATAGCGGCTAAAAATGGTGAAGAACTTGAAGTACTGCTACCATGATGAGCTACTTTTAATACTTGCGCTTGTGGTAAGGTTTTACTGGCCACTAGCAGCTGCTCTGCTTGGCTTTCTATATCACCTGTAAATAGAAAATTTTGACTGCCAACTTGCATCCAAATTACTACCGAATTATTATTTAAACCTGTTAGAAATTGTTCTTGAGGATGAAGAAAAACAAAACGGTCGATCCCTGGTAGTGACACTTCCATACCAGCCTTTACTTGATAAAATGGTATATCTAATTGGTCAATCAAAAGTAAAAATCGTTCATAGGTTCTAGTCGTATGAATTTGAGCATCAGCATATACTTTTTCCACCGTAAAGTTCTCTAGAACAGGAATTAATCCACCAATATGATCGGAATGAGGATGGGTGGCAACCATCAGATTAATTGTCCCGACGTTAGCCTCATGTAAAAAAGGTACCAAGCTACGCCGCCCGGCACTTTCCTGTCCTCCATCAATCAAAACCACTGCACCGGCCGTTGTCCGAATTAATATGGCATCCCCTTGTCCAACATCAACAAAATCAACAACAACTTCAGCGGCAAATACTACAGACGAATACAAAGATAGTAACAGTAAAAATATCAAAAGCTTTTTCTTCAACTAAACTACCTCCCAATCAATGCTCCGGCATAAGCTGCATTTCTAGCCTTAACTAATTCTCGAGCTAATTCACGATAGGCTAAAGCTCCTGGTACTTGTACGGCATGTTCAAAAATAGGCTTTTGTTCAGCGCTACTTTCAGCAAACCTAATACTACGATTAACTTGGAAGGGGTATAAATGGATTTCCTTAAAATTTGTTTCTAAAATCCGAATTATTTCTCGAGCATGGTTTGTTCTAACATCAAACATAGTTGGTAAGATTCCTGCTACCCTTAAATCACTATTCAGTTGCCCTTTAATTTTAGCGATCATCTTTAATAAAGCAATAGTTCCGCGAATGCTTAGAAATTCACATGAAACAGGAATAATTACCTGATCAGCTGCAGCCAAAGCATTAATGGTTAATAATCCTAATGAAGGCTGGCAGTCAATCAGAATGAAATCATAATCATCCCTAACTTCATTAATAATTTTAGTAATTCGCCGTTCGCGAGCAGGTGCATTTAACAATTGCATCTCTGCCAAAGATAAATCCATATTTGCTGGCACCAAATCTACACCATAATCTGAACTGATTATTACTTCTGCTACTGGTTTATTTCTTAACAAACATTGGTAAATTGTGTCCTCTAATTCCTCTGGATCAAATCCAGCATAGTAAGTTAAACTAGCTTGTGGATCTAAATCAACTAACAAAACTCTTTGCTGAATATCTTGTAAGGCCACTCCCAAGTTATAAGTAGATGTTGTCTTCCCTACCCCACCCTTTTGATTCGCTAAGACATAAACCTCCGCCATATCCACGCCTCCTATTGAGGAGTATTTCGCGTTTGCCATTTATTTCTGTATTTCGTGATATCAATCAGAATACCTGCCATTAATAATTGACAAGTCAAGCTAGTTTGTTCTATGCTTAAGGTAAGACGCAATGGCGATGGAGGGTGAGCATGGCTAAAAAACTATATTTATCAAATAATCGAAAGCTTGGAGGCGTTTGTGCGGGAATTGCTGAATACTTCGGCATTGATCCGACTGTTGTTCGGCTGCTTTGGGTCTTAACATTTTTCGCATATGGAATAGGCTTTTTAAGTTATTTTATCTGCTGGTTAATCATTCCTAAATCCCCCTATGCTAATTAGGCTGTTTATTCCTAAACAGCCTTTTCATTTGCCTTTGTAACAATTACCTCCTATACCTCATATGCTATAAGGAACCTTTAATAGGCAAAGGAGGTACCAAGTTGAATTTTGAAGACGAAAAAAATTTAAATGAGCATAACCAACTAGAAGATTGTGGCTGTAACGAAGCGCAAAATGTCACGGATCAATCTGTAAACTTTACCTGTCCCCCTAATACCTTTGTATACATCGTTCAGCCAGGCGATACCATGTTTACCATTGCTCGCCGCTTTGGAGTTAGTCTAGACAGTCTAATTGCTATAAATCCTCAAATACCGGATCCTAGTCGAATCTTTCCCGGACAAACAATTTGTATCCCTGAAACATCAACACCTGGCCCTTGTCCACCAAATAGCACAGTATATATAGTAAAGCCAGGCGATACTATGTTTTTAATTGCTCGTCGCTTTGGAATTTCTTTAGAAGCTTTGGTAAATGCTAACCCCCAAATACCTAATCCAAACAATATTAAACCTGGGCAAACCATTTGTGTACCAAAAGGACCACCAGCACCTCAATGTCCTCCTGGATCAACTCGCTATACAGTAAAACCTGGTGATACCATGTTTCTAATCGCGCAACGATTCGGCATTAGTCTCAATGCTTTAATTCGCGCAAATCCTCAAGTAAGTGATCCAAACCGCATTTTCCCTGGTCAAATACTTTGTATTCCACCGCGATAATAGTTAGTCTAATTAAAATCCTAAGATTTGGGCATACTAGAAAAATCTTAGGAGGTGTTCTTAATGATTAGTGCTGAGGTTTCGTTATATCCGGTGGAAACACTAGACTCAGATCAGGTAATCATGGATTCTTTAAAAAGCATTACCGAATACGATTTAAACTACGATATCGGATCCTTAAGTACTCATTTGCGCGGAGACAAAGAACAGGTCTGGAGCGGAATTCGAGCCATTCATGAAAAAGCTTTAGCTACTGGACATGAAGTTGTAATGGTAGTAACTATTTCTAATGCCATGTAAAAAAGGGCTTGCCTAAGCGAGCCCTTTTAAAATACAACAAACTTATCCTTTTTTGCTCCGCAAATAGGACAAACATCTGGAGCTTCTCCCAAGCCAGTATAACCACATACACCACAAATTTGAATATCCGTGTCTGGAATGTCCTCCCCCTTAGCAACAAGTTCTTTAGCGTCACTAAATAATTTTGAATGTATTCGCTCAGCTTCTAAAGCCCACCGCATCGAGGTTTGTGCTCCCTTTTCCTGCTGAAGTTCAGCAACTGCCAGATATGATGGATACATTTGTTCAATTTCGAAATCTTCCCCAGCGATTGCCCCTGCAAGATTTTCTTCAGTGGTTCCTAATCCAAAACCAGCCATGGCTGTTACGGCAAAGTCTCCTGGTAGGCTTTTTAATTCTTTAAAATGATTACTAGCATGTACTCGTTCTGCATAAGCAATGGCTTCAAATAATCTGGATACGTTAGGAAAACCCTCTTTTTTTGCATGAGCTCCCCATACGCGATAACGCATATAAGCCATGGATTCTCCCGCATGAGCTGATCGCAGATTTGCAGCAGTCATATTGTTTTCCATAAATCATACTCCTTTTTCTTAAATTATCTCTGGTAGTATTTGCCTCCATTAGATTTTTCATACAGCAATTCTATGATATTTTTTTAACAAAAACAAAATAATTTGATATTGACGTAAATAATAAATAATGGTACTCTATAAACGGGTGGATTGGTGAATGTATTCACTTAAACAAATTTAAGGAGGAATTGGTTATGAAAAGACTGTCTGTTTTATTAGCTATTATAATGTTAATTGCCTCTACTAGTTTAGTGTCTGCTGCTAACTGGAAAGACGGTACATACGAAGCTTGGTCTGATGCTTCTGATAAAAGCATGGACTATGCCAAAGTGTTTATTAAAGATGGTAAAATTACTGGTGTTATTTTAAGAGAATATAACAACTACTTAGTTGAAAAAGACTATGCATCCTATCCATTCCAACTTTATAGAGAAGCTTTAAGAACTCATGCACCAAAATATGTTGCTGCTCAAGGTGCAGATGTAGATCTTGTAACTTCTGCAACAGGAAGTACAACTGGTTGGAACCAAGCAGTAGAAAGAGCATTATTAAAAGCTGATCCAAACTACAATCCTGGTAAAACTTATTTTGACGGTACATTTATGGGTCGTTCCGAAACTGGCGACCGTAACTACTATGAAGTAGTTTGGGTAACAATCAAGGATGACAAAATTGTTGACATGAAGTTCCAAAGAGTTAGCATGGAACCAACCGAACTAAAAATTGTTGAATTAGAAGACTATCCATGGCCATTATTAGGACCTGCTCGTGAGCAATATAAAGAAAATGCTATTAAAGCAGCTCCTGGTGAAGCCGACCTAGTAACTGGTGCAACTGGTTCCAGCAAAATGTGGGACAATGCTGTGCTAGACGCATTAGACAGAGCACGCATTCGATAGTTAGCCAAGATTGATACCAATCTTTCCCTAAACAACAAAACCCGGATTTTTAATCCGGGTTTTTTCATGCCTAAAATACCATGCTTAATAAAATGGCAACAAATAAGGAAGGTAAAAGATTACCAACGGAAATCTTAGTAATGCCCAAAATATTTAAACCAATACCAACAATTAACATTCCGCCGGTTGCTGTCATTTCCGCTATTGCGGCTGCATGGAATAATGGTTCTAAAAAACTAGCAAATATAGCAATCAGACCTTGGTACACAAAAACAGGTATAGCTGCAAAAGCCACCCCGATGCCAAAAGATGAGGCGAAAAAAATAGCACTTACTCCGTCAAGCATCGCTTTTGCATATAAAGTGTCGTGTGTGCCTTGGAGACCACCTTCTAGGGCACCGATTACTGCCATGGCTCCTACACAATAAACTAGTGTGGCAGTAACAAAACCTTGAATAAATTGATTTGAGTCTGTATTGCTTTTACCTTTGGCTAATAAGTTACCTAGATTTGTCAGTCGTTCATCAAGCTGTAACGCTTCCCCAACTAATCCACCGAATACTAAGCTGGCAATAGGAATCAAAATATTGGCATGAGCTAAGCCCATTTTTATCCCAATTATGATTGTTGCCAAACCTAGTCCTTGCATGATAGTATTTCTCATCGAAGACTTTAACTTTAAAATCATTCCTAGAGAAGCACCAATTAAGATAGCTATGGCATTTACTATGGTGCCCCACAACATCAATGGACATCACTCCCAATTATTTTTGCAGGAAACTTACTAACTAATAAAGAAGTATTCTTTTTTAGAAATGGAGGCTATGTAATAATGAATATCAACGATCTAATTGCACGAATTAATGAATTAGCTAAAAAAGCTAAAACAACTGGTTTAACTGAATCTGAATTAGTCGAAAGAGACAAACTTCGTCGCCAATATATTGATTTAGTTAAGCAAAACTTAGCCATAACTTTAGAAAATACTGTTTTTGTTGATGAAAACGGTAATGAAATTAAGTTTAAATCAAATAAAACCGTTCATTAATCTTTTATTTTATCAGAATGTTTCATTTTAAAAGACAAGCGTAACAAGCTATTGGTTAAATGAATATGTTCTAAAACAACCCCTTCTGGTACTTGGAGACGAACTGGAGCGAAATTCCAAATGGCTTTTACTCCACCTGCAATAACTTGATTACAAACATCTTGAGCAACTTCTCGGGGAGTAGTAATCACGGCAATATCCACTGGATTGTTGGCTAAATACTCGGTTAATTTGTCGATCGGCTGAATAATACATCCCGAAAGATATTTTCCTTCTAATAAGGGATCATTATCAAAAATTGCTTTGATTTCAAAGCCCCGATTGCGGAAGTTTTGATAACTGGCAATGGCTTTACCTAAGTTACCTGCTCCAATCAGAATTAGATTATAAGCTCGATCTAAACCTAAGATACTGCTAATCTGATTATAAAGTTCGTCTACCCGATAACCATAGCCATGCTGACCAAAAGACCCAAAATAGCTTAAATCTGAGCGAATTTGGGCAGCAGTCAAACCGAGTGCTTCGCCCAATTCGCTTGATGATACCTTCTCTACCTCTTGCCTAGCTAGCTCGGCCAAATACCGATAATAAAGGGGTAAGCGATTAATAACACCTTTAGGTATTCCCATTTTATTACCGTCACGTACAGGCATATTCATTCACTCCTTTTTTATTTTATTATTCCACTGTTAACTTCTCTTGGTGCCGAATTTCTTCACCACTAATTAAATCCCTAACTACTACTTCAGCAATATAAGTTGCTCTCGGAGCAAACCAAGGAATATCTACATATAAATAAAACCAAACACTCTCCCGCGGCTGCCAATCCAAGGAATCAAAATCGACTACATCTCTTTGGGTAAATAATCTAAAGCCTCCGCTTGTTTTCAAATGCACATCAACGGCCAAGTGAGTTAAATACTTTTCATCTTGGGGTAAAGTGCTAAATCCCGCTACTTCAAAATATGCATATGCACGAGTACCTTTTTTAAAAACGCCTTGATTCGGTTCATATTCTAAATAATCAGCATCCGGATCATCAGACCATCCTAGCTCTGTAAAACGAAATCCAGATTCCGTAATAACTTCTTCGGCAGTAACTGGTGCTGCAAAATTAAAAAATAATAAAAACAGCAAAATAAAAGCCATAAAATGCATCTCCTTTGAGGCCAGTAATCAAGGATAATAATGTAAGTTGTAGAATTATAGTTGGTAACAATACCTAATCTTTCGATGAAAGGATTGAAATAATGCACACTTTACGCAAACAATTAAACCATGGTAAATGGACACGTCCTACTGACCGTTCAGCTGTTTATACAGAAGTTCTTCCTGGAAAAATCTGGGGTATCCGGGTTACGCTAATAGATGATTACGCAAAAGTAGAAGCTATTCCAGGGGAAAAAGGCGTCTGGTATAATGCTCCAAAACGATACTCAGCTAAGGTTATGCCCCCTACTATATTCGAGAAACTTAGAGGAATTTCCTTTGCCGATAAAATAATGGCAGAAGTATCTATTAAAAGAACCGTAGCAGCTGAAGAAAATGGAGATAAAGATTACTTCGAATGAATTTTTGCAGGATTTGTTACCCATTTTCAAGAATAACTACTAATAAACCTCTATGTTACAGGAGGAAACAAAGTGAAGATTTTAATCGTAGGCGATACAATCGATCCAATGTTATATGACCATTTTAGGCGAGAACGATTCCCTGATATAGAACTAATTCTTTCAGTAGGAGACTTGCCTGCCTGGTATCTATCCTATTTGATGTCAGTATTTAACGCTCCTTTATACTATGTTAGAGGAAATCATGACTATGACTATGAACGAGAACCACCTGACGGTGGTGAAGATATCCATGGACGCATTGTTAAATATAGAAATTTGACTATCGTAGGTTTTGAAGGTTCCATGTATTATCATTCTCCAAATGCAGTACAAAAAACTGAAAGGGAAATGTGGTGGGAATGGCAGCGTTTAAGATTACGTCTGATGCTGCGGAAGAAAATAGATATTATTTTAACACATGCACCACCATTTGGAATTCATGACGGTGAAGATCTATGTCACAAAGGTTTCATTACCTTTTCCCGAATGATCCATAAATATCAGCCTCGATACTTTATTCATGGTCACACCCACCTAAACTATGGTCTAAAACAAAAAAGGATCGATATTGTTAACAAAACAACAGTAATTAACGGCTACGGATATCATATTCTAGATACAGACGAGTGAGACCAGTTAAAGGAGGAGGCTCTATGTTTTCCAGAAACACCATTGAATCGTTCCAAGAGCAGCAAAATGCTACTCAAGCCACTGAACCCCTTGATTTAGGCGTTAGAACCGTAGAAGTTAAGAAAATAGTTGGGTCAGTTAATCGCTGGCAAGACTTTGACTCAAAATTTAGGTTTAAATTAAAATCCAAATTAGCTCTCGAACGTTATGAAAATATAGTCAAAGCTATGGAACAAGGTGTCATTCTACCACCAGTAGTTTTATATAAGATTAGAGACAAATACTATGTTTTAGATGGTAATCATCGTGTGGCGGCCGCAAAACAAATAGGCCAAACTTATATTGATGCAAAGATTACCGAGTTTATACCTGCAGGTGATAGTTTTGAAAATCAATTATGGCGTGAAAAATCCTTTTTCGAATTGCGCACTGATTTGTCTGATATCGAGTTTACCGAGCTCGGACTGTATAATAAACTATTAGAGATTATTGAGCAATATCGTAAAGATGAATTTGCCAAAACCCACAATAAATTGACACTATTTGAAGCAAGTAAACAATGGTACTATAAAGTGTATCTACCGGTAGTGGAACATATTCGCAAAGAAGGTTTGTTAATGGATTTTCCTGACCGAACAGAAGCAGACTTATTTATCTATGCCACCTTTCATAAAATGGCTAAAAGTCGCTTGACTAAAAAACGAGTCACTTATAAACAAGCCTTAAAAGATCTTGATCCTACACCTAATCGAAGTTTCGGTGAAAAACTACTCGACAAGATTGCTGATCTACTATATATGAATGAAGTACCCAGTGATTGTCCATATGGTTTGATTATTGATGAGGATGGTTTGGTAAAAATCACCAGAGATTGTGGTGGCTGTACAAGATGTCATGAACGGGAATTAACTGCCTATCGTTACAGTGGTCCACGGGTAATTACTCATGATGATTTTGATAATATGACAGACTATAAAAAAGGGCGCTATATTCTATAAAGCGCCCTTTGACTTTAACTATAGAGAGGTTTAATTATGAATAAACAACAAGCAATTTTAAAAATATTAGCGGAAACCTACCCTAATCCAAAAACTGAATTGAATCACGATACACCCTTCCAACTGTTAATCGCCACAATTCTATCCGCCCAATGTACGGACAAGCGAGTCAATCTTATTACCAGCAAGCTATTTGCTGATCATCCGACATTAGAATCGATGGCTGCCTTGTCAGTGGAAGAAATAGAAGATTATATTCGCACCGCTGGTTTATGGAAAAATAAAGCTCGCAATATCAAAGAAACCTGTCAAATCCTTTTAGAAAAGTACAATGGTGAAGTTCCTAAAACTAGAGAAGAGCTAATGGAATTGCCTGGTGTTGGACGGAAAACGGCTAATGTAGTCTTAGCTAATGCCTTTCGAATTCCAGCTTTTGCAGTAGATACTCATGTCCATCGGGTAGCTAACCGCCTTGCCTTAGTGAACAGCAATAATGTTGATCAAACAGAACGTCAATTAATGGAAATAGTTCCAAAATCTGACTGGTTAGATGCTCATCATTGGTTAATCTTACATGGGCGAAGAGTATGCAAGGCGAGAAATCCTGAATGCCATCTCTGCCCTTTAAATCAACTCTGTCCCTCTGTCAAGTTGGATTAAACTCCAAAAGGCATCGGCAGATCAGAATAGGTTGGTAGGTAATCTAAGTCAGTATAAATCAAAACCTTAGTGCCTACCTCCACCTTTACCTGGGCTGCTGGTACCTGACCTACAATTCTTGTGCCTTCCCCAATAACTTCTACATTAAAACCTTGTTGTTTTAATAAATTGACTGCATTCTCTACTGTTTGCCCTGCCACATCAGGAATCGAAGCCATATTTCTGCTAGTACCTTTTTCCTGCTCCGGCTTTACCCCTAAATATGGCAAGATTTGCTCCACTAGACGAGCAAAAACTGGAGCAGCAATGATACCGCCAAAAAAAGCTCCCTGAGGTTCCCAAATAATTAACAAGCCGCTCATTACCGGATCGTCAGCCGGAGCGTAGCCAGCAAAAGAAGTTACTGTCTTACTCTTTGAATAACGCCCATTTTCTACTAATTGAGCTGTTCCTGTTTTACCTGCTACTCTATAACCAGGCACATCGGCCCGTTTACCCGATCCATTTGCGATAACTGAGCGTAAAGTATCACTAGTTATTTTGGCGATTTCCGAGGACATAATTCCTCGTTGTTCAGGAATATTTGGCAGAATTATTTCTTCGCCTTTACGAATTTCCTTTACATAATGAGGAACCGAATAAATTCCTTGATTAGCTATGGCACCAAAGGCTGCTAGTAACTGTAATGGGGTACACGTTAAGCCTTGACCAAAACCAATATTTGCCCAAGTAACTAAAGGGACATTGTCTGATGGAGGACGTAAGGTTCCTCCCACTTCTCCTGGAAAATCCACACCCATCTTGTGCCCAAAATTATATTGAAGGAGATAATTATAAAAACGTTCTCCACCTAAGTCAATTCCTAACTTAGCATAAAAAGGATTGCAAGAGTTTTCCATGGTCTGCACGAAATTCTGCGGACCATGACCGCCCCGATTCCAACACTTTACCCGCCAGCCAGAAACATTAATATAACCAGGATCGAAGAAGTGAGTATTCAGAGATGCGACACCGGTTTCTAAGGCAATCGCCGCTGTGACCGCCTTAAAAGTTGAGCCTGGCTCATAAGTATCTGTCACCGCAATATTCTTCCGATTCTCAATCGGAAAATCATTGTAATTTGTAATATCATAAGTAGGATAGATAGCATTAGCTAAAATTTCTCCCGTTTTCGGATCAGCGATTATGATTATCCCTAAGCGTGAGCCTGTTTCATGGACTGCACGTTCCACTTCGCGCAGGGCAATCTGTTGAATATAATAGTCGATGGTTAAAACCAGATCTGCTCCATCTTCTGCTGGTAAATAGCCTTTAATCCCACCTTCGATTTCTCGCCCAACAGCATCACGTTCAAAAACAGCCTTGCCTTTAACTCCCCTTAAAAAACTATCATAATATAGTTCAATACCCTCTAAACCCTGATTATCAATGCCGACAATGCCTAACACTTGCGGTGCTACTGAGCCATAAGGATAAAACCGCTCTGGATTTTCTACGACCCCTACCCCAGCCAAACCTAGTTTGAGAATTTCACGGGCTTCCTGATTGGAAACTCGCTTCTTGATCCATTCACTAGCCGTACGTTTACTAATCCTATTAAACACAAAATCATAATCGATATCTAAAATTTCAGCTAGCAAAGCAGCTGTCTTTTCTTTATCTTCAATTTCTGAGGGAATAGCGTAAACAGCATTAGCGCTTACCGAAATGGCTAATGGTATACCATTTCGATCATAGATAGTACCCCGCCGAGCATCAACAGGAATTGATTGCAATCTTTGGCTAGTGGCCTTACTTTGAAAAAACTCGTTATGGAGTAATTGCAAGTAGCCTAAACGACCGACTAAACTAACTGCTGCTATTAAGATTGTTAAAAATAATATTATTATCCGACGTGAAACTAGGATATTAGAAATTTTTGCCAAGCTCAGTCTCCTCCCCATAATCGACTAATCAATCCGACTAAGTTATTCCACAATCGACGAATAAATGAAGCTAAACCTGTGCTAGTATTAGAAACTAAATCAATGGCGGCTATTTCTTGCTCATTTTGAATAATAATCAATTCACCGATTTTATCACCTTTGTCAATTGGTGCTCTAAGTTTCTGCAACTCAACTCGAGTATCAAACTTCCGCATTTCTTCGTTAAAAACAAATAAAGAAAAATCCTCAGCAGTTACCACATCAATCAAATGACTGACTCCATCACTAACATAGCCTTGCCCTTGGTGAGTTCCCGCAGGGATTAAAACCTCCAAATTAGCATAGGCATATTCTAACAATTGTTTTGATTCTTCATTCCTTACTTCTCTGCTCGGTGCACCTAACACTACTACAATCAGCCGCCGGCCATGACGAACAGCACTAGTTATTAAGGTATGTCCAGCTGGTGTAGTTGCCCCGGTCTTGATGCCGTCAACACCAGGAACATCATGGAGTAAAGCATTAGAATTGCGCATGGTACGTCCTTGAGCTTCAAGCCCATATTCTTTAGTAGAAACTAACTTACGAAATAACGGATTTTCCATGGCGATCTTCGATAAAATTGCCATGTCATAGGCTGTAGAATAGTTACCGCTATAAATCGAAAGTAGTCCGGTAGAATCAACATAGTTGGAGTTCTTTAAACCTAATTCATGAGCACGCTTAGTCATTAGTTTAGCAAATTCTCTTTCTGATCCAGCTACATATTCAGCCAAAGCTACAGAAGCATCATTAGCCGACGCCAAAGCAGCAGCATATAATAATTCCTCAACCGTAAACTTGTCGCCACTTTTCAAATTTATCTGTGTTCCACCGCGACTGGCCGCATTGGCACTAGCTGTGACTTGCTCATCTAACTTGATTTTTCCCGCCTCAACTAACTCACAAATATACAACATGGTCATGATTTTGGTTAAGCTTGCTATGGAACGACTTTGATAGGCATTTTTTTCGTATAACACCTGATCTAAATCTGCATCATAAACCACCACAGCTATTGAAGAAAGTTCAGGAAACTGTTGTTGACCAGCAAATACTCCTGGACAAAAACAAAGCAATATTAGCAATAAACAGGCAACGATAGTTTTTCCTTTCACTCTGTTCCCCCCCAATCTTTATTTGAATAATATGTTTAATGATCTGAACTTAATACGTTTGATACACATAATTCAAAGATAAATCATATAATGCTAAAGACCCTGCTTTTTTTAGAGGAGGAACTGTAATGGAAGCGAAGCTTTTGCAAGACCAGCAAGAATTACATATGTTTAATCATTATGTTGCTTCCCATCCCAATGGAGATGTTTTACAAACAAGCTATTGGGGAGAATTAAAAGCAAATACCGGTTGGCAAGCCCTACCCTTGGCTGTACTAGACCAAGGACAGATCAAGGGAACTGCTTTAATCTTAAAACGCCAGCTTCCTCTACTAGGTAAATGTATTTTTTATTCACCACGTGGCCCAGTTTTCTCCAATACTGCAGCTTTACAAGGCTTGATTAAGGCTGGAAAAAAGTTAGCAAAAGAACATCAAGCCATTTTCTGGAAAATGGATCCACCTTTATTAAAAGACGATCCTCAATGGGAAGAAATTACAGATCAATTAGTTCAAGTTCCTACTGGACTGGACTTCGCTGGGGTTCAACCAAAATTTGTGATGACATTAGACATTTCTCCCCCCTTAGACGTCATCTTAGGAAATATGAAGAGTAAAACTCGTTACAACATCCGCTATGCCAATCGGCAAAAGGTAAAAGTCCGGATTAGTCAAAATAAAGAAGACTTAAAAGTATTTTATCCCCTTTTACAAGAAACTGCCGAAAGAGATCGGTTTACTATTAGATCCTATCAATACTTTGAAGATTTATGGGATACCTTAGTTACCCGAAAAGTAGCACAGTTATTTATGGTATATCATCAAGAGCAGGCTTTAGGCGGTGCAATCGCTTTTCGCTTAGGTAAGCGAGCTTGGTATGTTTACGGAGCTAGCAGTAATGAAAAACGGAATTTACAGGCAAATTATGCCCTCCAGTGGGAAATGATTCGTTGGGCTAAAAGTTTTGGTTGTTTAATTTACGATTTCCGTGGCGTATCTGGGAATTTAGATCCGGCTAATCCATTATACGGTTTATATCGCTTTAAATCAGGATTTGATGCCCAGTTAATTGAGTATGTAGGAGAATATGACTTGCCAATCTCCAATGTAGGTTATAAACTCTGGCAAATAAGTATGCCTGTCTATCAAAAAATCACTAATCGAGGTAGAGTGTAAACACCTATGAAATGGTTAGGACCTACTTGGGTAACCGTTGATTTAGATGCATTACAACATAACTTGAACCAAGTGAAAAAACACAGCTCGGCACCAATCTGTGCCGTGGTAAAGGGAGATGCCTACGGCCATGGTATTAGAAGGGTCAGTCAATTATTTGCCAGTCAAGTGAATTATTTAGCGGTTAATGATCTAACCGAAGCCTTAGAAATTAGAACAGTAAACAACCAAATACCCATTCTAGTCCTCTGTCCCCCTCTACCCCAACAACTTAAAGCGTTTGCCCTTCATAATCTGACAGTAACCATAAACTCGCAAAATTTAGTTGAGGCTTTGGCAAAACAAAGCAGACAAATGCAGAAAATTATTAAAGTCCATTTAAAGATTGACACAGGGATGAATAGACTAGGTATCTCACCTAATGAAGCTATTGATTTTGTCAACTTAATAAAAAGACAACCATTTCTCAAACTAGAGGGTATCTATACCCACTTTGCAGCGGCTAATAATAACCTAGCATATACCCGCAAGCAGTTAATCAAATTTAAACAGCTTCAGCAAGCCATAAGCGAAAAAGGGCACAGTAACTTAATCTGGCATTGCGCTAATAGTGCTGCTTTAATTAATCTACCTGAAACTCACCTAGACTTAGTACGAGTTGGTACACTGCTCTATGGTCAATCAACTACCAAATTACCAGATTCTTGGAATCTACAACCGACCTGGAATTTATTTTCCCGTATTATTCAAGTAAAGAAAATAGCCAAAGGTGAAAGTATCGGTTATGGATTAACCTATACATTAAAACGGCATTCGGTTATCGGAGTTATTCCAATTGGTTATAGCGATGGTCTTGGTGTAGATGTAAAAAAACATCACTTAATACATCGATTGTTAGAAAAACCGATTAATGTGCTGATTCACGATCAGGAGTATCCAGTAATTGGGAAAATAGCCATGGGTATGTGCTGTATTGATTTAACAGACCATCCGAAAGCTCTCGATTTATATGGGACTGCTGTTTGCATTCCTACAAAAAGAGTACTAATCAATCAACGTTTACCTAAGGTTTATTTTCAAAACAAAAAGGTATCTTGTGTATATTTCCAGAATCATTTATGGGAAGCTGTGGAAAAAAATGGTCAGCTATACCTAAAAGATAATCTAAATGGGAGGTAATAGGGTGAAAATCGATTTCAGAAAAGTACTGAAAGTAGTTTTGATTGTCTCAATAGTAGCCATCTTTTTATCAATCGGGCTCGCGTCTATTAATGGAAATACTCCTGTAGTGTTACGAAACAAAATTGGTTTAATCAATATTAACGATGTAATTGGTAGCGAATCAACCGATAGTCTTTTTGAATCTTCGCCTTCCTATTTAACACAATTAAGACGTGCTGAAAAGGATCCAGAGATTAAGGCTCTCGTATTAAGAATTGATAGCCCGGGTGGTAGTGCAGCTACTTCTCAAGAACTATACCAAACTGTTTTGAGGATTAGAGAAAAAGGCATCCCGGTAGTGGTGTCCATGGGCGATATGGCTGCTTCTGGCGGTTACTATGTAGCGGCAGCGGCAGATTATATTTTTGCTAATGGTGCTACAATTACCGGCTCTATTGGAGTAATTATGCAATTTGCCAATTTCCAAGAACTTTTTGACAAGCTGGGAATCAAAGTCGAGGTAATCAAATCAGGTGAATTTAAAGATGTTGGCAGTAACTCCCGTCAGTTAACTGAAGAAGAAGAAGAGTTGTTACAAGAATTAATTATCGATACTTGGGATCAATTCGTTGCTGACATTGTATCAGCCCGGTCTTTACCAAGAGAACAAGTTGAAGCAGTAGCTGATGGACGAATTTTAAGTGGTCGACAAGCTTTAGAGGTTGGCTTAGTCGATGAATTGGGCGGATTAGAAGAAGCCATTGCAAAAGCTAAAGATTTAGCTAATATTGAAGGAACTGTTGAAATCAAAGAATATAATGATAAAACTAACTTTTTATACCGCTTTACCCAATTGCTTAATCCATTGAAACAACCGACTGTGCAATTAAAGTATCAACAACTATAGGGGGGTATTAAGTTGAACTTACAATTAGCAACTGACTTTTTTTCGGAACCGGTAACTGCTTTTCGTAATTTAAAGAATCATAAAGCCTCATATTGGGCAACATTAATACTAATTCTGGCACATTTAGCAATGATTCCACGAGCGCTACCTGTACCTAATTCTATTGCCTATGAAGTAATTCAAACTGCTATTACTGGAGTTATGCTTGCCTTGGTGGTATCTGCCTATGTTTGTGGCATAGCTCGATTATTTAATGGTAGGGCAAGCTTTAGTCAAACATATCAAGCAGTTTCTGTGGCCTTTTTGCCACAAATCCTATTTGGTCCAATTGGTCTATTACAGGTCATTTGGCCATCATCCAATTTAATTGGTGAATTAAGTTATTTAGCTAATTTTATACTATCTCTATGGGTGCTTTACCTACTAGTAGTAGCAATTCGAGAAACCCATCAAATTACCACGGGTGGTGCCATCGCAGCTTTATTGGCTGGCCCAATTCTACTAATGATTCTAGTAATTGCTCTAACGGTTGTTTTTGCAACTTCCTTAAGTGCTCTAATATAATTGACATAGATACCCATACCCTGTATGATATAAATGTAGAGCTTTCAACAAAAGAGGTGAAGCACTTTGGGTAAAGAGGAAGCAAAAAAGAACTTAATAATGCGTTTAAAGCGGATTGAAGGACAAATTCGAGGTATTCAACGAATGATTGAAGAAGATAAGTACTGTATCGATATCTTAGTGCAAGTAGCAGCTGCGCGAGCTGCCTTAGATAAAGTAGGTCTTGCAATCTTTGAAGGCCATACAAGGAATTGCTTGGTTGAAGCCATCAAGGAAGAGCGAGGCGAAGAAACAATTGAAGAATTAATGACACTAGTCATGCGATTCATAAAGTAAAAAAAGAGCAGTTAACTGCTCTTTTTCTTCTTATGGCAATAAATCTAATGGATTAATGGTTTGATCATGATATTTAATCCGAAAATCTAGGTGCGGTCCAGTAGCTTGACCTGTAGAACCTACTTTAGCAATCGGTTGATTCACACTAACCTGGTCACCTAGGCGAACCAATATTTGTGAATTATGTCCATACCAGGTAGTATAGCCATTACCATGATCAATAACAACAGCTTGACCAAAAGCACCCATCCAACCAGCTTGGACAACTCGCCCAGCTGCTGCCGCTCGTACAATCGTGCCTGTTGCCGCAGCAATATCAATTCCACCGTGGAAATGACGAGTTTTATGAATCGGATGAATTCTCCAACCATAAGGAGATGAAATCCTGCCGTTAAGAGGCCAAATAAACTTGGGCGCTTGATGTTTGCTAGGAACGGACCTGGCAATTACTGGAATGACTAATTCTTGCCCAGGTCGAATCACAGTAGAATTTAATCTGTTTACCTTTTGGATATTATCAACTGTTGTTCCATAAGCTAAAGCTAACCCGTACAGGGTATCACCTGATTGCACAATATGAGTTTGAGACTGTTCAATTAACTTAGTCAAAACTTGATAGGTTTTTGGTCCTACAATCCCATCGCTTGCTATCCCTTGATTTGTTTGCAGCTCTTTAACTACTCGTTCAGTTTCCTCACCAAAAATACCATCTACTGTGATTGTATAACCAAGCTGCGCAAGAGTTTCTTGTAACGCTTGAACCTGCGCACCCCGAAAACCTTTTTTTAAAATCTGATTTGTGTTTCCAATTGCATTAATCGGCGGAGTAAAAATTAGGAGACAAATTATAAATATAATCAACCAAACCCTCATGGTGACCTCCAAATTGTTAGCTAATACTGTACATCTTACCTACAAATGACAGTATTAGCTGAAATGGAGGTTTTTATACATTACAAACTCTCTAGATAATGATAACTAGCCATGGCAGCAATAGCACCGTCGCTAGCAGCAGTAACAATTTGTCGTAAATTAGTCTCACGAATATCACCGGCAGCAAATACTCCCGGAATAGCGGTAGCCATTTTAGCATCAGTAATAATATAGCCTGCTTCATTAAGAATAGGAATATCGCCTAAAAAGGATGTATTCGGAGTATAACCGATATAAACAAAAACACCATCAGCTTCAAGAGCCTGTGTTTCGCCTGTCTTTACATTCTGTATGATAACTTGATTTACTTTCATATCCCCTTGAATCTCGGTCACAACACTATCCCAAATAAAGGAGATCTTTTCATTAGCAAAAGCACGCTTTTGCAAAATAGGTTGTGCTCTCAATTCATCACGACGATGAACAATAGATACTGAATCTGCATAACGAGTTAAAAAGATTCCTTCTTCTACTGCCGAATCGCCGCCGCCCACTAC
>JAAYMV010000045.1 GCA_012521185.1 Bacillota bacterium
ACGGTTAAATTTGCCCAATTTTACCCAATAGACCTTCTGATTTTCAGATTAATGAAAAATAAAAAAGACTGCAAACCTCTTTGCAGTCTGAATTTCCAAATGGCGCGCCCGTCAGGATTCGAACCTGAGGCCTTCTGATTCGTAGTCAGACACTCTATCCAGCTGAGCTACGGGCGCATATTTAATTAATAACCTGGCGGAAGGGGAGGGATTTGAACCCTCGGAGGGCGGCGAAGCCCTCAACCGCTTAGCAGGCGGCTCTTTTCGGCCACTCAAGCACCCTTCCAAAGTTTCGTTGACAAATCTTATTGTAACATAGAACTTCGAAACTGTCAATAAGACAAATTAATTATTTTCCTGCTCATTTTCTTTGGCCAGCTTTAAAGTAAACTTAATCTGGGTCCCTTCTCCAACCTTACTTTCAGCATAGATTCTTCCTTGATGTTTTTCAATAATATGCTTTACAATGGATAAACCCAAGCCAGTACCGCCCATTTGCCTAGAGCGACCGCGATCTACGCGATAAAATCTTTCGAAAATCCGATCTAGGTGGTTTTCAGCGATACCCATACCAGTATCACAAACTGTAATTTCCACTTCATCGTCCATAACTTTACTAGTTAGCCACACCCGACCGCCTTCTTGGTTATACTTAATAGCATTATCAACTAGATTGGTGGTAACTTGCTGTAAAAGTTTAATATCACCTATAACCTGAAGATCTTCAATTTCATTATCGACAGTAATATTTTTTTCTAAGGTTTTACTTTGTAAGGCAAGTATAGTAGAGTCAAATACTTCCCGGATATTAACTGCTTCTAAGTTAATAAATTGCTTGCCGCTTTCAATTCGCGATAAATCTAATAAATCATTGATTAATGAGATCATTCGATCTGTTTCTCCATTAACAATCGTTAAAAAGCGTTCAACCAACTGCGGATCATTAGTATTGCCATCAAGAATGGTTTCTACAAATCCTTTAATACTAGTTAATGGCGTCCGCAACTCATGGGAAACATTGGCCACAAACTCTTTTCTCATATTTTCTAGACGGCGTAACTTAGTAATATCTCGTAGAACTACTACTACACCCATAATATCTCCATCTTCATCTTGTAAGGGACTGCAGCGAACAGCAATAATTCTACTGCTACCAGGAGATAATTGGATTTCTCCGTCGATGGACTTCATATAAGTAATTGTTTCTTGAATAATCTCAGAAAAATCTTCGCTTTTAATAATTTCTCCAACATGCCGTCCAATTAAACTAGCTTCATTTACTCGTAACAATTCACCTACTGCCCGATTAGCTAAGATTACCCGTTGATTCACATTCAAAGCTAAAACACTATCATTCATACTGGTTAAAACCGCATTTAGCTTACTTTCACGGTCGTAGATAGTATCAAACATTTTCTCCAATGTTAAAGACAACTCATTAAAGGAGCGCCCTAATAAGCCTATTTCATCTCTGCTTTTTACTAACACCCGACGACCAAATTCCCCCTGCTGCAGCTTTTTGGTAACTAACAGCATATCTTGAATAGGTTGCGTAATATTTCGAGTCACAAGGTAAACTATACCAAAGGCTGCCAAACCCACTAATACTAATAATGGAATTGTTCCTTGATATAATTTAGCAATATCCTGAGTTACTGCACTACTAGCAACAGCCAATCTAATAACGCCAAGTTTAGCAGAAGGGATGGCAAGATATAAGGTTTCCTCGCCAGTAAACTGACTAATCCGTAAATCAATCCCAACTCCATCAGCGATTGCCTGGGAGAATTCAGGCTTCTGTGCATAATCTGCCCCAATTAATTGTTTTTCATGAGAATCAGCCAGAACTATTCCTTGCTTACTAATAATAGTAATTCGCCGATCAATCTGTTTCCCTAAATCGGTAACTTTTTGATCTAGCTGATCAAAGTTTACATCTGTTAATAAAAAGTCCACTAGTTCTGTATCTGTTACTAAATCTAATTTTAAATTATCAATTAATGTATTCTTAGCTGATTGGGCAACAAAAAAGGTGGTAACCCCTATGGACAAAAAGGTTACCACTAGTACCAAGCCTGTTAACTTCAGAAGCAATGGTTTGTGCATGTTAATTCCCTCTTAGCTTATATCCTACTCCATGGATAGTTTCAATTCGCTCTTCACCTTCAGGTCCAAGCTTTCTTCTTAAGTGGCGAATATGTACATCAACAGTACGGGTTTCGCCTTCGTATTCGTAACCCCATACTTTCTGCAGTAAAAACTCGCGAGTTAATACCTTATTCACATTCTGTAAGAAGGTATGTAAAAGATCAAATTCTTTACGTGTTAATTCCACAGGAACATCTTTGACTTTTACTTCCCGAGTTTCTACTCTCATATAAATATTCCCTACAGAAAATTCATCGATTTCCTCTTCTTCTTGTACGCCAGTACGACGTAATACTGCCTTAATCCGAGCTACTAATTCTAGCGGACTAAATGGTTTAGTAATATAGTCATCGGCACCTAATTCTAAACCAAGAACTCGCTCTAATTCTGTTTCTTTAGCAGTTAACATAATAATTGGCGTGTTACTGTTTTTTCTGATGGCTTTACAAACATCATATCCATCTTTTCCAGGTAACATTAAGTCCAAAACTACTAAATCAGGTTTTATTTCTTCAAATTTTTCTAAAGCAACAATTCCGTCGCCAGCTAAATCCACTTCAAATCCAGCCTGTTCAAGATTAAACTTTATCAGCTCTTGAATAGGGCTCTCGTCATCAACGACCAATATGCGTTGTTTCATTAGTCTCCCCTCCAAATTTTATTAGTATGTAACCCCATCCAACCCGGAATCCGATTGCTCATTCATTATTTTTACTACCACTCGATGAGGCAAACAAACAATACTTTGTCCTGCTCTTTTTGCCCAACCAAAGCTTACACAAATCTGATCCGGACAATCGGCTTCCACGACTCTAACCATGCCTTGCTCAAAAACCAAAACATTTTTGCCTAGTTCCGTTTCCACCGTATAAGGTTCATGTATTTTATTTAAATCAAACTTTTCAATTACTTTTCCATTAATCTCCAAAATGGCAACATTTCCTTGTTGCACTCTACTATTATTATACCACCAATATCCAATTGTAATAAGCCCTATAAGCAAGAATACGACGACAAGGAGCTGATCTCCTTTTCTTAATCTCACTCTTTTTATCTCCTTTATAAAAAAACCCTATTCTTAAAGCTTTCCACACTTTAGGAACAGGGTCATAAACAAATTTATGGCGGAAGGGGTGGGATTCGAACCCACGGAGGGCGTGAACCCTCGACGGTTTTCAAGACCGCTCCATTCGTCCGCTCTGGCACCCTTCCACACAAAATTAATTATACCTTAAATGAGGAGATTTAACAAGTGGTATTATTTTATTTGCTGATTTTTTCTAAACCGCCCATGTAAGGTCTTAATACCTCTGGTATAATGATTGAACCATCTTCTTGCTGATAATTTTCTAAAACAGCCGCTAAACAACGACCTACTGCAATACCTGAACCATTTAACGTATGAACAAATTTTGGTTTGCCTTGATCATTGCGGAAGCGAATATTCGCCCGTCTAGCTTGGAAAGATTCGAAATTACTACAAGAAGAAATTTCAACGAATTTACCATAACTAGGCAACCATACTTCTAAATCATATTTTTTAGCAGCAGTAAAGCCTAAGTCGGCTGTACACATAAGCGTAACCCGATATGGTAAACCGAGTTTTTGTAACACTTGTTCAGCATCATTTACTAGTTTTTCTAATTCATCATAAGATGATTCAGGTTTTACAAATTTCACTAGCTCAACCTTGTTAAACTGATGAACTCGAATTACACCACGAGTATCTCGACCATGAGCTCCTGCTTCTGATCTAAAGCAAGCAGAATAAGCTACATGTTTAATAGGCAGTTGCTCTCCAGGTATAATCTCATCCCGATACAGATTTGTTACCGGAACTTCGGCAGTTGGAGCTAAGTAATAATCTAAACCCTGTAGTTTAAACATATCTTCGCCAAATTTAGGCAATTGCCCTGTTCCAATTGCGCTATCTTTATTAATAATTACTGGCGGAAACACTTCAGAATATTCATGTTCTCCAGTGTGAAGATCAAGCATGAAGTTAACTAAAGCCCGTTCTAATCTAGCTCCTAAGCCTTTAAGGAAGTAGAAGCGCGAACCAGTAACTTTACCTGCTCTTTCAAAATCAATAATATCTAAATCAACACCTAAATCCCAGTGAGGGGCAGGCTCAAAACTAAAGTCCTTTGGTTCACCCCAACGTCTAACTTCTATATTATCTTCATCACTATCCCCTTTTGGAACAGACTCATGAGGAATATTAGGAATCCGTAAAAGCCGGTCTTTTAATTGCTCATCAATAACGCGCAGCTGCTCATCAAAATCTTTAATTGTTTGGGATACGGTACGCATTTCAGCAATTATTTCACTAGCATCTTGCTTTTCCCGCTTTAACTGAGCAACTTTTTCCGACACTTGATTACGATGAGCTTTCAGCTTCTCAACTTCCACTAATAAACTCCGACGTTGCTCATCTAGTTCTAAAAGTTCATCAAGTGGCGCTTCTTCTCCACGTTTTTCTAACATTGCGCGTATTGCATCAGGATTCTGTCTGATATATCGTAAATCTAACATGGAATTGCCCCCTTAATTATTATTCCAAATACATTAAAAAAACTCCCTCCCTGAAACTACCAGGGACGAGAGTCAATATTCCCGCGTTGCCACCCTAATTGATTAATGTTTAGCAATAACATTAATCCACTCTTCTAAGCTATATCGGGCTAACCCGGAGAAGTTTCACTACTGTTCCCCTTCTCGGCTCTAGGGTTGGAACTTGAGTAATGCTGGCCAATTTTCACCACCACATGGCTCTCTGTAACAGCATGTCGTCAATTATTCCCTATCATTGCCAAATATGCATTTTTATATCATTATAATATAGTTTAACCAAATGATCAAGTATTAACCAGGGAATTTTACTTTACCGAACTCGAACATGAGTTGACAGCAAATCTCGCCAACGCATCGGGGTATGGTTAGAACTGTCTACACTGAGGCTAAGTAATAACAAACCTATTCCCCGTCCCACAAAG
>JAAYMV010000046.1 GCA_012521185.1 Bacillota bacterium
ACGACTGGGCTGCCGTTATAATGCCATTTACCATTAACTTTCTCAGCGCCCATAGCAACCATTTCTTCAGCGATAATGTTGATAGCTTTTTCTTTATCATAACCGTATTTGATTTCTAAGGCTCGAGCTGTTTCTACGACGCGAGCATAGTCAGCAAATCGGCTATTCATAATCGTATACTTAGGAACTGCTAGACCACCATAAACCTCTTGAGCAATGTAATCTCTGTCAAGAAGATAGTTCATAGCTTCCCGGATTTTACGATTACTAAACGGATTTAAACGACCATCATTAAATTCTGGGCCAACAGTGTTAAATGTAATTTCTGAATAAGAACCAAATGTTTGGTAATAGTCCAAGTTTGGATCTTGTTTTACAGCATCAAAAGCAGCTGTTTCAGAAATTGGTTCTACATAAATGTCAATGTCTTTGGCTTGTAAGCGTTTAATTGCTGTAGCTGATGAAGGCTCTTCTAAAATAATTACTTCATCAACCCATGTACCCGTACGAGTAGCTGCAAATGCGCCAACGGATAAAACAAGAAGCAAAATAACGCTTAGCGTACTAATAAATACTTTCTTGTTAAACATAATAGATTAGCCACCCTCTCATTTAAATATTTTTTCTATTATTAGTTCTTGCTTACTCTGCTCTTACCCTATGTTCTAACTTAATCAAACAAGCCCCCTTTCAAGTGATCCAAGCAATTCATAACATACGCCCTAATTTTACTTTAGAATAGCATAGGATTCGCTCTTAAAAGTAAAATCTCCTTTTGGATTATATTTCCAAACACATTTCCAAAAGGACAGGCTGCTTCTGTCGATTGCTTATTATTATGCCTTTACGAATTTGATAAAAAGACTATTTTAATAATACGACACACAACAGAAAAACCCTGCTTTTTTCTTTTTTCCTCAAAGTTAAAAGGAGCCTATCGATATGTAAAGCCATTGGTAATGCGCATAGCAATTACATTTAGGAATAATTATACCACAAGTTAGTTATTATAGCTATATTAATTTAGTATCATCCTTAAGTTTTAATATTAATTTCATTCTCTATTAGTATTCAATTAATACTTTAAGTTGTAAAGCGAGTACGATAACCGCATTTTTTACATAGTTTTTCTACGGCTCTAGCTTGAGAAAAGCCTTCTACAATTCGACTAACTCTTTGGCTGGACAAAATTTCTGCCAAATCCTGTTCATTAATGTTACCCAGATCAATAATCCCTTCTCCATCTAAACAACAAGGAACGACCGTTCCGTCTACTAAGATAGCAATTTGATTTTTCAAACCATAGCAGAAAGCCCTACCAGGTATCTCTGTTGCTTGTAAAGATGGCCATTTAAATTGTCTCTCTGGATTTATAAAGACTTTATCGCGTATTTTAATACCTATTCCCGGTTTTATAGTTTCTATTATATTAAAAGGAAGGCCAAATTCCTGCACTATTCGTTGTAATAAATATTCATTATTGCTGTCGGATGCCAAATTCCAAAGGCGTAAGCTGATATAGCAGTTAGCCTGCCGGATGAAAGCAAAAACCTTCTCCAAATAGAAATCGATATCTGTCTGACTTTCTTGACTATGCAGAGAAATATTAACTTGACGCAAAGCTGGTTGATTTAATAACTTGGCGGCAACTTTATCCAACAAGATTCCATTAGTTGTAATATTTACCTGGTAATCGTATTCAGCACTGATGGCTAAAAAATCCCCTATCCTTGGATGTAACAATGGTTCGCCCATCACATGAAAGTATAAATAGTCTGTATAACCTTTTAAACTAACTAAGATATGTCGAAAAAGTTCTTCTGACATAAATTGCCTTGGACGACTAGTGCCGAGACAGAATGAACAGGTTAAGTTGCAATTGTTAGTAATTTCTATATAAACTCGTTTAAATCTTTTATTCATTAATATCCCATCCCAACTACCGCTTCCTTTATTTAAGCACTTGTTAAACAAGTAATAACTGTAACAAAAAGGAAACAGCTTAGATTTGTCGAAGTTTGTTTCAAGAACATAACTCAGGAGGTATCTAAACAATGAATCCACAGCAAGGCAAAGAATCATTATCAACCAGTAAAACATTGTTTCTTTATCTATATAGTCTTGGTTTAATTTTAGTATCAATCCTGATTGCCAGAGTACCAAGTCAAGCAGATAAGCTCACTGTTTGGAGCAAACTAGTTAACAACTTAATCCCTCTAATTAGTTTATGGTTAATCTCTGCTATCATCATTTACTTTTACCATAAACGAGTTCTTGCCCAAGTTAAACAGCAAATATCGACTGAGCTAAGTGACATACCATCACCTGAATATGCTTTATGCATAACTCATGATTATATAAAACAATTAAAAAGTAAAAGTGAAGCAATCCACCATTCAACCCATACTTTAAATGAAGCGGTAGAAATAGTTGCTGAATCTGCCACAGAATTTGCTCACGGTATCCATGAAAACTCCGAGCAAATCCAAGGAGTTACTGACTTAAGCAAGCGAATTCATCGAGCAAGCGGTATTGGTCAAGAGTTAATCGAAGAAACTACTGAGACCATGACCAAATTACAAAAAACCATTGCTGAACTAGCCGAGAACACTCGCACTCTCGGTTTACAATCAGAAGATATTGGCAATATTACTAACGTCATCCAACAAATTGCTGAACAAACAAACTTACTAGCCCTAAACGCTGCCATTGAAGCAGCTAGAGCTGGTGAACAAGGACGAGGTTTTGCTGTTGTAGCTGAAGAAGTACGCAAGCTAGCTGAACAATCAGCTAGATCTACCCAAAATATTGGTCAACTAGTATCAGAAGTTAATCAGAATGTACAAAGAGTCATTGAAATCGTCGAAGCTGGTGAATCAGAAATCACCGAAGGCAACTTAGTTTTAGTAAAGGCTGATCGAGCCTTCAAGAGTATCGTAAACTCAGTTTCATTACTAAGTCAACGTATGGAGCAAATTTCAGCCACAACTGAAGCTCTAAATCTAAATTCACAACATATTGCTGCAAGTACTGAAGAACAATCTGCTACTTTATCCGGGGTACATGATCTTGCGGAAGAAATTGCTGAGTTAATCGGTCAACTAGAAACAAAATAAGTTCAGTCTTCCACTGAACTTATTTTTATTTCTAGACAATTTAGTTGTTGCAAATTACCATATCAGCAATTTGTGGGATGTCAAAAGCAGTAAAATACTGGTTCTCTAGTGGAATCCACTCCTTAATATAACGCTGCAGCATCGCTTCACCATTACGACGACGCAGTCTGGCAATTTGAACTTCCGGATCTACAGTTAAAAATATCGTCAAATCATAGGCATCCCTTAATGAAGGATGCATACTATAAACACCTTCAATTATATTTAACCGTTTGGGAATAACAGTAATTGTCTCCGTCAACTTCCCTACGGTACAATCATACTTCTGATAAGAAAAAGCTTTGCCTAAAACCAATTGGTCAAGAACCTCTGCCTTAAATCTTTCATAATCCACATTGCCACCAATCTCTAAAGCTCTCTCTTCTGTACGCTGTTCAGGTCTAAGAAAAAAGTCATCCATCCGAAATACATTGGCTGCAAATTTTCGCCTTAACAGAGTAGCTAATGTGCTTTTACCTGAGCCACAATGTCCATCAATTGCTATATTTACAAACTGTTTTTTTCTCAGTAATTGCTCAATAGCAGCAACTACTTTTTGCAAGTTCTCTATAATATCCTGTTCCATATATTACGCTCCTTTGTAACCTAAACCCGAATAGACTGCCATTTTCCAGAACGATAACGCATCAATACTAATAAAGATCTGAGTAATTGATCGGCTACCAAAGCATACCAAGCACCTTTTAAGCCTAAACCGATATGCACAAAGTACAAAGCTAAACCGGGACGAACAAATAAAACTGTTAAAAGGGTAATAATCGCTGTCGCCCGTGTATCCCCTGCCCCTCTCAATGCACCAGCTAAAATAAATTGAGCTGATTGGAAAGGCTGAACAAAAGCAACCAGCTTCAAAATCTCCGCACCTTGAGAAATTACTGCTGGATCATTACTGTATAATCCAACAATTTGACGGCCAAAGAAGAAAAAGGCAATTGCCAAAATATAAGAAACAATAGCACCTATCCTTCTAGTATGATCAGCATAAAAACGTGCCATGTCAGAACGAATTTTACCTAAGCTTTGTCCCACTAAAGAAGTAGCAGAAACAGCAAAAGCTTGACCACTCATAAAGGACATAGCTTGGATATTCATAGCCACTTGATGAGTAGCCATAACTACTGTACCTAAAGAAGCTACTGTTCTCGCATAAATAATCATCCCGGTGCGCATTACAAGCTGCTCAATCATGGCCGGAACACCAATATTAAAAATACTTTTTAACGATTGCCAATGGGGCTTAAAACCATCTTTCAATCGTAAATGCAAGTATTGCTTGCCGTCTATTATTACATAGACCGCTAACAAGAAAGCGACAAATTGACCGATAATTGTTGCTAAAGAAGCTCCAGCTAGTCCCAATTTAGGCAAGCCTAAACGACCATAAATCAATCCATAATTTAATATCACATTTACCACATTAGCAACTAAGTTATAGATCATAGCTATCCGGGAATTACCAACACCACGCAAAACCGCGGTAATAGTACTGGTTAAGGCGACAAAAACAAAACCAACCATCTGAATTTGTAAATAAATAGTTCCGCCTTCAATGGTAGCTGGTTCGTTTGCACCCATGAACCGTATCATTGGTTCTGAGAAAACATAGCCGATTATTGAAGCAACAGCAGAAAGCACAAAAGACAATAATAAAGCTTGGCGCATAATTAAATTAGCTTTTTCTTGTTCGCCAGCGCCTTTGTAACGAGCAACTAAAGCAGTCGCTCCGACGTTCATAGCGATAAACATGGTCATCATTAAGAACTTAGGCTGCATAGTAAACCCTACTGAAGCAATAGCCCAAGCGCCCAATTGACCAACCATCATCATATCAACCATTGATGTTAATTGAGTTAAGGTTAACTCCACTAATGATGGCCAAGCAATTCTAATAATATCCTTATAGAGTAACTTAGGTGTAACTCCTTTAGGTAATTGGCGACTGACTTGCTCTTGCTGAGAAAGCTGTGACCCCTCTTCCACAAGATCTAATGCCATTACCACCTGCTTTTCCAAACCTTGCCTTACATCTTTCACTTCTAACTTCATTTATTTCTATCCTTTTCTTTACTTATTTAAATAGTACATATTAAATCATATCAGCTAAATCGGAAAATGTCTAATACGTGAAAGAAAAAATTATAAGGGAATAATCACATTACTTAATTTCCATGTTAATCCATAGCGAGAGAAAATAAAGCGAAATACGTCACCCGATCCATTTTCCATCCACAGAGATACCTGACTAAAACCATCTATGGTATAACGAGCATTGGCGAAAAACTTCGCTTGCTCCAAAGGAACTTCTTCAACTTCGCCCTTCACTAAATCAGGCAAGATGCCTAAAGCTAAGCTGCCAATACCAGTAGGCGTTAATAGCATATCTACTAAACCATCTATTACCAAACTTAAAAAGGCAATTCCAAAAGCAGCAAAAGGATCATCATCTTCCATCTCTTTTAATTCCTTAAGCAAACTTTCATTGATTTGTTCCTTTAAATTCTCGCGCAATACTGGAAAATCCACATATTGGGCTAACATGGCAGAATCACGATTTTGTAAAGCCTTTTCCAGCCGATTGACCGCCATATAAGGACCGGCTAGTACGTAACCGCTTACAATCATAGTAATTAATAATAAAAGAGCAATTATTTTTTTCATTTA
>JAAYMV010000047.1 GCA_012521185.1 Bacillota bacterium
AATTCTTGTCTTACATATTCAAGAGATAATAATTTTTCTTTGATCTGTTCAACATTCAACCTTTCTGTACTATCCGAATTATACTCTTCTTCGGTAAAGTGTTTTCGAATCCCTTCGACAAAGTACTTATCATAATTCAGATCTCTCTTATCAGCAGGCACTCTAAAACAGTTGCCCAAATCCTCTGCTTTTATATATTCTTCTTTCGTCAGAAGAGTTTCGTATCTCTTCTCGCCATGGCGTATGCCAATTATCTTTATTTCATTACCAGCATGAAACAGTTCTTTAATTGCCTGAGCCAAATCGCCTATTGTAGATGCTGGCGATTTTTGAACCAATATATCGCCTGCTTCTGCATTTTGGAAAGCAAAGATAACAAGCTCAACAGCTTCATCAAGGCTCATTAAAAATCTTGTCATATTGGGATTTGTGACTGTCAGAGGTTGTCCATTTTTAATTTGTTCTATAAATAAAGGAATAACAGAACCCCTCGAAGCCATAACATTTCCATACCGCGTGCAGCAAATCAAAGTTTTCTGCGGATCTACTGTCCTGGATTTAGCAATTATGACCTTTTCCATCAGAGCTTTAGACATTCCCATAGCATTAATGGGATAAGCTGCTTTATCAGTTGACAGACAAATAACCTTTCTTACACCATATTCAATAGCAGCTGTCAGCACATTATCAGTACCTAAAACGTTAGTTTTAACCGCTTCTAATGGAAAAAACTCACATGATGGAACTTGTTTAAGTGCTGCAGCATGAAATACATAATCTGCTCCGTGCATTGCGTTTCTTATTGACTGTAAATCCCTAACGTCACCGATATAAAATTTTAGCTTGTCGTTTTTATATTGTCTCCTCATGTCATCTTGCTTCTTCTCATCACGGGAAAAAATACGTATTTCTTTTATATCCGTATCCAAAAACCTTTTCATAACTGCATTGCCGAAAGAGCCTGTTCCACCTGTAATTAACAAGGTTTTGTCTTTAAACATCTATCTAACCTCTATTCATCTAAAATGTCTCATTATAACAATTTTAAGAAGGTTTCATCGCTTAATTTTCTTCCAAATTCTCCTATAAGGTTACTGTTAAGACTGACAAGAATAATTGCATGTAAAGACATCTTGATTGAAAGTTGTGTTTTGTATCTTTCATTAAGAAAATCATACCTTCATCAAAACATCATGTTTTTTATTATTTTCTTTTTGTATAGATTAGCCAAATGGTTCAATATACCCACCTACTTTCTAATCGAAAAAGTCAAGGTATAAATATTGCATATTATATCCCCTTCTCGAACACCTGAAACTTACTATAACTATAGCCGCTAGATGTTTTGCACCGGCTTTATAATAAAAATTTTCCACAATTGGCCTAAGTTGCATCCAATGTTAGGCTCAAAGGCTGTGAGGTAAATCGCGCCAGATTTTCTGCTTTTGTTGTCACTGAGAATAACCATAATTATCTTTCACTATTTTAGCGGCTAAAATGAAATCTGTTTAACGCCTAAATCTTCTCTACTCTCCTCGAATAAACCTGTTTAAAGAAGTATTGAATAAACGCTGGATCTCATTATCCAATCTATTCAAATGCTCCGAAAACTTCAGCCTGAGTTCCTCCTGTTTCTCAGGTTCTGGAGGCAAATTTGGAGGAACAACCAAAACAAACCGCTTCCGGTAATCACCCTCTCGAGACTGCTTTTCATTCTCTCCCCCCATAGCATCTAGCTGCATACTTAATAGCTTCTTAAACGCTTCTTGAGGGTTAAGGGCTGGATCGCTTTTCAAAAGCTTCACTAGCTGCTCAGTCTTATCCCTAGACAGCTGGTGCTCTATAACTAGATCGAGAATTTCATTAACCTGTTCTTTGGTAATACCCTTCACTGCAACCACAGCTAAATGGCCGACTGTCAAGGGAGACTTGCTTTTATCGTTAAAATTATCAACAATCGCTTGCTGATACTTGGGAGGAACACCAAGGATCTTGGTCCACTGGGTAATAGTAGCCGAAGAGACCCCTAAAAGCTTTGCAACCTTCTGATCCTCTACATGGCGCTTTTTCAATAACTGCACAACATACGCTTTAGCAAGAGGATCTAAATCCTTGCGGTGAAAGTTCTCAGCCAGCTGATAGTCAAGTGCTTCCTCACTTTTGTCTAAAACAAAACACGGTATGCTCTCAAGCTCCGCTCGCTGTGCTGCTAAAAATCTTCGCTCACCAGCAACAACCTGGTACCTATCTTCACCGAGAGCTTTCACAACAAGAGGATTAACCAGACCAACTTCTTTGATGCTATAGGCAAGCGACTCTAGATCATCATCTTTATCTGCTTGACAATGACCTTTGCGGCGAATCTGATTTTCATCGCAGGAAAGCTGCGAAAGCTTGAGATATTTTAACTCCACTTTACGCCATCCTCTTTTTTAACTATTTTAATCTCATCTTCTGATTCCACTGCACAAACCTGAATTTTAAGGCAGATAAATTTGAATAATAATGGCCTAAATATGAGCCATTACCATCTTTCAAACAACCAAAGTCGGCTATGCTATAGTTTTTTACTCTCTAAAGTTTGTTTTTTATCCCCAATTTGGGCTTTTAACCCTTCAGGCTATTGCTAAAGCCTGTTTTTGGACACAAATACCCCTTATGCGTTTTCGCCTGAAGTCACC
>JAAYMV010000048.1 GCA_012521185.1 Bacillota bacterium
ACTCCAAACCAATGTATCACGCAAAAGGCGGTAAGTCAAATATGACTTATGAAAAAGGTGCTTTAACTATTACTAATGCGCGTTTCACAATCGGTATGCCTGATGACCATCATGATACAGGTGTACAAGACGAAGAAAAAAATTGGACTGTTTCTGATGAACCACCAAAAGGTCAGTTAGATTTATCAAAACCTTATAAGATCACTCTTGAATATTCTGCAATCGGTGGCGAAGACTTAACTAAGAAATTCCAAGTTTACGTAGATAACAACCAAGCATCTGACAAGCCATCTGTGCATGGCTCTAAGTCTAGAATTTATAATTCAGCTATCAATCAACTGCCTGAAATCGTTGATGACGTCGGTACACTTGTTATCGAAAGTGAGGTAGGAACAGCTAACTCATTCATCCAAATTCGTATGGAAAGTGAGGGTTCAGTTACTCTTAAGAGTATTAAAATCGAATATCAAGAGTAGCTTAACCTAGACTTCAACACCCATTGATTTTCAATGGGTGTTTTTTATTTTTCCATGTATTAACTTAATATTGTCCTTTGCATATATTAATAACGTCGTAAAAAATTTACATTTAAGTTATCCCTGCTAAACACATTATAATATTCTGATAAAAAAATTTTTTGGGTTATCTCGTCGATCCGAGCAGGAATATTTACGTTTTGGCAGAATTAATGAAAATGAATTAATGAGGCCTCTAATAAGAAATCAGCTAAGGAAGGAGGCGTTTTTGAAGAATTTCATAATAGCACCTAACCAAAAAACAGATAAATGGAGGATTGAAATGTTAAGGAAAAGAATATTTTTGACCACTTTCCTAATATTCGTCCTAGCATTTACAGGCTGCTTTGGCGGTACAGCTCTAAAAGAGATTACTATATCAGCTGAATCAGATACAGTAGAACAAGGAAAATCTATTACTTTAGAAGCCAAAGGTATAGACAAGAAAAAGAATGAAGTAGTGCTCCCTAATCCACAGTGGAAAGTAAGTGACCAATCAAAGGGTAAAATCGAGGGTAATGGAAGTAAAATTACTTTCAAAGCCAATAATGATGCTTTAGGCAAAGTAACTGTTGAAGTGACTTCAGGTAAAGTTTCAGGCGCCATCGAATTAGAGATTGTTACACCAGGCAGTGCTGAATCTGAATCTATTAATTTATTAAGCACCGGCCAATTATTATTCCGAGAAACCTTCAATAATGTCCCCAACGGTACTAACATCCGTAATGATCAAAGCAAACTAGATAATCCACAAAGCTTCTCCAGATCCAACATGTCAGGCACAATAACTGCTCAAGGCGGAGCTATCGAGATGGGCACGCAAAGATTTGCCATATCCATCCCCGGACTAGCCAATGCACAAGATCCCATTCTTCGCATCAGAATTAAAAACGATAACGGTTCAGGTAAACCTGTAAGTGATCTAAAACTTGCTGTTGGTAACCGTTACACTACTAGTGGTGCTGTAGGTGAAGACGGCTATCGTGCTCATGGTGAGTATAAAATCACTAATAGCAGCTACCAATATATTGAAATTCCACTAAACAAAAAATATACAAACACAGGATTAATTAACTTCCGTGGTATTGTAGGCACTAAAGGTACTGCTGGTTTATTCATTGACCAAATTGAAGTTTGGGATGGTGGCGGTTCCGGTGGTTCTGACCCGGGCGAGCCTGATCCAGACCCAGATCCAGGTTCAGGTGGCTCTACTGGTGATGCATACTTTGGCTTAGTTGGTTGGGCTGCTATGAACGGTGGTACAACTGGCGGTGCAGGCGGAGAAGTAATTTACGTAAGTAATGGAAGAGAATTATACGACGCTTTATATGCTAACGAAAGAAGACACAAAGGCGACAAAAAATATGGTGACCCTGTTCCCCTAACTATTTATGTAAATGGAAGAATCACTAAATCTAATACAGGTCAAGAAAAAATAGACATCAAAGATCAAGCTGACGTATCCATTATAGGTGTTGGCAACAAAGGCGAACTTGACGGAATTGGAATTAAGATTACACGTTCTAACAACATCATCATTCGTAACCTAACTATCCACCATGTACGTGCTCCAGAAGATGGAATCGAAATAACCGATAACAGTAAAAACATTTGGATTGACCGTAACACCTTCTATAATGAGCTACTAGACGATAAAGATTACTATGATGGTTTACTAGATATTAAAACTGGCTCGGAATATATTACAATTTCTTGGAACAAATTCTACAACAACTCAAAAGGACTCCTAGTTGGTCATTCCGATAGTGCAAATAATCCTACGAGAATCACTTACCACCATAATCATTTCTACAATCTTAATTCAAGAGTTCCATTAATTCGTAGCGCAGAAGTGCACATGTTTAACAACTATTTCCAAAACATTGTCAGCTCTGCTATTAACTCTAGAATGGGTGCAAAAGTTAGAGTTGAAAACAACTACTTCGAAAAAGTAGGTTCTGGAAAGAAAGATTCTCATGCCGGCCAAATCGAAGGTCCTATCGGTTGGTGGTACGGCAGTTCACAAACTGGTTATTGGCAAGTAATTGGCAACAAATTTGTAAATTGTCCTGTTAGTTCATATAGCTCAACTACTACCGTTAACATCCCTTATGATTACAGCAAAGCTCTTAACTCCGCCGATCGTGCTAAAGAATTAGTCTTACAATATGCTGGTGCAGGCAGTCCTAGCTTATAATTAGCCAATATGGAGGCTGTTGCAAAATGGACTTTGCTCCATCTTGCAACGCCTTTTTACTATTAATCCTCCAATTATTATAACTTAAAAATAACTTTATTAACAAAATAGAAGGATCTTTTACAACAAACGAAGAATGTAGCATTGGAGAAAAATTGAAAGGAGCGATGATAAACAGTTAAATACTTTAGCTGTTTTACCTTGAAACAAAAATATTTCTTATTAGGAGGATTATAAGTGTTAAAGAGAAGAATTTTCTTAGTTTCATTCTTGATATTAGCACTTACTTTGTCCGGTTGTTTTGGCGGTTCGGCTCTAAAAGAAATTACGATTTCTGCTAGTGCTGATGAAGTAGAACAAGGTAAAAGCATTACTTTAGCTGTTAAAGGTGTAGATAAAAAGAAAAAAGAAGTTACTGTACCTAATCCGAAATGGGAATTAAGCGACGAAACCAAAGGAAAATTAAGTGCTGATGGTGTAAATGCTACTTTTGAAGCCGGCAAAGAAGCTACTGGCAAAGTAGTAATCAAAGTTAGTTCTGGTAAACTATCTGATGAAATTACTATTAAGATTATAGAAGCTAAAAAAGAT
>JAAYMV010000049.1 GCA_012521185.1 Bacillota bacterium
AATGTTGGGAAAAGCGTATTCTTTACTGAGATGACTGGAATACATGCTATTAGTTCGAACTATACTGGGACAACTGTTTCCTACATGGAAGGCGACCTGACTTTAGATGAGGAACAATATACTTTAATTGATGTTCCTGGGATCTATTCGATGAATCCTACCTCGGAAGCCGAAGCTGTAGCCACTCGATTTATGGAAAGTGGTGCACTTGCGGTTATTTGTGTTTTAGACGCTACTAATCTTGAGCGAAATTTACGCTTAGCATTAGATTTGCAAAAATATGGCATCCCGATGGTTTACGCTCTAAACCTGATGGATGTCGCTTGTAGGCACGGAATAGAAATCGACGTAAAACTACTAGAACAAGAATTAGGTTGGCCTGTTATTCCAACAGTAATAGTAAAAAAACAGGGTCTAGATCAGTTAAAAAATGCTTTAAAAGATGTCCTAAAGAATACACAAAAAACAGCAGCCTCAAAACTGCCAAGTAATTTTGATACTAAAGCACGGGCTAAAGAGATCACTAAAAAAGTAAGAAAACACAATACAGCCGAACTTAACTTTATTGACCGTTTAGGTCTTAGTATGATGCAGCCTTTTCCTGGAATTCCAATTGCCATTTTAGTAATGATCTTCAGCATTGGTGCTATTGTAGGTGGAGGAAAAGCTTTAAGGTCTGTCTTGCTGCTGCCATTAGTAAATAAGGTGCTTGTTCCCTTTTTCCATAGTTTATTTAGCTCCTTTATTCCTGAGGGAATGTTACTGAATATTTTAATTGGTGAATTCGGAATTTTTGTAATCAGTTTCGAGTGGATTATTGCTTTAATCTTACCTTATGTATTCTTATTCTATGTAGTTTTCTCTTTCTTAGAGGACTCCGGCTATCTGCCACGTGTGAGTGTTTTATTCGACAATATCATGCGCAAACTTGGTGTTCAGGGTGGCAGTTTAATTAACATTGTCATGGGCTATGGTTGTGCTGTACCCGCCATTATTGGCAGTCGAGCAGCTACCTCCCGAAAAGAACGGCTAATTATTAGTACTGCTGTATGTTTTGCTGTTCCTTGTATTTCGCAAACTGGAGCCTTAATTAGCCTACTTGGCGGCTATTCGGCCTGGTTATTAGTGGCTATGATTCTGTTTTCTTTACTAATCTTAGTCTTAGCTACATTAACCGCTGGTAGATTAATTGACGGAAAAGTTGAACCTTTACTAATCGAAGTACCAAACTTACTCATTCCTGAGCGAAAAGCATATACCAGAAAACTATTAATTCGAATGAAACATTTCTTATACGAAGCGGAAGCTCCAATGATGCTTTCGATTGTAATCGCAGCTTTGTTAAAAGAAACTGGACTTCTAGACGCTATTGCTGTTTATGCAGAACCAATTGTTAGTCATTGGCTAGGTCTACCATCAGAAGCAGTAATTGCTTTAATATTAGGAATTATCCGGCGCGAAATGTCAGTCGCACCATTGTTAGCTTTAAACTTAACTCCTTTACAGGCTTTTGTTGGCGGTGCAGTTTCATTATTATACCTACCATGTCTGTCAGTTTTTGGGATCTTAACTAAGGAATTTAAACTAAAAGTTGCCTTAACTATTTCACTATCTGCAACCCTTTTAGCCATCCTTGTTGGAGGGCTAATTAATCAAATAGCTCAGCTATTTATGTAGGAGGACGCTTTCAGTGGCAGGCGGGATTGTAAAGTTCACCCAAAAAATCGAATATTGGGCAGCAGCTAATCCAATTATTTATAGAGCTGCTGCCCTCTATTATAAAGATATTATCCAAAAAGAAGTAAAGCTAGCAAAAATTACTAATCAAGATCAGATTTTGTGCATTGGTGGGGGGCCCTGCCCTTTTAGTGCAATTTTATTTCATCAATTAACTGGCGCAAAAGTTACTGCTATCGATAATGATCAAAACTGTATTCAACCAGCTCGTCAAATAATCCACTATCTTGGATTGGCTGACTCAATTAGAATACTATATCAGGATGGTTTAAGTGCAGAAATAGCTAGTTATACTGTTCTGCATTTAGCAGCCCAAGTGGCACCCATGGCTCAAGTCTTAGAAAAAATTAAAGCCTGTGCCTCACCTGGTACTAGACTTTTAGTTCGTAAGCCAAAGGATAAATTGCAAGGTTTATACGCCAATGACTATCCACAATTTTCCAATGAACAAGCAACTTATCATAAGAAAACTCGCAATATTGAAAGTACTCTTTTATTTGTTAAAGAAGGAGCATATTCATGGTAAAAAAATGGATTTGGCGGATAGTAGCTGGGTTTTTGCTGCTCTTGTTATTCACACAAATAAATGTAAACGAACTCCAGATCAGTCTCAGGCAAATTCATTGGACAGTCATTAGTGGCGTATTTTTGCTGCAAATTGTTACCCAGCTCTTATTAAATTTGCAGTGGTATCAAATTGCTAAGTTTGCAGCTACACCGATTTCATTTTGGCGAATGTTTTATATTAACTCTCAAGGTTCTGTAATGGAAGCCATTACTCCTGGAGTAAAAGTTGGCGGCGAAATAACTCGAGCTGTACAAATTTCACGCCTCGGCAACTGTACTGCTAGTCAAGCGGCAGTTATTGTCGCTTTACAAAAGATTTTTAGCCTAAGTGCCTTTTTTCTAATCAACGTCTTTTCCATTATATATTTATCTAATCAAGGAGCCCTAATTCAGGCCAAGAGCGCTCGGCTAACTATCACAGTTTTATTAGCTAGTATTATTCTTTTTTTTATGCTAATTTTTTTAGTTCCTAAAAGAATATTAAGCTGGATACCTAAGAAAGAAAATGCCATTTATGTTTTCTTTAATAATCTACTGGAACACATTATTTTATTTGAAAAACAAAAAACTGAGCTGATTGCTCAGTTTTTATTAGCCTTGTTAATTTGGCTGCTCTATCCACTAAAACTCTATTTGCTAGCTATTCAAGTACAACCGGGGTTGTCCTTAGTTTATATCGTTAGTGTAACTTTTATCTCTTACATGATCGCCATGCTACCATTATTTCCTGGCGGCTTAGGTGGCTTTGAAGGGACTATGACAGGCTTGTTAACAGGTCTTGGCCTTTCCTTTAGTAGCGCAGCTATTTTAGCAGTGATCTTTCGGTTTATTACCTTTTGGTTTGTACTTTTAGCAAGTGTGATTTATATCGGCTTCTACAAAGTATCTAGAAAAATTATGTATAAGGAAAGAATGTTGCCTGATGAGTAAAGTCTGGAAAGAAAAAATACCAAATATTTTAACCATGCTGAATATGACCCTAGGAATTGTAGTAATCTTTTTGCTGTTATATCCGTGCCACTTGGAACATAAACTACTGGCAGTATTCTTTATAATTGCAGGTGGAATTATTGATGCAATAGATGGAACAATCGCACGCAGATGGAATGCGGTGACCAATATGGGAAAACAACTTGATTCCTTTGCTGACCTAATTACTTTTGGCTTAGCTCCAATCGCCCTAGTCCATGCTATCGGCCTAACAGAGCAATCTATAGTAGTATCCGTTTTCTGTTGGATTTACCCTCTTGCTGGAGCATTTCGCCTGGCTCGTTATAATTTAGGGGACTTTACCGATCATTTTATTGGTTTACCAATTACAGCAGCAGGATTAATCTTAACTAGCTACTGCGGCATCATTCTAATATGGGAAGAACTTTCTTTGCTTGTTAATTTAGCACCACTTACAGCTGGGTTATTAGGCATTCTATCTCTATTAATGGTAAGTACTTTTAAAATCAATCGCTTGTCTTTTTAACTGACCAGGTAACTTTGCAAATATTCTATTATACTAGAATAGGAGTCTAGCAGATCCCTTGGGATTAAAACCTGATTATTAATGGCTTTTTTAATTAGTAAAGCCTCCTTAGGAGCATTAATCAGTACCGCTCCCTGGATCTGTTCATTTGAAAAAAATAGTTTCTTGATAGCTTGCAAGTCATTTGTTCGCTCAAAGGCAGTAACCATTGCCTCTCCATTAACTGTCCCAATTGAGATGATATGTTGATCAAACACTTGAATATTAGCCATTACCGCTTCTTCAACAAAGCTTGTAGTTCTTCCAAGAATATTATCAGCAGCTACTTGCCCCTGAGTACGAGCTACTGACCAAAGACCATAAATACGACCATTGTACTCACTAATATCGCCTGCAGCATAAACATTAGGCAGATTAGTCTGCATATGCTGATTTACAATTACACCGCGATTAATCGCTAGCGCAGATCCCTTGTATAATTCAATGTTTGGTCTAATTCCAGTTGAATAAAGAGCTACTTCAGTCGGATAAACTTGTGAATCATTTTTTAAAGTGAATCCCGCTAACTTATGTTCACCAATTAGACTAGCTATTTGCTGACATAAATACAAATCCACACCTTGCTTGATAATTAATTCTTCTAAATAGCAAGCACTGTCTTCATCTAACTGGCGTGGCAATAAATGGGGAAATAGTTCTACGATCGATACCTGCTTATCCTTCTTATAAAACTCCCAAGCCAACTCCAAACCTAACAATCCTCCACCAATAATTAAGATTTGCTTAAAATTATTGGCTACAACCCGGATTTCTTGGGCATCATGATAAGTTCTTAAGGCAAAAACCCGCTCTAAATCAATACCCTCAATTGGCGGAATATTATTGGAGGCCCCATTAGCCAAGAGCAAATGGGTGTAGGGAAAGACTTCGCCCTCCACGGTAAGCACTTGCTGCTTAGAAAAATCTACATGGACAATGGGAGTGTCTAGATAACATTCGACGTTTTTTTCCTGATACCAAGACTCTGGCTTAACTAAAATATCATCAACCTGGTAATATTCTGTAATGTTTTTAGATAATTTTAAGCGATTATAGGTATGGTAGGGTTCCTGACTAAATAAAGTGATTTTACAATCTTGATCACTTTGTCTAATTCTCTCGATTGCTGACAAAGCAGCAATTCCGTTGCCAATAACAACCAGCTGCATTACCATCCCTCCCATTTATTCAACTCAATATTCTTATATTTCCATTTTCCTTAAAGATTATCCTGTAAACAAAAAAGAAAGAATCTCACCCTAGGCAAGACCTTTCTTTTTTATATTAGACCACTACAAATAGACGGAGTAACGTCTGCTAGACGATGGTCGGCGTAAATCATCATGTTTAATATCGAGATTAATCGTATGGTAGGAGCCAGGAATTCCCCTAATCACAAAATAACCTCTACTATCAGTGAAGGTTACATTCCCTGTTTCTAACACTCTGATCTGAGCTAAATTTAAAGGCTCAGTATACCGACGACCAGTGAGAGGATAGGATGTGATGATTATCTCATCGTTACGAAAATCATAATAAAGATATCCATCGATGGCTTTATGATAAGTTGTTTGAACTTCAATTGGCAATTTCATTAAAATTGTTAACTCACTGGTACAGCCAACTAAAAATATTGCCATAGCTAATAAACCAAGTAAAAAGATTCTCTTCTTCACGAACTAGCCCCCTTTTCTCGAAATAGACAACAACTTCTAAAATATTATTACGCCTGATTTTTGTTTATGTGTCCGTCTTCGAGATTTAATTTAAATTGTTTTACCAATTTTTCTAGGTTTTCAGACATAACACTTAATTCCTCTGCAAATGATGCTATAGATTCTACAGACGCAGATTGCTGTTGGGTGGTGCTGCTAGCTGCTGACTACCACTACCAATAGTTTCGGTACCTCGAGAGACTTCTTGAATCTTAACCAGAATTTCTTCAATTTCTCTAATAATTATTTGGAGCAGTTCTCCACCTTTACTTACTAGTTGGGAACTAAGCTCAGCTTGTTTCGTATTTTGTGCAATACCAGCAATGGTTCGCTCTGTTTCTTCCTGAATGGTCTTAATCAAATTAGTAATCTCTAAAGCAGATTCTCCTGATTGTTCTGCTAGCTTACGGACTTCATCTGCAACAACCGCAAAACCTCGGCCGTGTTCGCCAGCTCACGCTGCTTCAATGGTAGCATTTAAAGCTAGTAAATTTGTCTGATCCGCCTAAGTTTCCAATATCGTGAAGTGCTGCAACCAAAGATAACTCCCTTAAATGACCTGGAGAAAGACCTAAAGCTTGTCCCAATTTCCAACTCAGTATTTTTAAGCGTTGAGCATGTTCTTTGGTTTCAAAAGAATGCTTACGTAAACTTTCTTCTAGATAAGCCAAGACATTGTTTCGGAAACTAGCTGTCTCACTTAATTTTTTAAGATACATTTCTTTTTCGGCTTCAGACAAAAGTTCTCGTATTTCTTCCTCCTCACAATACTTAATTGTTGTTCATAAGGATATACTTAGTTGTACAGGGAAGCCTCCATCAACCTGCTTACACCGTCTGCGCTATCTTTTGTAAAAGCAAATCACCAGTATGATGACCGAAAGCATCATTTACTAGTTTTAAACCATTGACATCGCCTACAATCAAACCTATAGGCAAATATCTTGGTTTATCAAACTCCACTAATGATTTTTCAAAGAAAACACGATTATATAAACCAGTTAAGTGGTCATGATAACATAAGTAGATTGTTTCCGTTTCGACTGCTTTTCGTTCTGTGATATCAAGAAAGGAAGCAACACTTTGCTCCAGATCCGGTAAGTAATCAACTGTACAAAGTACTGTTTTTTCTTGTTTATCTCGTGGAATAAACTTAAATTCATACACACGTGGTGAATTAATCGCCTCCTCAGTCCGCTGTCGCCTAGCCAAATGGTATTTAAAAAGACGCGGCCGATCCTCAGGGGCAATAAATTCAAAAATACTTTTTTGTCCTTCCAACTCATCTTTTGAATATCCGCTAAGTATTTCCATTTGTTTATTAACAAAGAGAATATTTATCTAAGAATCGAAGATAACCATGGCTATTCCAGTATTCTCAAATGTCATTCGGTATCTTGCTTCATTGGCAGGAAACTCTCCCACGTAACCACCTCCACTAGAAAACCAGGATCGATACCAAAATACCGTAAGAATAAAAAATTCCACGCTACAATAATGCATGATGCATTGTTACGTGGATTAAGATAACTTAACTACAGTTAGAACTTTTTTGTTTTTGTTTAATAAACCGAAAGTAATACCTGACAAAATTAACAATTATCTTTTCTTAAGCTTGCCATAAATTACCATAAAAGTCAAGATTTTCCTAAATAGAGACCGGTAAAAAACTACCAAAATAATTAGAGGATTTTAGTTACTGATGGCGAAATATAATATTAACAGTAAAAGATATCATTATTATGTAGGAGGTATATCATGGATAACTATGATGTTGTATTAGAATTCTTTAAGAATAATGATACTCCAGTGAGAGCGGGAGATGTGGCGGAGGCTACGGGAGTAGACCGTAAAGAAGTAGACAAGATTATGGCTCGCTTAAAAAAGGAAGAAAAAATTGTTTCTCCTAAGCGCTGCTATTGGGAAATTAAAAAATAACATTATTAAAAAAGACCGACGCTCAAGTCGGTCTTTTGCTTATTTTTCCGCAAATGTTTCTGCTAAATGATACAGCAAGCGAACACCAACGCCTGTTCCACCTTCTACCCCGTAATCCCAATCTTTGCTAGCATAGGAGGTTCCAGCAATGTCCAGATGCAGCCAGGGTTTATCTTGCACGAATTCTCCTAGGAATAAACCAGCTGTAATTGTACCGGCTGCTCGACCCCCAGTATTTTTTAAATCCGCAATTGGGGATTTATTTAGCTCTTTATACTCTGGGAAGCTAGGCAACTGCCAAACTTTCTCACCAGAAAGCTCAGCAGCTTGCTCTAACTGCTTGTAAAAATCCTGGTTATTAGTTAAAACTCCCGTTGTAGTATGACCTAAAGCAATAATGGCTGCACCAGTTAGCGTAGCAATATCCACTACCTTACTGGCTCCTTCATGCTCAATAATATAATGAATGGCATCTGCTAAAGTTAAACGTCCTTCTGCATCAGTTGAACTAATGAATACGGATTTGCCAGCCATAGTATTGATAATATCTCCAGGACGATAACCTGTACCAGAAATCAAATTTTCACAGGCTGCAATTACAGCGACTACATTGACTTTTAAATTTTGTTGGGCAATAGCACTCATAGCCCCTATTACAGCTGCTGCTCCAGCCATGTCACTTTTCATAGTAATCATACTGTCTCCTGGTTTAATGGATAATCCGCCACTATCATAAGTTAAACCTTTACCAACTAAGCCTAATACTTCTCCTTGGTTTTGTTTATCGCCAAAGTAGCGCATTACGATCAAGCGCGGCCGATTCACAGTAGCTTGAGCAACCGCTAAAAAGGCGTCCATCTTTAACTCGGCAATTTGTTCTTCCTCAAAAACCTTAACTACAAAGCCTGCTTCTTCCCCAGCTTGGACAGCATAATCAGCTAATTTGGCTGGTGTTAAAACATTAGCTGGCTCATTTACTAGGTCGCGAGCAAGTGCAGTAGCTTCCGCTAATACTTTACCTTGAGCAATTCCTAATTCAACTTCTTCTCCTTGTCCATTCTCATAAACTACTATTAGTTCTTCTAATGCAAGTTGTTTTTTCTCCGATAAATACTTATCAAATCGATAGTTAACTAATAGCGCAGCCTCGACTAGCGCTCTAATCTGATCAACCACAGCCATATTTAGCTTAAAAGGTAATACACTAATCTGTTTTATTTTTAAGCGATCCGCTTCCTTTAAAGCCTTTCCTGTTGCTTGACGAAGTTTTTCTAAATTAACTTCCGCTTTTTTACCTAAACCTGCAACAATTAGGTTATATTGTTGTTGGTCTTCAATTACCTTATGGGCTGTAATTTCACCAAAACTACCTTTTAATTCCTCAAAATTAATCACTTGACCCCAAAACTGTTCTTCTAAATCCAGCTTCTGATCAGCAATCATTTCCTCGGTCACAAACATTAACCGATTATTAGTTATGCTCTCACTTTTGTTTGATGAACGAATCTGTAAGTTCATTTTTTTCCTCCTGTATCTAAATTCTATTTACTAACACAATTACGTCCTTTTTTCTTAGCACGATATAAAGCCAGGTCTGCTGCTTTCAATACTTGGGAAAAAGTACCATTCTTATTAGAATGTTCTGCAACCCCGATGCTAATTGTTACATTAACTGAACCATTCTGCCTAGTTTGCTTACTTGACTTTGTAGTCTTTGTCTGTTTTCGAATACGAAATGGGGTTTCTGCTACTAATTGGCGTAAGTAATCAAGATGCTCATAACAATCCTTTAATGCTGTCTTGGGAAAAAGCAGCGTAAATTCTTCCCCGCCATAGCGAAAAGCCATCCCTTTGCAATTCTTCTGCAATATTGCGGCAACAAATGCTAAAACCTGATCACCTACATCATGACCGTATGTATCATTAAACTTCTTGAAATAATCAATATCGGCCATAGCCACAGTGTAATTGCTAGTTAGTTTACTAGCTTCTTCCTCTAGGGCACGCCGTGATGGTATTTGAGTTAACTCATCCACATATGACAATTGATGAATCTCAGCAAATAGATTAATCCCTACAAGAACAACTAAAATAGCTAGAAAACTAACAAGATCAATCCCTTGGGTATAATAATAACCATTATACACTACTACTCCTATTAAAACCTCTAATCCAATTTTAGTAAAGGTTAAATCCGTTAAAATTCTATTGACCAACAAAGAAATTAAGCTAAGAGCAAATACTATCAAAGCTATCTCTGAAAAATCCGGGAATACCTTGGTAATCACTTCTGGAAAAACCTTTACGCTTACTCGTTCCATAATCCCAAGCTGAATAAAAAAAGCTAAAAAACCTAAAATCACCGTTTGCAAACTAATGAAGCTAGCGATTCCTAGAATTGCTGGTCGGCGCATTTGTCGTCGCCGATGCAAATTTAATAACAGAATAGTGGTGCAAATAATGATTGTAATACCACTAATCAAAACTGATTCATTCATAGAAAATAGATTGGTTTGTCCTACTTTCACTAACAGCAACAAATTAACCAGCATATAAAGGAGTAATGTTATGTTATATTTATAGAACCAAAAGGAGATGATCAATAGCCCAATTAGAATTGGAAACACTGAGTACGAAACAATCAAGTCAAAGCTTGACCAAAGGTTCCCGATGTAAAATAGTATGAAATAAACTGCTGCAATAAATACCCATTTAACCAAGATTAGTATTACTTTTCTGGTAATGCTGCTCACACCAATATACCATCCTTGACTATAATTTTCTTATTTGCAAGCCCCACATCCACTAGAGCATCCGCCGTGACAGCCGCTGCCGCAGCGAATGGCTGGTCTGCCTAAATACTCCTCTGCTAATCGATTATATTCATCGATCATTAATCGTTCTGCTTCTAAAAATTCTAGCACTAAGCCCGTTCTTTGCAGTTCTTGATCTAATTCAACCTGTTCTGCTTCTGTCGGCGTTATTTGCTTAAATCTAATTAAGTCTTGAAGCAGTTTAATGGCAACTGGATCACGCTCTAACCGATCAGCTAACTGACGATAATGGCGATAAGTTTGTGTAGCCTGTAATGCTTGACTAAACCTTTGACGAGCCTCACTTAATTCATTTTTCATAAAATAACTCCTTAGATAGCTAAATTTTTAAATTGGTTATCATACAAACGGTAATAAACACCTTGTTGCGCCAATAACTGTTGGTGATTACCCACTTCAACAATCTGCCCCTGGTCTACTACCATAATAACATCAGCGTCACGAATCGTACTTAAGCGGTGGGCAATTACAAAACTAGTTTTTCCTTCCATTAATTCTACCATAGCCTCTTGAATCTGTAACTCAGTGCGAGTATCTACATTACTAGTTGCTTCATCCAAAATTAATATTTTCGGATTAGCTAATATTGCCCGGGCAATAGCCAATAATTGTCTCTGACCTTGACTTAAATTGGAACCGCTTTCAGTTAATGGAGTTTGATACCCTAAGGGTAAACGACAAATGAAATGATCCGCATTAGCCAAACGGGCTGCTTCTCTAATTTCTTCTTTGGAAGCATCTATACGTCCATAACGAAGATTATCTTCGATTGTCCCAGAAAACAAATAGGTATCTTGTAATACAATGCCAAATACCTTACGAAGACTAGCGCGATGGTATTCTCGAATATCTTTTCCGTCAATCAGAATTTGACCCTGATCCACATCATAAAAGCGAGTCAGTAAATTAATAATTGTAGTCTTTCCTGCCCCAGTCGGACCAACGATCGCAACCCTAGTACCTGGTTCGATTGTAAAGCTCATATTCTTACAAACATCAACACCAGGTTCATAGCCAAAAGTTACATTAACAAATTCTACTCTTCCTTCTGGTTCATCTAAGTCAATAGCGTTTTCTAAATCTGCTGCTTCTTCTGGCTGATCCATAATTTCAAATACCCGTTCAGCGCTAGCAATTGCTGACTGCAGGGTATTAAAAAGATTGGCAACCTCATTTAAAGGTCTTACAAATTGCCGGGAATAACTTAAAAAACTAGCAATAATACCAACAGTAATTAAATTGTGTACCGCTAGCACACCACCTACAGCTGCTACAGCTGTGAAACCAATATTATTAATCACATTCATGAGGGGCATGATAAAACCAGACCAAGTCTGAGCTTTAATCCCCACCTGACAGAGCTGTTGGTTAATCTTAGCAAAATCATCAATTACTTGCTCCTCATAATTAAAGGCTTTAACTATTTCTATGCCAGTAATCATTTCCTCAATATGACCATTTAAGATTCCCAGATTTTGCTGCTGTTCCTTGAAGAACAGCTTAGTCCGTTTGGCAATAGTGCGCGTTAAACCAAAAACCATTGGAATTGTTATCATACTGGCCAAAGTCAATAAAGGACTTAATATTAACATCATCACAAAAGAACCAGAGATCATAAATACACTATCGATTAATTGAGTTGTTGATTGAGCGATGGTTGTACTAACATTATCAATGTCATTAGCCAATCTACTCATGATTTCCCCATGAGTATGACGATCAAAATAGGCAGTTGGCAACTTTTGCAACTTAGCAAAAGTTGCATTCCGCAGTTCTAAAACAGTTTGTTGAGACAAACCAGCAACAAACCAACCTTGAAGAAAAACAAGCACGCCATCAAGAATATAAGCAACTAATAAAGTAGTGACAATAATCTGTAACAAATCGAAATTTACACCTGTTTGTTCTCCAAGTGCATCAATTGCTTTACCTACTAAGTAAGGAACAAATAAACCAATTAAAGTACTGAATAGTATTAAACCAAACAATAACAACAGTAATCTTCGTTGTCCACGAAAATAAGTCCACAATCTACGAACAGTGCCCCGCAGATCCCTAGCCTTTTCTACAGGCATTCCTCGTGGACCGCGACGGCGACCACCTAAACCACCCAGATTTATAATCGGCTGAGTCGATGTAGACTTGGCAGACTGTGGTTGAGCATTAACACCCATAATTAGAGCGCCTCCCTAGTACCGATTTGCGAACGAAAGATGTCCTGATAGACTGGACAAGTTTCCAGTAATGTTTCATGATTACCAATTCCAACAATTTGACCTTGATCTAAAACAATGATCTGATCAGCACTAATAACTGATGTTATTCGTTGTGCAATAATGATTGTAGTTAAATCCTTAGTGTATTGTTGCAAACCTTGTCGAATTTTACTTTCAGTGGTTAAATCGACCGCACTAGTACTGTCGTCTAAAATTAGAATTTCTGGTTTTCTGATTAATGCCCGCGCGATGGCAATGCGTTGCTTTTGACCGCCAGATAGGTTCACTCCACCTTGACCTAAAACAGTCTGATAACCACCAGGGAAAGAACTAATAAAATCATGAGCTTGAGCGACTTTGGCTGCTTCGATTACCTCATCTTCAGTAGCTTGATTGTTTCCCCATTTTATGTTTTCTAAAATTGTACCTGTGAATAACAAAGTTTTTTGTGGTACAATGGCAATTCTTTCTCGCAAATCCCGCAGCTGATAATCACGTACATCAACCCCATCAACTAACACCTGGCCATCTGAAACATCATAAAATCGGGGAATCAAATTCACCAAAGTGGTTTTTCCCGCACCAGTAGAACCAATTATAGCTAAGGTTTGACCTGGCTGACAAACAAATGAAATCCGATCTAAGATCGGCTGCTCAGCTCCGTGATAGACAAAGCAAACATTCTTAAATTCAACTTTACCAAGAGCTGGTATATCTCGAACTGGATCAGCTTTGATGTGCATCGAATCTTCTTGTAGAAATACCTCCTCCACTCGATCTATTGATGCTTTCGCCCGTACTAGCATCATAATAATCCGCGAAATCATCATTAATGAATGGAGAATTTGGGTCATATAATTGATAAAGGCAATTGTTTTACCAACTTCCATTGAACCAAGATCGATTAAATAGCCACTAAACCACAGCACAACCGCAATCCCTAAATTTACTGTCAAACGAATGCCTGGTGAAAAAACAGCCATCACCCGCATAGCTGTTTTAGTGATTTTTGCCAGTTGTACAGTGGCATCCTGCATCCGATCAGCTTCATAATCTAAACGATTAAAAGCTCTAACTACCCTTAAACCGGCTAAATACTCCCGCATTACACTATTTAGCCGATCAATTGCTTTTTGCACTCGCCCGAAATAAGGATAGCCAATTCGCATATTTAAATAAATTAAAGAAGCAACTATTGGCACTACCACCGCCAAAACTAAAGACATAGGCGGATGCAAGTAAATAGCCATTATAATGCCGCCAATAGCAAGAATAGGTGCTCGGATAAAAATACGCATCATCCTATGCACCACTTCTTGAATTTGTGTCACATCATTTGTTAAACGAGTAATTAAAGAAGCCGTATCAAATTGATTTAAGCTGCCTAATGAGAGTTTTTGAATCTTTTTAAATAGATCTAATCTTAAATCTGCGCCGATCCGCTGAGAGGCATTGCTAGAAGCTAAATTACGTCCGACAGCTCCGATAGCCCCTGTGGCAGTAATCAATAACATTAAACCGCCTAATCGCAAAACGTAAGTTAAATCATGGTTAGCTACACCAACATCAATAATCCGTGACATAATAGTCGGCTGAAGTAAGTCACAAAAGGCTTCTATTACTAAACAAACTATTGATGTTGTAATCCAAGGCCAATATCTAACTAGATACTTTTTCAAAAATGACATTAACTCACCTCAGTTGTATTAATCCTTTAAATTAATACAACGTAGCTGGGCTTACTTCCTGCCCTAACAGCTAAGCTTTCTGCCGTGCCTTATGGCGATACATGGCTTGCTCCGCGTTTCTTAGCATTTGAGTAAAACCACAATGCTGACTATAAACCATTTCATAGCCAACAGCC
>JAAYMV010000050.1 GCA_012521185.1 Bacillota bacterium
AGGAGGCTACTAATGGGCTTTAGTTTTGTGCATGGAGCAGATTTACATCTAGGCAGTTCTTTTTCAGGGATTAAGTTTTTGCCAAAGGAGTTACACCAAAGAGTGCTCAATGCTCATTTGACAGCTTTTGAGAAACTGATTGACTTTTGTTTGTCAGAAAAAGTCGAATTTCTGGTTTTAGCGGGAGACACTTTCCATGAGCCTACTCCTAGTTTACGAATGCAAAAGGTTTTTATTGATCAGTTAGAAAGGTTAGCTGCAGCTAAAATTGATGTTTTTATAGTGACGGGAAATCATGATTCTGGTGTATTTGCTAATTTTGTTTTTAATCTACCAAGTAATGTTTATACTTTTCCTACTGATCAAGTAGGTTATTACCAAAGACAATACGGTCAAGAAGCAATTGATATTTATGGCATAAGTTATCCGCAAGCACAAGTTAAATCTAGTCTATTGCCATTATTTCCAAAACCAAAGTCTGACAGGTTTTCGCTCGGAATATTACATTGTGATGTAGGTGGCGGACAAGACAGCAGTTATGCACCGGTATCAAGTAGTGAGCTAAATTCAAGTGGACATGATTATTGGGCTTTAGGACATGTTCATACGCCAGTATTGAATTCCAATAACAAATGGTATTACCCAGGGGTTTTGCAAGGCAGTCACCTATTAGAAGTGGGCGAAAAAGGATTTTATCATGTTGTTTATCAAGACAAAGTACTTAAGCCAAAGTTTATACCAGTTCAAGATATTATCTGGCAAAGCTGTACTCTAGATATCTCCCAGTTATCTTTTGAGGAAGTGACTAACCTGATTATAGAACAAAAAGAAGAATGTCGCCAAACTCAGGGCGTTGGAACTATGTTGCAGATAAACTTAGTTGGCAACACTGATTTGAACAACTGGTTAGATAATCAGGTTGAAATGCAAGAATTACTTGATACTTTGCAAGTAAATGAATCAGCACGTAATAACTTTGTTTGGATTTATCAGATTGAAAATCATACTAGGCCATTAGTGGATTTGAGCCAGTTACAAAAGCAAGGTGATTTTCTAGCGGAAGTACTTGATTTTATGGATCAGCTAACAGTAGAGGATTTTGCCAAGCTTGAGCAGATTTGGGAACCAGTTTTAAATACGACTTGTGTAACTATTGAGCCTCAAGAAGTAATTAGTAAAGCCAAATTACGGGCAGCTTTGCTTTTGCGAGGTGAATTAGAGTGAAGCTAGAAAGCCTTTATATTAATGGTTATGGTATACTTAATGATTTTCACCTTAATTTTGAAGAAGATTTAACGGTAATCTACGGACTTAATGGAACAGGCAAAAGTACCTTGCTATCATTTTTTCGCGCTTGTTTATATGGTTTTTATCCCCGAAACTCCAACAGACGTTATGAGCCCTTACAAGGTGGAACCCATGGTGGACATCTAAAGATTCAGCATGATGGCGTGGAATATCTCATTGAACGTAGACCAGACCGCCGGTCGGCGGGACAAGTAACCATCGAAAATCTATCCACAGGAAAAGTGGAGCCACAGAGTAAATTAGAAGTCTTACTGAGTGGTATTTCTCAGTCTGTATTTGAAAATGTTTTTGCCTTTGGTTTGAAAGAATTACAAGAATTAGAATTGCTTGATGATCAGGAGTTATCTTCTCATCTTTACAGTGTAGGTTTAGGCAGCCGAGTGTCGTTAGCAAAGATAAATCAACAGTTGACTGAAGCGATGGAAGAGATTTATAAGCCTCGTGGTAGAAAACCAAAGCTTAATGCTTTATTGACAGAAGTACTAGATATTCGTCAACAGTTATTAGCTAGTAAAAAAGACATTCAAGCACACCAGCAGCTGACCAATGAGGTTAACAGTGTTAGTCAACTAATTAAAGAACAACGAGATAAGATTAAAGAGATCAGAAGTAACTTGCAGAGAACTAATTTATTGCTGGAAATTTGGCCACAGTGGCAGGAATTTCTAATAATCGAGAACAAATTAGCCAAATATCCAGAGTTTCAATTACCTACCCAGACCTTTGAACGAGCAAAAAATGCTCGCCAACAAATCGAACTTTTAACTATGGAAGTTAATCAATTATTAGAGAAAATTCCAGGTGTAGATCTTAATATAGTTCAAACTGTTAACTGCCAAGCTTTACAGAGTAAGCTAGCCGAATATAAACAAGAAAGTTCTGCGCAGCAAGTAAATTTGGATGTTGCCAAAGAACGATTTGATAAAAGCAAAACTGAAATCGATTATTTAGAAAATAAATTAACTGTTATAAAACAAGAAATTCGTAAGATAAATGGAGGACATGAACAGGCAGAACTAGCTATTCGCCAACAGTGGTTGAGTCGTTTGCAACAGTTAGAAAGAGAAAAACAAGAAATGAGACCTAATCGTAGTTCATTGCTTTCTCTTTTCGGCAGTTGGGGTTGGCTGTTAATTGCTATTTTATTCTTGATTACCAAAATATCAATAGCAGTTATTTTTAGTGGAATAGGTTTCTTGGCAAGTCTGATTCATTATTTTTATCAACGGCAAATGTACCAAAGCAAAAGACAGGCATTAGTTAAAGAGTGGCAAGATTTAGCAGTGAAACTTGGACTTAGTGAGCCAGACCTTGACTGCGAAAGACTAGCACAGGAAATGGAATTGGAGGCTGAGCTTGAACAAGAGCGATTGGCCATCGAACGTGAATTAGAGATTAAAAGGATTGAAAACATAAAGCTTCAGACAGATTTTCAAGAATCACAAGCAAATGTATATGAGCTCGCTAATCAGTGGCAGGAAATTTTAAAACTATTCAGCTTGCCAATCTCTTGGTCTTGGCGACAAGTAGAAGAGTTTATACAAGTAGCAGAAAGAATTCCTGCTCTGACTGATAGAATTAAACAATATCAAATCGAATTTCAGCGAATTGCTCAAGATTGTGGAACTAGTGATTTTCACGAAATCGAAGCTCTATATGAACAACAAGGAGAAAGAGAAAAGCTTCTGCAGCAGTTTAGCAACTTAGAAGTATTACTAACTACTTATTTAAATGAAGACTTGGTAGTTATTAAACAAAAATTGCGGCGGTTAAGTAAAGAGGAGTTAGTAGCAAGAAAAAACCAATTAGAAGAGGAACTGCAGAAACACGAAAGCGACTTAGAAACGGGATTAAACAGATTAGGGTCACTCACAACAAAGAGGGAGCTTTTAGAAAATAATCAAGAACAAGAACACCTAAAATTAGAATTAGAGATCGCCGATGCGAAAATCCAGGAGTTAACAGTTAATTGGATGACTGATCGTTTTTGTTTATGGGCAATTGAGCAAGTAAAACAGCGTTACGAGAAAGAAAAGCAACCAGAATTGTTGTTGTATACTAGTGAATATTTTAACCAGATTACTCAGGGCAAGTATTTAAGAGTGTTTGCTCCATTGGATACTCAGATGCTTAAAATTGAGGATTACAAGGGTAGAATTTTAGAGGTTCCCCAATTAAGTCAAGGAACAGTAGAGCAGCTTTATTTGGCACTGCGTTTTGCTCTAATAGTCTGTATGAAAGAGCAAGGGGTTCAGCTGCCAATAGTTGTTGATGATATATTAGTTAACTTTGATCATCTGCGTTTAGCTCAAACCATTGATTTGTTACATCTGATCAGCCAAAACCAACAAATTATTATGCTAACTTGTCATCGCTTTTTATTGGATTATTTTACAGAAAGACAGATTCGTTACATTAATGATTAAAACCGCAGTAAACTGCGGTTTTATCATTTTAATAAAATATTCCAATTCCACCAGTTCCAACATGAGTACCAATGGTAGCACCACCAATGTGAATTACAATATCTTTTGGCTGGAATTCTTGGCGAACTAATTCTGCAAAATCGTTAGCCAGATCTAAGCATTGAGTATGAGCAATCCCGATTGTTCGTTGGGATAAATCTACGCCTAATTCCTTAATCCTTTCGATCATTACATTCAAAGCTCGTTTTTGTGAGCGTACTTTTTCCATTACAGTAATCTCGCCATTGCTTATGGATAAAATTGGCTTGATATTTAAGACAGAACCTAATAAAGCTTGGGAGCGACTTAATCGACCTCCACGCACTAAATGTTGCAATGAATCTAAGACAATTAGCCCGTTTGCAATTTCCCGATGTTTAGTTAAGTGTTCCAACACCTGGTCAATAGAATCACCAGCTGCTACTCGTTCTGCAGCTTTTAGGACACAAAGCCCTTCGCCTAAAGAGGCAGATCCGCTATCAAAGATGTGAATTTTATCAGAGTTCAACATATCCTTAGCTATTTGTGCACTTTGTAGGGTACCGCTTAATTTTAGAGATATTCCAACTACTAATATTTCCCGGTCTTCGGCTAAGTACTTATTGAAAACTTCAAGATACTGCTCTGGATTAACTTGACTAGTCGTAGGTAAGTCTGAACCATTTACTAGTTTATCGTAGAATTCATCCATAGTTAAATCTACACGATCTTTATATTCAATACCATTAAACATAACAGTTAATGGAATCATTGTAATATCGTATTTTTCTAGTAGATGTTCAGGCAAGTCGGATGCTGAATCTGTTACAATTTTAATTTGTGACATTAATAAATCAACTCCTTTCGATATTAATTCGCCTTTACCAATGTTTTCCCTTGAAAAAAGCTATTTAAAAATAAATCCTAATAGGTACAATAATCCAAAAACTGTATGTAATTTAGCTGTTGATTGATCTAGTTTGTTAAAATTGCCATTACGTGCTTCTTTGCCTAAATTCAAGGGAATAGTTATTGTCAATAAAGTTGTTAGCGAAAGAATAGATGTTTCACCTTTAAAATAAAACCAAATTACTAGGAAATAGGGGAGGAAAATAAATATTTGATAAGCTAGAACAGCAAGCTTTCTACCTAAGATAATTGTAAAGGTAAGTCCTCCGTTTTTTAAATCTGTATGGTAATCCCTTAGCTCGTTTACTTGGAGAATAGCAGTTGTCAATAAACCAAGAGGTACAGCTAACCATAGTATTCGGGAACTAAAAGTTCTAGTTTGCACTATGTAACTACTAGTAGGCATTAGCAAGCCCATAAAAAGAAAAACTGCCGGTAGAGACCAGCCCCGATATTTATACGCGATGGGTGGTGCAGTATAATAATAAGCACCTAATAAACCAAAACTAGCGATTAAAAACACTAAAAATCCATAAAGCAGGCCTAATAATATGGTTAGGATAATGCTTAAATATAAAACTCTGATACTGAAATTATAGAGAGCTTTTGAGCCAAACTTTTCATCAAGTAAAACAGGGATTACTTGGACACTATTTGGCATATCATAACGATTTTCCCAATCCCAATAACTATTGAATAAGTTTGCTACACAGTGGTAACACAATCCAGCAATAATAGTTATAATTAGACCAGTAAAATTAAGGTTAGTTTGCCCAGCTCCAATTGCAGCTCCTAATAGGACGGGAATTATCGAAGCAGTAAAACTAAAGGGCCGCAAGCTTAGCCACCATTTCTTTAACATCTAATTCACCTCTTTCTGCTTAATAATTCCCAAAACAGCTCTATACTAAACAATGAAAAAATCACCGGTTATAGTTATCCGGTGATTTTATTGCGTACCAACTCACGAAACTCGGTTGGGGTATAGCCAGATGCCTTCTTAAAAACTCTACCAAAATGAGTAATACTGCCAAAACCAATTTCACAACTAATTTCTGAAATGCTTTTATCAGTTTCGCGGAGTAGTTTTTGAGCTTGGTGAACTCGCACTGAGTTTAAATAATCAATAATTGTTAGTCCAGTAACTTTTTTAAAAGTTCGTGATAAGTGGGAATTACTTATATGAAATTCTTCGCTTAATTGAGGTAGCGTAATATCATGCATATAATTGTTGCCGATATATCGAACAACTTGATTAATTTTCTTATGGATATGCGTGTTTTGATCAATTTGATGATTAACAGATGTGGCATAACGATTGACTCTTAACAGTATTTGGACTAATAACGTTTGAATAGCCGTTAGATAGCCAGGATGTTGGTTTTTAGCTTCCTCAATAATATTGTATAATTTGGTTTCTATAATAGTCTGATCTTTTTTTGGCAATAGCACTACAGGAGAGTGATAATGAAAACACTGTGTTAAATCGATATCGAGAAAGGCTTTAGAATCTAAAAAATGCTCTGGTACATGTAGCAAAATTCTCTCATAATCTGGTACTGATGTAGGAGTGGTTTTGTGAATAACATTCCGATCGATCAGTAATATCTCACCTTTTTTTACACAGTAGTTTTTACCATTAATGTAATAAAGTCGTTCGCCGGAACGTAAATAATATATTTCATAACATTCATGGGCATGATAATGAGCCATTTGTTTTGTACCAATTCCAGGTACTTTTACATGGTTAACTCTAAATTGTCCTAAGGATATTTCATACTCTAGCTTGTTATTCATATCAAGACCTCCTTAACAACAAACATCATAAAAAGTTAGGTCTGTTGAACATTAATTATAGCACTAATATTTGATAATTACTAGGATTCTCAGGACAATTTAACGATTTCATTCTCGTGTATTCAACATAATCAGCAGCAGAATATGTTGAAGTCAACAGTACGGGACAAGATTGGTATAGAACAAAGTTGTACAATTTGTTAGAGTAATGATAAGAGAATATGATTTCGGAGGTTAATTATGAAACTCTGGTATGAGCATGCAGCTGAAGATTGGAATGAAGCATTACCTTTAGGTAATGGGAAATTAGGGGCGATGGTATTTGGTGGAGTGGACCTAGAACGTATTCAAGTAAACGAGGAAACTGTATGGGCTGGTGCAGCGAATGATACCGCCAATCCTGATGCGATCAATTTAGTACCTAAAGTTAGAGAATTGATTTTTGCTGGTAAATTAAAAGAGGCAGAGGAATTAGCATTAGTTGCCTACCAAGGGAATGTGCAGGAATCTTACCAGACTTTAGGTGATTTATGGATTGCTTTTGAATATGAAGATGACTATCAAGTGCGTAATTACAGAAGAGAACTAGATTTAAAAACGGCCATTTTCCAAACGCGCTATCGACGAGGTGGTACTGTTTATCGGAGAGAAGCATTGATTAGTGCTGTTGATAATGTGTTTGCTATGCGGTTTGAAGTAGACAACCAAAAAACATTGACAGCAGAGATAAAAGTCACTCGACCAGAATTTGAATCCCTTTCTTTAGTTGAACCAAACACTATTATCTTGCAAGGAAGTGGTGGGGGAGAGGGTTCCGTAAACTTTTGTTCCATCCTAAAAGTGATTACCAATGACTCCAAGTCAAAAGTGAGTATAATTGAAGATCGGATTCGCATAGAAGGTGCTAGCTCATTTTGGCTAGTGCAGACAGCAGCTTCTGACTTTAACTATCAAGATCCGAAGGCTGAATGTTTGCAACGTATTGCAGCTGTGGAAGCCAAAGGTTATCAGCAAGTTCGCCAAGACCATATTGCTGACTATCAAACTCTATTTAATCGAGTAGAAATTAATATAAATGGTGATAGTCCTGAATATTTGCAAGCATTACCTACGGATCAGCGATTAATGTTGGTTAAAGATGGTGCTGATGATCCTGAACTAGTTACTTTAATGTATCAGTATGGTAGATATTTATTGATTGCCAGTAGCAGGCAAGATAGTGCATTACCTGCCAATTTACAAGGGATTTGGAACGACAAAATGAAAGCACCATGGCGTGGTCGTTATACCATAAATATTAATACAGAAATGAACTATTGGCCTGCTGAGCTTTGTAATTTGTCAGAATGTCATGAGCCGTTATTTAGATTAATTGAAAGGTTGCGCGAAACAGGTAGAGAAATGGCGAAGAAGATGTATGGTTGCCGCGGTTTTATGGCTCATCATAACACCAACATTTGGGCTGACGCATCACCACAAGATCAATATTTGACTTCAACTTTCTGGCCAATGGGTGCAGCCTGGTTGTCATTGCACTTATGGGAGCGCTATCAATTTACCAAGGATGAAAGTTTTTTAATACAAGCATATCCAACTTTGAAAGAAGCAGCGGAATTCTTTATTGATTTCCTAGTGGAAGACGAGCAAGGTCGACTAGTTACTTGTCCAAGCTTATCACCAGAAAATAAATATATTGCACCGAATGGTTATGCTACCGCTCTTTGTGCCGGACCAACCATGGACAACCAAATCATGCGTCAACTGTTTAATTCTTGTATTATTGCAGCAGATATCTTAAACCTAGATCAGGAATTTCGCCAAACTTTAGCTCAGATACTGACTAAAATTCCTGAAACGAAAATTGGTAGCAATGGCACAATAATGGAATGGCTTGAAGATTATCCAGAGCAAGCACCTGGACACCGACATATTTCTCATTTGTTTGGTTTGCATCCAGGTGATACTATTACGGTTGAAGATACACCAGAGTTAGCAGAAGCAGCTCGTAAAACCTTAGAACGACGTTTAGCTCACGGTGGCGGTCATACTGGTTGGAGCTGTGCTTGGATTATTAATATGTTTGCCAGACTAAAAGAAGCTAACTTAGCTTATCAATATGTTTGGACCTTGTTGGCTAAATCGACCTATCCAAACCTATTTGATGCTCATCCGCCATTTCAAATCGATGGTAACTTTGGTTTGACCGCCGGTGTAACTGAAATGTTATTGCAAAGTCATGGTGAAGTACTTCAATTGCTACCAGCTTTACCTGAAAAGTGGGAATCAGGCTTTGTAAAAGGTATTTGTGCTCGCGGCAACTACAATATAGATCTAACTTGGGATCAACATCAGCTAAAACAAGCAACAATCTATATAAAACATAATCGTAATGCAGCAGGGGAGCTGATTACTGATTGTAGATTTGTTCGGCTTAGAATGCCAAAAGGACAGCAGTACGTTGTATATCATCAAAATCAACAAGTTCATTTACATCATGTGGAACAAAATATTTATCAATTTGAAGCTATTCCTGGAGAAAAATATATGATAAAAATAAAATAAATTGACGTACTGCAAAATATGTTGAATCAGATTAAAGCTGGTTAGAAAAGTGGAGATTCTCATCTTTTGTTTTGTTATTATTATGATGTAATATTAATCATTTGGTAAAGGGTGAGCATTAGCTTTTCTTTTGTAATCACTCCTAAAAAATAAAAAGAGGTGAAAAGCATGTTTAAGCAGAAAAGGTTAATTGGCTTGTTTGTTTTGTTGGTTTGTCTTGTTTTCTCTACTGGAGTTATGGCTTTTGATTTAGCAGAACTAGGATTAAAGGAATCTTATGATCTAAATGGTAATACGGTCACCATAGTTTCATGGACTGCTGAACGAATTGAAAATTATTTACGGGAAGATCCTGTTACTATTGGGCGAATTGAAGAAGCTGAAAAGTTATTTAACTGTAAAATCGAATTTTTGCAAACTAGAGATATTCCTGCAACCAATTTTAACCGGTTACTAGCTGGTGAGTCAGCATACGACCTTTGGTTTACTCAAAGTCGGATTGGTTATTATGAGTTAGTTTCTCAAGGTGCAGCATATCCAATGAGTGAAGTGTTAAGTGATAAATATTATGATTCATTATCTGCATATGAGAAGGATAGTATTGAGTTACTAAGCTATTATGGCAGCACTTATGGAATTGGAAAAATGCATTTTGGTTCTGGTGCTTGGAACACTGGCGGTATTGTAATGTTCTATAACAAAACACTGATTGATGAAGCGGGTGTAGCAGATCCTTATGATTTGTATCTAAACGATCAATGGACTTGGGATGTGGCTACAGAAATGATGAGAGAATTGACAATCGATCGGGACGGTGATGGAACTACTGATGTTTATGCTATTGCTGATCCAGTTCCAGAAAGCTTTATCATTTCTAATGGCGGCAGCGTAACAAAAGTGGATGAGAACGGACGAATAATCTTTGCTCTAGACGAAATAAATGCTATAGAAGGCTTAGAACTTTACGCAGATTGGAGCAATCGCGGATTTTTTGGCGGTAAATTTGAAAACAGAACAGCAGCCTTTAGAATGCGCTTCTTAAATGATGGAAGCAAATACTTAGAGCTAAGTGATGAATGGGGTGTTGTACCATTTCCACGTGGCCCAAGAGCAAACACCTATTATTTCCCAGAGTGGTCACCAGAAACTACAATCATTCCAGTCAATTCAGCAAATCCAGAGGCTATGGCAGCTTTACGTGCATTTCTCTTTAGACAAGATGATGTACCAGTAAATCTAGTTATGGCTAGAACGGTTAAAAGTAAAGAAGCTGCCGATGTCTTTATGGAATTACAAAATAATTGGGAGCCAACTGCAAGAAATTTATTTGAGACTTTTATTGGCGACTTAGTTAGCCAAGCTTTTAAAGACATTCGTGATAATGTGAATAGTCCAGCAGTGATTGTGGCTCAAATTAAGAATCAGGCTCAAGCAGCTTTAGATGATTTTCAAGCTGGATTCTAATATGCAAAAGAAGGGAGGGGAATAAGTAGATGAAGCACAAAGCAATTGTAAAACTAGCACTCTTTGCAATTGTAATTATGCTTTTTACAGGCTGTATAATAACAGATGGATATTTAAATGCAATCAGTCTTTCTGTAGTCGCTGTAGATGATCAAGAAACCAACGTTTTTAAAATAGATGAAAAACTTGATAGATTGTATGTTCTTGCCGGAAAGAGCATTGATATTACAGCAACCGGAGTTGACTCTTACGGCACTAAGTTACCTGGCTTAAGCAATCCTGATTGGGTATATGACGAAAAATCTATCGGTAACTTTGAGGAACTTAACCGTTCCACAATAAGATTTACAGCTAGTGGATATGTTGAGGCAACAGGTGAGTTGATAGTTTCTATAACTCAATATGAAACCGATATAGTTGAAACCGATACAAACATAACAGTTGTAATTACTATTGAAGTAGTTAATGAGTTGCCTACAGATGAGCTAGATGAAGAATAATATTCCTCTCTCTTTTTATAAGGTTTTTGGCTAAATTAGTTAGCTAAAAACCTTATTTTTTGATTTAATATAAGAACAATTAATGTATAACATTTTAGATTTAAGCAAGATATGTAGAACTATTCAACTCCCACTGTGTTATACTTATGTAAATAAAAATAAATAAAAAGGGGTTGTTGTTATGAAAAAACTAATTCCCGTTGTTTTAGGGTTAGTGGTTTGCGTAACAATCATGTTTTCTGGATGCATTTTTCAAGCTAAATCTCCAGTTTTAACTAGCTTAGAAATTACCCCAACAAATGTCCAAGTGCTTGTGAATGAAACACAGGAATTTATAGTTACAGCTTATGACCAAAAAGGAAATTTGATTGAGGAGTTTGCTGAACCAGTTTGGACACTAGATGAAGGGTTAGGCAAATTAAATCAGTATAAAGGTACCAAAGTAATTTTTACTGCCGGTGATCAGGTAACTGAAGGTAGGCTAACGGTAGCAGTTGATGATCTAATTGCAACAGCCAATATTAAAGTTGTCGAGGAAATCGTAGATCCCTTAATCTGGTTTGAGTCCTTTGAAGATGAACAACAAGGTCAGTTCCCAGCTAAGTGGACTATAATTAATGATACCTTCCATCAAGAGGCTGGTACGGGACCACGAGTTGCTGCTGATCTACCTACAACAATTCCAGATGGCGAACAAGTTATGCTTTACACCACAAAACCAAATGGCAAAAAAGCAGAAATGGAAACAACAATTCCAGAAATAGCTCACGGAAGACTTGAATTTTCTGTGTATCAATTGCCTGATAAAGGCAGCAATTTAGGATTTAAACCATATTACAATGATGAGCTTTTAATCAATTTTTGGATTAGCGGTGGAGGCGATTTACGCGTTAGCGAAACTATAAAGTTAGGTACTGGACAATGGTTTACCTTTAGATTTGAGTGGAATATCGAAACTAAAGAATTAAAAGTTTATCAAAAAGAAAATGATACTTGGATATTACGGGCTGAAACAGAAATTACAAATGCACCAAATAGATTATTCTTCGATGGTGGATCTGATAAAAACCGAGAAAGTTCTGGGGCTATTGATAATATCCGATTGTATAACCTAGATTTGTTAGGTGAAGATGATGAATAAACATCTAATTCTGTTAAGTGGGTTATTAGCTTTGGTACTCTTAGTAATGAGCTGTAGTTCGGATGATTTAGCAGATCTAGAAATAGTTCCTGATTATTATCGGCTTCAACCAGGACAATCAATTGAATTAACTGTTGTAGGCACCAACAATTTAGGTTCTGTGATATCTGAATTTCCAGAGCCAACGTGGACTGTGGAAGGGACATTAGGAACTATATCATCGATGAATGGGTCAAATGCAATTTTTACAGCAAACCAACTAGGTACAGAAACAGTGGTTGTAACAGTGGGAGAAATTTCAGCATGCGCTGTATTAGAAATCTTAGAGGAAGTTCCAGAGCCATTAGTCTTTCATGAATCATTTGAGGATCACACGATTAATCTGTTTCCTGCAGGCTGGACTGTAAAAAACATAGAATTTCATCTAGCAAATCAAACAGGACCAAGAGTCACTACTGATGTTCCTGAAACAATTGATGGGTCAAAAGCTTTAAAATACACTAATTTACCACGAAAAGATGGAGTTCCTTTATCAGAAGCCTATATACCAATTCCTGAACTGAAGCGTGGCCGGATTGAATTTTCAGTTTATCAACCGGACAAAGAAAGTAGCAATTTTGGCATTAAACCCTATCGTGATGATCAACGTCTAGTCAATTTTTGGCTAAGTACAGGCGGAGATTTACGTTTACCAGATAAAGATGGCGAAAAAGTCGGTTTAGGCCAGTGGCAAACTTATGCATTTGAATGGGACGCAAGTACAATGAAATTGAAAGTATTCCATCTTGTTGGCGGTAAATGGCAAGAAAAATCCCCAGGTTTAGGTTATTCTATTAATGCCCTACCAAACAGAATTTCTATTGATGGCGGAACAGTAGAGGGTAGAAATGCATGGGGGGCAATCGATAATATTAAAGTATATGATTTAGATTTACTGTGGTAATTACTCTTGATTATTTTATCTGACTATGCTAGCATTATTGTTAGTAATCAATATATAGAAGTGTGATGAAGGAAATTCAGTAGAGGACGTGGTTACAATTTTAGAGAGCAAACCGGTTGGTGAAAGGTTTGCAGCACACGGATTCTCGAATTACGGTTCCTGAGCATTGGAAGGAAACTTCCACGGCACTCAACCGTTATCTGGGATGGAGGCATTCATAAATATGAATGCGAATTAAGGTGGTACCACGGGTTATCTCTCGTCCTTAGCTAGGGAGATATCCCGTTTTTTATTAGAGGTTTTAAGGAAGGAGAAATCAGGATATGACCAATGTATACGACATACTCAAAGAACGTGGATTTATTGAACAAGCAACCCATGAAGAAGAAATACGGGAATTGCTCGGTAAAGAAAAGGTTACCTTTTATATTGGCTTTGATCCCACTGCAGATAGTTTAACAGTAGGACATTTTTTAACTATTATGGCTATGATGCATATGCAAAGAGCCGGCCATCGGCCAATTGCTTTACTCGGTGGGGGAACAGTAATGGTCGGTGACCCGACTGGTAAAACTGATATGAGAAAAATGATGACTGTAGAACAAATTGATGTTAATGCAGCTAAGTTTAAAGAACAATTTTCCAAGTTTATTACCTTTGACAATGATCAAGCTCTAATGGTTAATAATGCTGATTGGTTAAGAAATTTAAATTACATCGAATTTTTACGGGAGATCGGTGTACACTTCTCAGTCAATCGGATGTTAACAGCCGAAGCTTATAAAACACGTTTAGAAAAAGGCGGTTTAACCTTTTTAGAATTTAATTACATGTTGATGCAGTCTTATGATTTTTTAGAGCTATTCAGACGTTACAACTGTGTATTACAATTAGGCGGTAATGACCAGTGGTCAAATATTATTGGCGGTGTAGAGTTAATTCGTCGAGTAGAAGGTAAGCAAGCTTATGGAATGACCTTTACACTATTGACCACTTCTGACGGTCAAAAAATGGGTAAAACTGTAGCTGGTGCTGTATGGTTGGATCCTAATAAAACTTCTCCATACGACTTTTATCAATACTGGCGTAATGTTGAAGATAACAATGTAGAACGGTTGCTAGGCTTACTTACATTTTTACCAATGGATGAAGTAAGAAGATTAGGTGCCTTAGAGGGAGCCGAAATTAATCACGCTAAAGAAGTTCTAGCCTATGAGGTAACAAAGATTGTACATGGAGAAGAAGCTGCTAAACAGGCTCAAGAAGCCGCTAGGGCCTTATTTGCTGGTGGCGGTGATTCAGCTGCTATTCCAAGTACTGAATTACCAGCTAGCGAATTTGAACAAGGCATAGATTTAATCACTTTATTGCAAAAGACTAAGTTAGTTAACAGTCGTTCTGAAGGAAGAAGGTTAATTCAACAAGGTGGAATTTACCTTGCGGATCAACAAATTAAAAACTTCGATTATCTAGTAAAAGAATCCGATTTTACTGATGGCACCTTATTGGTTCGCAAAGGAAAGAAAGTATATCATCAGGTGAAATTAATCTAATGGTAAATACAGGCTTTACTGCCTGTATTTATCTTTTCTCATCTTTAGTTTACATAATATCTATTATGCGAAGTCAACCATACTTTGACCGTATCAACTTTCATTAAAAAAGCAAATGAGGCTGTTAGCCACATTTGCTGACTTTAGGCATGCGTTTATGCGAAGTTGTGATCCA
>JAAYMV010000051.1 GCA_012521185.1 Bacillota bacterium
CTCGAGCCTTAGAAATCAAATACGGTTATGATAAAGAAAAAGCTATCAACATTATCGCTGAAGAAATGGTTGCTATGGGCGCTGAGAAAGTTAATGGTAAATGGCATTATAACGGCAGCCCAGTCGTGTTAAAAATTTTAATTCGTAACGAAGATGAGCGGATGGCTCTAGGTGACTACCTTGCTTCCTTATTGGAAGATGCAGGCTTTACAACAGAACGGAACTATCGTACTAGTTCAGAAGCAAGCCCTGTATGGATGCAAGGTGATCCATGGAAAGGTGAATGGCACGCTTACACAGGCGGTTGGGGAGCTCCTGTTGTTTACCGCAACCAAGAGCATATCTTCAACCAAATGTATCATCCATCTGGTATGCCTGCACCTCCATGGACAGAAATGAAGCCAATTCCTGAGTTAATTGAGCTTTCCGATTTTTTATATAACAAACAATACAAATCTATTGAAGAGCGTAATGCGGTTTACTCACGTGCGCTTGAATTAGCTTATCAAGATTCTCCACGAATCTTTGCTGCTGAAGTTGTAAGCTTTATTGCACGTCGTTCAGAAATTAGTGTTGCTTCTGACTTAGCAGGTGGAGTTTCCGGTACTTCATTATGGCCTTCTACAATTCGTCGTAATGATGAGGTTGGTGGCCAAATTAGAATGGCTACAGGTCAATTATTAATTGATCCATGGAACCCAGTTGCTGGTTCTAACTGGTCAAATGATAAGTTAGCAATTACTGCAACTATGGATCGTGGTATCATTGTGGATCCATTTACTGGATTGCACTGGCCACATCGTTTAGAAAGAGCAGAAGTTTATATTAGAGAAGGACTTCCTGTAACCAAAACTCTTGATTGGGTAGATTTAGAGTTTGTTGACAAAATTGATGTTCCAGCTGATGCTTGGGCTGATTGGGATCCAGTAGCACAAGAATTCATTACTGCTGGTGAAAAATGGCCTGAAGGCATTACAGCTGAAAGAATGGTTCGTGTTTACTTTAGAGATGATTTCTATAAAACTTCTAAATGGCACGATGGTAGCCCTGTTTCTTTAGCAGACATTGTTTACTACTTCATTTTATCTTGGGATCGCGGTATGGAAGAAAGTGCTATCTTTGACCAATCTGCTGTTGCAGACTTAGTCAGAACTAGACAGTCTTTCCGCGGCTTAAGAATTGTTTCTGAGGATCCATTAGTATTTGAATACTACTCCGATTCTTATGCACTTGATGCTGAGCACAACGTAGTTGACTTATTCCCAGTCGAATTTAACTACGGTAAAGCTCCATGGCATACACTAGCTGTTGGTGCACTTGCAGAAGCAAATGGAGAGTTAGCATTTACTGCTGATAAAGCTAACAGACTGGAAGTAGAATGGTTAGGCTATCACACTGGCCCTAGCTTACCAATCTTATATAAATATTTACAACAAGCTAAAGCTGAAGCATATATTCCTTATGCTCCAACTTTAAGCAAGTATATTACACCTGAAGAAGCTGTTCAGAGATACAGCAATGCTGAAGCTTGGTATAAAGAAAAAGGTCACCTATGGATTGGCGACGGTCCAATGTATTTAGAACGAGCTTATCCAACAGAGCGTATGATTCACTTGAAACGCTTTGAAGACTACTCCGAACCAGCAGATAAATGGTCCATGTTTGATGAGCCAAGAATTGCTGAAGTAGATGTAGTTGGACCACCACGTATTACTATTGGTCACAATGCTATCTTTGACGTTGAAATTAGCTTCGAAGGTGAACCATATCCATTAGAGCACATTCAAGAAGTTAAATACATCTTGATTGACGCCAACAACGAAGTATCGTATAGTGGATATGCAAAACCAGTAGTTGATGGCTTGTTTGAAATCGAATTTAGTGCAGAAGAAACAAATGCACTAGTAGTAGGTTCTAACACCATCGAAGTAATTGTATTACCAACAGTTGTTGGTGGTGCAAGCCTAGGTAAACACACATTCATTACATTACCTAGACTTTAATAAAGTATTAAACTTAAGTGTAGTAGACGGGGGCTGTGGAGTCCACTGCCTCCGTCTTTTTGGTAATTTATCGGTTAGTTATTTGGGAGGAGTGGGAGTGTGGTTAAGTCGCTAGAACAAAGTCAACCAGATTCCAAAAATCGTCGTTTTGACGGTTTGTTCCGGGTTTTGAACTATACCTTAGTTAGAGGGGTAGTCATCTTCCTTACAATTGTAGTGGGAGTTTATTTAGCAATTCTAGTAGCTAATGGCGGTGGCTATGTCGATGAAATTCGGATAGCTCAAATCAAGGAACAAATAGGATTACAAGTTGCTAGTGATGAAGCATTAAGAGATTTCACACTACAAGAACGTAGAGAGTTTGAAAATCGTTTAGTTCAACAAGAAATCGAAAGACTAAATTTAGATAAGCCATTTGCGTTGCGTAGTTTTGGTTATTTATGGCAAGGATTAACATTGGACTTAGGTCGTGCGGAATATTTGCAGAGTGATAGTGGGTCTGCTTATGTAAGAAATATTATTGGTGAACGTCTTGGTGCTACTTTATTACTATTTGCGACAAGTCAATTGTTTTTATTTGGCGTTAGTATTATTTTTGCATTATTCCTTTCCAGACGTTATGGAAGTCCATTAGATAAGCTAGTAGTGGGACTTGCACCAACATCAGCAGCACCATCTTGGTTTATCGGTATCTTTTTGATTTTAATTTTTGCATCTATTTTAGGATGGTTGCCTTTTGGTGGCATGGTTGAAGCTCCACCACCACAATCAAAGTTAGCTTATGCCTTAAGTGTTATAAAGCACTTGATTTTGCCAGCATCAGCTATTGTAGTTAGTTCTATATTTAGTACAGTTTACTACTGGCGGACTTTCTTCTTAATTTATTCCAGTGAAGATTATGTTGATATGGCGAAAGCAAAAGGACTAACCTCTTCTGTTATTGAACGGAGATACGTGTTACGTCCTACATTACCGACAATTATTACAAGTTTTGCCCTAACTTTGATTAGTTTGTGGACAGGTTCTATTATTTTAGAAACTGTGTTTTCTTGGCCAGGGCTTGGTCGTTTAACACAACAAGCAATCAATTTATTTGATACACCAGTAGTAGTTGGTACTGTTGTTATTTATGCTTATTTACTTGGTGTTACAGTGTTCTTATTAGATATTATCTATGTTCTAGTAGATCCAAGAGTTAAGTTGGGGGGTAATGGTGCATGAATTTAATAAAGAATATGGCTGCGGAGATCAAAAAATATCCATCAGTCATTGCCGGATTGATTTTGATTGCCTTCTTGGTATTTCTGGCAGCTTACGCTTTAATCACCATCCCCTATGATGAAGCTATTAAGTTATGGCGTGGGGGAGACAATATTTGGCTTGAAAGCCCAAGGAATGCACGCCCTGTATGGTTTAATTACTTCTATCGTGACAAAAAGCCAGAAACGATCATTGTTCGTAGTGAAGAGAATGTTAATAAAACAACAACTAAATTAGCAGAAGGCTTGTATACTTCAGATATAGTCTTTGAATTTGATTATCAGTATGATGATTTTCCATCAGAGTTATCCTTGTTCTTAACATCAAAAGCTCAGACAGCTCGTCCTAATGTATCGATTACCTGGCATACGCCAGATGGCAGAGAATATCGAATGGCTGATCTGACATTAAAACCAGAAGAGTCTTATCGAATTTCTCAAGACACTCGTTTAAGTCGTCGTTTAGGCGGTGCAGTGCCTGAGATTGGTTTGTTTGCTGATCCAGAAAATCCTAACAAACCTTTAAAAGGAACTTACAAGTTAGTTATCGAAGGAATGTTGTTCGAAGAAGGCTCAAGTATCGAAGCATCCTTTGTTTCCTATGGTAAAGTTCATGGATTAGCTGGTACTGACCATCGTCGTCGCGATTTAACTGTTGCATTACTTTGGGGTGCACCAGTTGCATTGGCCTTTGGTTTCTTAGCAGCAATTGGTTCGACTATCACCACCTTAATTTTGGCTGCTTGTGCAGTTTGGTATGGTGGCTGGGTAGACTCTATAATTAGAAGAATTAACGAAGTAGTCATGATTCTACCAACTTTACCGATTTTGATTATGGTAGGAATGTTCTACTCACGCAGTATTTGGGTTATGCTAGGTTGTATTATTGCTTTGGGTATCTTTGGTTCTGGAATTATGACTTACCGCTCAATGTTCTTACAGGTTAAAGAATCTGGATATATTGAGGCAGCTAAAGCCTATGGCGCAAGTAATGCCCGAATTATCTTTAGATATATGATTCCTAAAATTATTCCTGTATTAATTCCACAATTTGTAACAATGGTTCCATCTTATGTATTCTTAGAGGCTAGCTTAGCTGTACTCGGTCTTGGTGACCCAGTGTTGCCAACTTGGGGTAAACTGTTAAATGACGCCTATGAAAATGGAGCATTATATACAGGCCATTATTATTGGGTGCTGCAACCTGCTTTCTTGCTAATTATTGCAGGATTAGGCTTTGCTTTGTTAGGGTTTGCACTTGACAGGATCTTTAACCCAAAGCTAAGGGGGTTATAATAATGAGTAATAATGCACTTTTACAAGTTCGAAATCTAAAACTATACTTTCGAACAAATAATGGACCGGTTCAAGCAGTTGATGATTTAAGCTTTGATCTGCATAAAGGACAAACCTTAGCTATTGTTGGCGAATCTGGTTGTGGAAAAACATCTTTAACCAGAGCACTATTGCGCTTACTTCCACGAAATGTTCACACTTATAGCGGCCAAATTATCTTAGACGGCGTAGATGTGATGCAATATAGTGATGAGCAATTCCGTAAGGAAGTGCGCTGGGTAAAGATGGCAACTGTACCGCAAGCTTCAATGAACTCATTGAATCCGGTTATTAGAATTGAAGATCAAATCGCTGAGCCCTTATTAGCTCACGATCGAACTATGACGAAAAAACAAGCAGCAAAGCGGGCTGCTGAAGTGTTTTCCATTGTTGGTTTGCCATTAGACTTCTTACAGCGATATCCATTTGAGTTAAGTGGTGGAATGCGTCAAAGAGCTACGATTGCGATGGCATTAGTTACTAATCCAGAGGTCGTGATCTTAGACGAACCATCCTCTGCTCTAGACCTATTAACACAAGCTAATTTAATGAATGTGCTGAAGAAAATTAAACATGATTTTGATACAACATATATCTTAATTACACATGATATTGGTACCGCTAGTGAGTTAGCAGATGAGATTGCTGTAATGTATGCGGGACAAATGGTAGAAAATTGTAGCGCTAAGTATTTCTATACTGATGCGCACCATCCATACTCCCGTAAATTAATGGCCAGTGTACCAACTTTAAGAGAAGATAAGGAATTGGAATTTATTCCTGGCCAACCACCTTCACTGATTAATCCGCCAACAGGCTGCCGTTTTGCAGCTCGTTGTGAAAAGAAATTTGGTAAATGCTCAGAAGAGCCAAATACTAAGAAGCTGCCAAATGGTCAAACAGTGAAGTGTTGGTTATATGAAGATTTGGAGGGGAAGCTGAATGCCTAACAGTGCTGCAGAATTAAAACAGGAAGTTAATCTTCAACCTGAGGTAGAGCCTATTCTCTCCGTTAGAAACTTGCATACTTGGTTTGAGATTAGACGGTGGGGTTTTTTCAAAGCTGGTGATGTACGAGCCTTGGATGGTGTGGAATTTGATCTGTACCAAGGAGAAACCGTGTCCATTGTTGGAGAAAGTGGTTGTGGTAAAAGTACTCTAGCTAAAACCATCTTAGGTATTCATCGTCCTACCAAGGGAGAAATTATTTTTGATGGTAAAAATATTGCTGAATTAGATAAAGACGGGTTAAAGTGGTATCGTTCGCAAGTTGGTTATGTGCAACAAGACCCATACGGAGCATTGCCCTCCTTTATGAATGTAGAAAGAATCTTAACTGAACCAATGATCATCAATGGGATCACAGATAAAGCAGAACAAAAGCGTCGTATTCGACAAGTATTGGAAGAGGTTAAGTTGGCACCTGTAGAAGATTTCTTGCCTAAGTTCCCACATATGTTAAGTGGTGGACAACAGCAACGTTTAGTAATTGCCCGGGCAATGATTCTAGGACCTAAACTACTAGTAGCTGATGAACCGGTATCCATGTTAGATGCTTCTGTTCGCGTAGAGATTCTACAGTTATTGCAAGGATTACAGAAAAAGCATAACCTAGCGATCATCTATATTACCCATGACTTATCAACTGTAAGATATTTCTCAGAAAGAATTTTTGCTATGTATGGAGCAAAAATCGTGGAAAAATCTGGTACTAGACAATTGCTAGAAAAGCAATTGCATCCTTACACCAATGCGCTATTTGAAGCAACTTCTGATCCAGATTATAAGAACTTGGAAACATTTAAGGAAGTACCAACCGGTGAACCGCCAAGTTTACTAAATCCGCCTTCTGGTTGTCGTTTCCACCCAAGATGTTCTAAATTCATCGAGGGTAAATGTAATGTGGCGATGCCACCAGAATTCCAAGTGGCCGAAGGTCAAATGGTAGCCTGCTGGCTTTATGAAGATCAACAGAAGAAGGATAAGTAATGAATCCTGTTAGAAACATGATCATAGGCGGATCCCTGCTGGTCTTTGGTTGGTTAATTCTGTTCTTGAATGTAATGAAAGTAATACCATTGCATTTTTGGTTGTTGTTTGTAGCCTATGGTTGTACTGTGATTGGTATGGCTTTAGGGATTACAGGCGCAATAATGTATATCCGGAAATCACGCAAGGATCTGGACTAGATTAGGCGAAGCACATCATAGAAAATCTATGATGTGCTTTTTTGATTTTTAAAAATAATGGACTTCAAGGCGAAGATGTGCTATGCTTATAGAGTAGTGTTGTTCCGAAAAATACTAAACAAGTAAAGTATTGGGCTTGACGATGCGTTTTTCGGATTGAGGAGGCTTTTTAATGGCTATATTTCCTAATTATATAGGTCCTGCCGCATTTGGAGTTAAAATGGGAGTAATTGTTCCAGGTTTTGATTTAATCAGTGATGTTGTCGAGCGAGTAAATCAATGTAATCAAGATGGCCTGCTCGATGATGGCGATGTCTTATGTATTACAGAATCAGTCTTGGCAAGAGCTCAAGATAATTTTGTAACTTTGGATGAGATCGCCGCCGAGTTAACAGAAAAACTTCATTTACAGCCTACAAGTAGAGTGGGTGTAGTGTTTCCGATTCTAAGTCGCAATAGGTTTGCGATGACTTTAGAAGCCATTGCCAAAGCAGTGCCTGAGGGCGAAGTTATCCTGCAATTATCTTGGCCGGCAGATGAGGTAGGAAATCAGATTATTTCTGATCAGTTAGCGGAAGCATTATGCAAAGAAATTTACGATGTAATTTATGAAGAAGAATTAAATGGCCATGACTTATGTCATCCGATTACTCAAGTTGACTATGCTCGGCTGTATAAGAGTATTATTCAGGCACAGGGAGCTAAAGCAACGATCCTTTTAGCAAATAATCCGAAAGAGATTGGAAAATATAACTGTGATGGCATTATAGTTGCCGATATTCATACTCGACATAAAACGAAAAGCAAGGTGGATACTGTTTGCCAGAATGTGATTACTTTAGCAGACTTATGCAATGATCCTAAGGCCAAAAGCTGGTCAGAATGGGGTTTGCTCGGTAGTAATATGTCTGCTGCTGGTAAACTTAAATTGGCTCCACGAAATAGTCAGCAATTTGCTGAAGAATTACAGGAAAAAGTGATTGCACAAACTGGCAAGTATGTAGAAGTTATTGTTTATGGCGATGGTGCCTATAAGGATCCCAGTACTGGTATTTATGAATTGGCGGATCCAGAACCAGTTTTAGCAGCAACAGCAGGCTTTTCTGGAAAGTTGCGAGAAGGAATTAAATATAAATATTTTGCTGATATTGGTTATAGTCAAGGAAAATCAGTAGATGAAATTGAAGCAGAACTAAAGCAAATTAAAGAATCTGGTTGCGTCCCTGATTCTGAACAGACAGAAGGAACTACACCACGACGCTTACAAGACGTGATTGCTAGTTTGGCAGATTTAGTCAGTGGCTCAGCTGATGCTGGTACGCCATTGATTATCGTGAAAGGTTTTTTGAATAAATAAAAATTACCCTGAGAAATTCTCAGGGTTTTCCTTTAAGTGGTAAAGAGGGGATTGCACCGTGAACAAAAGGCTTCACCTGTGCCTCTACAGTTAGGACAATCATATTTAGCATTATCAAAACCAAAACCGTCCGTACATTCGCATTCTACTACCTGGCTGCCACTGCAAAGTTCACATTGTTCTGGTTGGTTTGCTTCTACTTTGATAACCTCCTTTTATTAATGATGTTTGTTGTTAGTATTTCTAATTTTAACTAATACATTCATTGGGGGAATTAGTATGCTTAAAATTGGTTATCAAGAGCATCAATTAGTGTTTTCGAACTTACTTTGTGATTGTGGAATGAAGCATGCTGAGCCTGACTTAGATGTCTATATAGGATCAGGTATTATTCCGCGGGTAGCAACTTATTTAGGCAAACGTGATTTAGGTAAGAATGTTTTGCTAGTTACTGATAATGTTGTCTATCCGATCGCTGGTAAACAAGTTCAGCAGGTTTTAACGGATGCTGGCTACCAGGTGGAGTTATGTTTGTTAGAACGAGAAGGTGAACTGATTCCTGACGAGACTGCCTTAGGTGAGATATTGTTGACCATGACTAACGAAACCGAGTTTTTATTAGCAGTAGGTTCTGGCAGCTTAACGGACTTGACTCGCTATGTAGCCCATGTAGCAGGCAAGCCCTTTGCAGTAGTGGGCACTGCACCGTCGATGGATGGTTATACTTCGGTAGTGGCTCCCCTGACCTTTGGCAACCTTAAATTAAATAAACCAGCTACATATCCTAAGGTATTAGTTTGTGATTTGAAGATTATGGCTAAAGCACCTTATAAAATGCTGTTAGCTGGTTTTGGCGACGTAATGGGTAAATATATTGCCAAAGCCGACTGGATTTTAGGTAGTATTGTTAATCAAGAACCAATTTGTCCAACGTGCATTGAATTAATTACTAGGGCGGTGGACGGCTGTATTCGAAATATTGATGGTATCAAGCAGCAAACAGTAGAGGGCGTAAAAGGCCTTATTGAAGGCCTGATTTTAGCAGGTGTCACCATCTTAATTATTGGCAATACTCGTCCAGTAGCTTCTAATGAACATGGTATGGCTCATTATTGGGAAATGATGAAGCTACTAGCCGGAGAAGAACCAGCCAGCCACGGATTGGCTGTTGGGGTAGGTACGATTTATGCTTTGAAATTCTATGAGTTTTTCTTCCAGCAAGATTTTACCAAGCAAAGTTTAGATAAAGCCAAGGCTAGTAGTTTGTCAAAAGAGGAACGGGAAGCTATCATTTTAGAAAAATATGGCGCAAAAATTGGACGAGCAATTATTAAAGGTAATCCAGATGATTTTATTTCTTGGGAGGAACAACAACGGCGCTTTCAGGCCATCGTTAACAACCACGAGTTAATCAAGGAAAGGTTGGCATTTTTACCCAGTGCTGACCAAATGATTGAAATTTATCAAAAGTTTGGTGCGCCTTGGAAAGTACAGGATTTGGATATTAGTCAAGAGCTGCTATATGATGGTTTAGCATATGCTAAGGATTATCGCAGCCGGTATACAGTATTTAAGTCAGCTAATGAGTTAGGTATTCTGGAAGAATTAGTTCAGCAAACCATGGATTTCTTTAAAGGTATTTAACAAAAAATAAACTTGCTTTTGTTTTTTGTTTATGCTAGTATTTGATTTAATAAGTTTATATGCACACTCTTATCAAGAGAGGCTGAGGGACTGGCCCAATGACGCCCAGCAACCGGCAGTTGTTTAACTGGCAAGGTGCTAATTCCAGCAAAGCTATTTAGCTTTGAGAGATGAGAGGGGGGAAAAGAAGATTGCCGGCTACCTCTCTATCTAGATAGAGAGGTTTTTGTTTTATCCATTGTTTTATCTTTTAAACTTAGGAGGATGATTATGGATAGAAAATTAGGTTTCGATACATTGCAAGTTCATGGTGGTACAGTGGTTGACCCAACTACAGGCGCACGGGCAGTACCTATTTATCAGACAACATCTTATGTTTTTAATGATGCTGATCATGCAGCTAAATTGTTTGCTTTAGAAGAATCAGGCAATATCTATACAAGAATTATGAATCCGACAACTGATGTTTTTGAACAAAGAATGGCATTGTTAGAAGGCGGTGTAGGTGCTTTAGCAACAGCATCAGGCTCAGCTGCAATTCTCTATGCTATTTTAAATATTGCTAGTACAGGCGATGAAATTGTGGCAGCTAGCACCCTATATGGTGGAACTTATAATCTTTTCGCAGTAACTTTGCCGAAATTTGGCATTAAGACAAGATTTGTTGATCCAGACGAACCCGCAAAATTTGCTGAAGCTATAAGCGACAAGACCAAGGCTGTATATGTGGAAACTATCGGTAATCCAGAAACCAACATTGTTGATTTAGAAGCGGTAGCTGCCATTGCCCATGAACATAAAATTCCTTTAATTGTTGACAATACTTTTGCCACACCTTATTTAAACCGACCTTTCGAACATGGTGCAGATATTGTAGTTCATTCGGCGACTAAGTTTATTGGTGGTCATGGCACTTCTATCGGGGGAGTGATTGTTGATTCTGGGAATTTTGATTGGGCTGCTAGTGGCAAGTTTCCGGAATTTACCGAACCAGATCCATCTTATAACGGTATTTGTTACTCAGAAACCTTTGGTAATGCTGCTTATATCGTTAAGGCCAGAGTGCAATTATTGCGGGATACTGGTGCAAGCTTAAGTCCATTTAATGCCTTTTTGTTTATTCAGGGTTTAGAAACGTTGTCACTGCGGGTGCAAAAACATGTGGCTAATGCCAAGCAGATTGCTGAGTTTTTAAATGAGCATCCATTAGTAGAATGGGTGAAATATCCAAGTTTGAAAGGGAATAAATACTATGATTTAGCTCAAAAGTATTTGCCAAAGGGCGCTGGTTCTATTTTCTCATTTGGAATTAAAGGAGGGGCTGAAGCTGGTAAGAGATTTATTAATAATTTAGAGATTTTCTCTTTATTAGCTAATGTGGCTGATGCAAAATCTTTAGTAATTCACCCAGCCAGCACTACCCATGCTCAGTTATCAGAGGAAGAACAAAGAAATAGCGGAGTAACACCTGATCTAATTCGCTTGTCTATTGGAATCGAAGATGTGGAGGATTTAATTGCTGATTTAGATCAGGCTTTGGCTAAGAGCAGCAAGTAATCTTGTGGAAAGGGGAGCTATGGTATGCCAGTAAAAATACCTAATGATTTGCCAGCAAAGGAAATATTAGCTCAGGAAAACATATTCGTTATGGATGAAAGCAGGGCAACTAGCCAGGATATCCGTCCCCTAAGAATTGCTATTCTAAATCTAATGCCGACGAAAATTCAGACAGAAATTCAGCTTTTAAGGTTAATTGGAAATACACCATTACAAGTAGAAATTGTTTTGGTACATCCAGAAACTTACCAAGCGAAGAATACGCCAGCTGATTATCTGTACCGTTTTTATCAGACCTTTAGTCAGATTAGAGACCAGCGTTTTGATGGTTTAATAATTACTGGAGCACCAGTAGAACAAATGGAATTTGAAGATGTGGCTTACTGGCAAGAGCTAACCCAGATTATGGAGTGGTCAAAGAAACATGTCACCTCAGTATTACATATTTGCTGGGGTGCCCAGGCTGGTCTTTATTATCATTATCAGGTACCTAAGTATCAATTGTCAGCTAAACAGTTTGGTGTATTTAGTCATTACGCTACCTATGCTAATATTCCTTTGCTGCGAGGTTTTGATGATCGGTTCTATATGCCCCATTCACGGCATACAGAAATTAAGCGCGAGGATTTAGAGGATATTGAGGATTTAGTAATTCTTGCCGAATCAGAAGAAGCTGGTGTGTGTATTGTTGCTAGTAAGGACGGAAGCCAGATTTTTGTTACTGGTCATGCAGAATACGATCCAGATACCTTAAAAAGTGAATATGATCGGGATATCAAGAAGGGCTTAGAGATTGAAGTGCCCAAGAATTATTATCCCCAAGATGATCCAAATCAGCCGCCCTTAGTGTTGTGGCGGAGTCATGCCAATCTTCTATTTTCCAATTGGCTTAACTATTATGTTTATCAGGTAACCCCCTATGATTTATATGAGTTAAGTTATTTAAATGAAAACGGAAAGTAGATTAATAGGAAAAGCAGAGGTTAGAAAACCTCTGCTTTTTAAATATTTTATTAGTAAAAAGTTGCCTTAGTCTGATAACGCTAGGTAAAGTAAAAGAAATAGTAAAAGAACAAATAAACTGAGCTTTACAATTGGTTATAAATATGACATACTAAATAAGAAACCATCAGACTACAGGCATTTAGCTATGCCGATTATATCACAATTACAGGGAAATGTCAACATTAATTTTGGTAATTGTGTTATAAGAAAGGAAGAAGAGCTATAGATAAGAAGGAATATGAGTTAGAGTTACAGCGATTAGCTCGCGTAAATAAAGAAATTGATGAACAACTGCAAATAGCAACCGAAAATACTAGAGAAGCCCGTAGCCAAATTCGGGCTACGAAGCGTTCTATCTGGGAAGATGTAGGGATTGGTGGAGATGTCCATAATTTCGAGAAAAATGTGACAATCACCCAATACATGGAAGTATTAAACCGCCATGGCCGAGATTATGACATACATCGCCAAAATCAAGTTAAACTCAAGTTACTTAAGAAGAATCCGTACTTTGGGCGGATTGATTTTTACGACCAGGAATATGGGGTAGTGGAACAGATCTATCTTGGAGTGGCTTCCTTAGTGGATCATCGTACTAATGAGCATTTAGTTTATGACTGGCGCGCTCCCGTGTCCAGCATGTTTTATGATTACGGTATTGGTCCTGCGGAATATCAGTGTCCAGCAGGTATCATTGAAGGTGAAATCTTATTAAAACGGCAATATAAAATCGAAGATGGTCAGTTAGTTTATGTTTTTGATAGTGATTTGAAGATCGACGATGAAATCCTGCAAGGCGTCTTAAGTAAAAATGCAGATGATAAAATGCGACATATAATCTACAGTATTCAGCGGGAGCAAAACTTAGCTATTCGTGATGAGGAAACTCAAGTTTTACTAGTCCAGGGACCTGCTGGCAGTGGTAAAACATCGATTGCTTTACATCGGGCTGCTTATTTACTTTATCGTTTCCATGAAACCATTAAGGCTAATAATATTGTAATTTTCTCGCCTAATGAGATCTTTAGTGATTATATTTCCAATGTATTGCCCGAGTTAGGTGAAGAGAATATTAGTCAGGTTACGTTTTTAGATTATGCTAGGTGGATGCTTGGCAAATCTTGGAAAATAGAAGATGTTTATCACCAGTTTGAGTATTTATTAGCCCATAATGACAATGAAAATGATCCGCGGATTCAGAATATTGCCTTCAAAAGCTCAAAAGAATATTTTCAGCTGCTGCAAGCATATTTAGCTTATATATTAAAGAATAACAATCAATTCTCTGATGTTATAGCTTACGATCAAGTTATTATTACGAAGGAAGAATGTGAAAAACTTTTCTATGATACCTATCAGTATCTGCCTACCAAAGCTCGTTTAGACAAGATTAAACGGCGAATGCGCTACCTGATGCGTCCTGTACGCAATCAGCGAGTCAATGATCTTTATAATCAGCGCAAAGATTTACCGGAACACCTGGGAGATTCTGAACGGGACTTAAAGCGCCTCTGTTTGCAGCAGGTAAGAGAAGAATTGCGGTCCGTCATGGATCAGATTAATGGTATGGTAGCAATTAATGTCAATGAGGTTTATCAGGAATTATTTAAGGATCCGCAAATGATTAATAGGATTGTTGACCGAGACCAAATTCCTGAAAATTGGGCAACAATTTGTCAATTGACTACTAAAATGTTTGCAGAACAAAAACTCTACTATGAAGATCTAGCTCCCTTTATTTACATTAAAGGGCATCTAAACGGTTGGGAGATAGTACCAAACATCCGGCATGTAATCGTTGATGAGGCTCAAGATTATTCTTTATTCCATTATGCAATTTTAAAAGAGTCTTTTCCAAAATGTTCTTTTACAATCTTAGGTGATTTAAATCAAGCGATTCATCCTTACTTACGTCAAACAGATTATGATGATATTGCCCAGATTTTTGCGGCTAATGCTACAACTAAACTAATAACCTTGACGAAGAGTTATCGTTCAACCAAGGAGATTAGCGCATTTACCCAAGGGCTGTTACCTAAGACACAACAAATAGAAATTATTGAACGGGAGGGAATGAAGCCTCAGATTAAAAAGTATCACTTAGATCCAGCTGAAGAATTACGGAATGCTATTGAATTCTGTCTGGAGAAGCAGTGCAAATCAATTGCGGTAATCTGTAAAACTGCGGCTAGTGCTAAAGAAGTTGAGAAGTTGTTGCGGGACAAGATTGAGCTAACACGAATTACTAATGACGATCATTCATTTCAAACTGGAGTGGTGGTGATCCCAGTTTATTTAGCAAAAGGATTAGAATTTGATGGTGTAATTATTCACGATGCCGATGCTAAATTATATGGAGATGAGAAAGAAAGGAATTTGTTTTACACAGCATGCACACGTGCCTTACATTATTTATTCATTTATTACAGTAATGTTTTAACACCATTTGTAACTGCGATAGATGAGGACTTGTATGACGTGCAGCTTTAAAGGGGAGTAGATAATGGCTAAAGAAGTGGTTGTACCGGAGTATATACAAACAGTGATCAGTCAGTCTGCTACTAGTGATGGCCCGATCCGGGCGATTGTGCAAAGTGATTTAGGGCCAAAAGGCGGCTTTTTGGTCACTTGGGCTTGTGTAGATAATCAATGGTTGTATGTAATTACCCAAACTGGGTATAGCGATGAGAATAAGCAAAAAAATGTTGTTGAGGAGATTCGAAAAAGATCTTTATTTGCTCGAGATCTCGATCGTCAATCCTATTTAACTGGTGATGAGCTTGATTTACGTAATGGCCCCTTAGAAGTACAGATTTTATCAAAATATCCACTTGCTAAGATTAGTGAGTTGAAGTGTCAAACCTTTACAGGCAGTGTAGTTTTATTAGCCACGGTAGATGAACAAGACAAAGTTATTTGCCGCGGTTCCTCCTCTAAAATTGGTGATTTAAATGACTTTGCCAAAAAAGTAAATAACATCCTCAAGGGGGAGGAGCAAGCCGAAGGCAAGTCGGAACGATTTGGTGGACCGCCTAGACGTCGTTCGAATGAAACTTGTCCTACATGTGGTCGGTTATATCCTGATCCAGGACGACAAGTTTGTCCCCATTGTCTTGATCGCCGTACTCTATTTAAAAGAGTTTTGGCTTTAACGCCTAAGTATCGAGTGCAGCTTACCATGATGATTGTTGTTATGATTCTAACTGCACTGGTACGTTTGGCCACGCCATTCTTAAGTGGGCGGGTCTTTTTTGATGAGGTTTTAAATCCTAATGGTAAATATGCCGGCATGATTTGGCAGTTTGTGTTACTAGCTTTGACGGCGGAAATCGTTAGTGTTCTGCTAGACATTATTCATGGCCGAATTAATGCTACTGTCGCAGCCAAAATTGTTTTCGATTTAAAATCTATGGTCTTTGAAGCCATGCAAAAACTCTCGTTAAGCTTTTATAGTAAAAGACAAACTGGTGCATTAATGAATCGGGTAAACAATGACGCTGATGAACTGCAATATTTCTTTAATGATGTAATTCCACCAATTGTTGTGAATGGAATTTCCTTAATCGGAGTTGCAGCAATATTATTCAGCTTCAATTGGCGTTTAACGCTTTATGTATTATTACCTGTACCAATTATTATCTATTTTATTAAAGTAATTTATCCCAAGTTATGGAAAATCTATTCCAAGCGTTTTAGAGCAAATTCTCGCTTAAACTCAGTAATTAATGACTCTTTGACTGGTGTGCGAGTAGTCAAAGCTTTCGGTCAAGAAGATTATGAGGTCGCTAGATTTGCAGCTCGGAATGCTAGCGTATTTAAGGTTGCAATTGAGCAAGGAAAAATGAGTCATACTGTTTTTCCATTAATGTCCTATATTATGGGATTAGGTAGTATTATAGTTTGGGGTGTAGGCGGCTGGAATGTGGTCAAAGGTCAAATGTCCTTTGGTACCCTTATTTCCTTTATTGGTTATTTAGGAATGTTGTATGGACCACTGCATTTCATGACTTGGATTGTAGACCGTTGGTCATCAACTATGAATTCAGCCAATAGAATTTTTGAGATTATTGATTCTAACGACTTCTTACCAATTCCGGCTGAGCCTGTAAGTATGCCTAAGATTCAAGGTGAAGTTATTGCCAGAGATGTAGAGTTTGCTTATGATGAAGGCAAACCAATCTTAAAGGATATTAACTTTCATGTTAAGCCTGGAGAAATGATTGGTTTAGTTGGTCGCTCAGGCGCAGGTAAAACCACTATGATCAACTTAATCGCCCGGTTATATGATGTGCAATCTGGTTCGATTACTATTGATGGTGTCGATGTCCGAGATATTAATCGGGAAGATTTTAATAAGCAAGTAGGAATGGTATTACAAGAAACCTTTTTATTTAGAGGCAGTATTCTAGATAATATTCGCTATGCTAAGCCAGATGCCACTCCAGAAGAAGTAATACGGGCAGCCAAAATAGCCAATGCTCATGATTTTATTACCATGCTACCAGATGGTTATGAAACAGTGATTGGTCGTAGAGGCCATGATTTATCAGGTGGGGAAAGACAACGTTTGGCCATTGCCCGTGCAGTTTTGTTAAACCCTAAGATACTAATTTTGGATGAAGCAACGGCTAATATTGATACAGAAACAGAGAAGTTAATCCAAGAGGCTATTGAACAATTAGTTCAAGGACGAACTACCTTTGCTATCGCTCACCGTCTCAGTACTTTACGGAAAGCAGATCGTTTATTTGTTTTTGATCGGGGTACCATTGTGGAAATTGGTAGTCATAATGAATTGATGGAAAATCCGGATGGCGTGTACTATAAATTGTTCACTACTCAAAGGGAATCTTTAGAGCTGATTGATGTTAGTAGTTAATTAGAGGGGGACTTAGTAGATGTGTAGTGGAACAGAAACAGCTGAACAAATGATTGGTGATGTGCGATATTTATCGCCTGATGAAGCTATTTTTAGAACAACAAGTGGTGGAGTGCTTACTTTACAAATCAATGATGATTTTTATCCGAAGGTAGATGTTTATCAGGCTTTCCCGTTATCCTTAGAGCATAAATTTATTTCTATTCGTAATGAGAATGATGAAGAAATAGGGGTCATTAAGGACTTAGCAGAATTTGATCAAGAATCTCGCGAAGCAATTCTAAAGGAAATTCAATGGCGCTATTACACGCCTAAAATTAAGCGAGTACTCTCTATGAAAGAAGAGTATGGACATATGTACTGGGATGTAGAAACTGATCGGGGATATCGTAAATTTGTTACTAGAGGACGAGATCAAAGTATTATACCGATTACCGATACACGAATTTTAATTATTGACATGACTGGAAACCGCTTTGAGATTCCTAATTATCATGAGTTGGATCAGCGAAGTTTCCGGTATATTGAGTCACTGGTGTAAGCGTATCAGGTAACTTAGTCCTAGTGAGGTGAAGAAAAATGGGTGCAGTGGCTCTAGAAGATAAAAGGCTAAATGAGCCAGAAATAGAGATACCCGATCATGTATTAGATGAAGATGAGTTTATTTTGTTTGACTTACCTTCATTACTTGATGATCAGGGTCTGAAAGCAGCAGCTAAAGTAGTTATTACCAATAAACGTTTAATTCGGTTTGAAGCAAAAAATGAGATAGCTGTGAAGACAGCAGAATACGAATTAAAGCAAATTCGAAAAATCCAAGCTCAACGTTTAGTAGGTAACGGTCGTCTTAATATTTGGGTTGATGACCAAGTCTATTGTGTTGCTAGGTATATTGTTGACCATCAGCCCTTATTTTCAGCGGCTGAACGTTATATTACTAGATATATCGAAGATGGCAAGATTCGTCCTGTTGATGCAGTGGAGTTAGATATTTGTCCGACTTGCGGACGGAATTTGCCTGAGGGCAGTAAAGTGTGTCCAGTTTGTATTGATACCCGGAAGATTTTAGCCCGATTATGGGAAATTATTAGACCCCATATGAAAATGATGATTGGTGTTACGCTAATCTTTTGGTTAATTGCCGGGGTAGAGCTGTTATTGCCTCAGTTACAAAGAATCTTAATTGATGATATATTACAACCTCAATTAATGGATTTAAGATTTCTTTTGATTATTGTAGGAGGGATAGCTCTTGGCGGGCTAATCAGTGTTGGTTTAACTATTTGGCGCGGTCGGTTAATGGTGCGGCTAAGTGCGCAATTAGGTAAAGAATTACGGGAAATGGTATACACCAAAATACATGAGTTATCTCTGCGCTTTATTGATCAGCGCCGTACAGGGGATTTAATGAATCGGATTAGTAGAGATACGGCACATATTCAGTCATTTTTACAGAATCAGCTGCCAGACGTGGTTAATCAAACGATTATCTTTATTGGAATTGGCACTATTCTTTTAATGACCAACTGGAAGTTGACCCTCTTGATTATGATACCAGCGCCAGTCGTAGTGTGGATTACTCAAATAACTTGGCAAAAGATTAGGATTATGTATCGGCGTCAGTGGCGTTTAACAGACCAAGTAAACTCTTTATTGCAGGATATTTTGTCTGGTATTCGAGTAGTCAAGGCCTTCGGTGGAGAACAAAGAGAAATTGAAAGATTTAGTGCTCAAACTAAAAAATTCGCTGACTTAGCTTCTAAAAATGAGCGAACCTTTAATACTTTGTATCCATCACTCGGTTTTATTATGGGTCTAGGTAATTTCTTGATTCTCTTATATGGCGGTCATTTAGTTTTTGGGCGGCAGCTAACATTAGGGGAATTAACTCTCTTCTCAACATATGCTGGCAAAATTTATCAGCCTTTAAGACATTTAGTGTCTATTTCTCGCTGGTTCCATCAAGCGATGGTTTCCAGTGAGCGGGTGTTTGAAATTATGGATCAAAGTCCTGATGTCCAAGATCGACCAGACCCGATTCCTTTGCAGAATATGCAAGGGGAAATAGAATTAAAAAATGTTACTTTTGGCTATATAAAACATGAGCCAGTTTTAAACAATATCAATTTAACAATTAAAGCAGGTGAAATGTTAGGCCTAGTTGGTCATTCGGGAGCAGGAAAAACTACTTTAATTAACCTGATTAGTCGTTTTTATGATGTAGATGAAGGTGAGATTCTAATAGACGGGATCAATATTAAAGACTTATCTCAAAATGAATTACGCAGTCAAATTGGTGTAGTTTTACAAGATACCTTCTTGTTTTCTGGAACTGTTTGGCAAAATATTGCCTATGCTAAACCAGATGCTACACCAGAAGAAATTGTGCATGCGGCTAAAATAGCTAATGCCCACGATTTTATAGTCAAGTTCCCTGATGGTTATGATACTCGCGTTGGGGAAAGAGGACAACGCTTATCTGGCGGTGAACGTCAGCGAATTGCCATTGCTCGAGCGGTTCTTCATAATCCAAGAATCTTAATTCTTGATGAAGCAACATCATCTGTTGATAGTCAAACAGAAAAACAAATTCAAGATGCCTTGCAGCGTCTTATTAAAGATCGAACGACGATTGCTATTGCTCACCGGTTATCTACCTTAAGGTATGCGGATCGGATTATGGTATTGGACAAAGGTCGTCAGGTAGAGTTAGGTACCCATGAGGAATTGATGGCCTTGAAAGGTTATTATTATCGCTTAGTAATGGCACAACAAGAAATGGCTGATATGGAAGCCTATAAATAGTAAAGAGGGATTTAAATGGTAGATAAAACAGTGGAAGTAATCTCTGTGGCGATGACCAAGGAAAATTTGAGCGATTATCCGAAATATCAGCTACCGGTAGGTTATCGATTTGTTATGTATCAGCCTGGTTTTGATCAGGCTTGGGCTAGAATAGAGACTGCCGTTGGTGAATTTAATACGGTTTCAGACGCCGTTGCCTATTTTCACAATGAATTTATGCCTTATGCTGCTCAACTGCCTCGTCGCTGTATTTTCATTCAAAGTGATCAAGGTCAAGTAGTAGCTACCTCTTCTGCCTGGTTTGGTGAATTATTTGGCTCCATGCTTCCGCGGATTCATTGGGTTGCTGTTGATCCAGCTCATCAAGGTAAGGGACTAGGCAAGGCTTTATTAACGAAAACATTTCAGGTGTTTGAATCTCTAGGGGAAAGTGGTCAGCTTTATTTAACCTCTAGAACCTGGAGTTGGAAAGCAATCAATATCTATTTAAACTTTGGTTTTCAACCCTACCTTGGTGAGGAACCCGTTAATTGGAACAGGACAAAGGTAAACTTTAAGCAAGAAAATGAACTAGCGTGGAAAATCATTTTTGACAAGTTAAATCAAGAGTAAAGGACAGGCACAAGCCTGTCCTTATTTATGCTAAACCATTTTTCCGAGCTTTGCCCCAAGCATCAACCGTTCTTAAGGCATTAAAGACTAGTTCAGGGGTAACCTTCATTGGTTCATTATGGATAGTTTCTCCATCGGCACAGGTTAGTTCAGCTACTTTCATTAAATCCGTATCAGAGACATTTTCTAAACCGATATCTGCTAATGTCGTTGGTAAACCAATGGCTTCACAGAAGTCAAAGATTTCATCAATTTCTTCTGGCGGTCGATCGGTTAAGATCATTCCAGCTAGAACTCCAATGGCTACTTTTTCACCATGCTGGTATTGATGAGTGGCTTCTAAGGCTGTTAGCCCATTATGGATGGCATGAGCACTAGCCAGACCACCACTTTCAAAACCTATACCGCTTAACAAGGTGTTTGCTTCTACAACTTTTTCTAGGGCTGGGGTAACCACCTTCGCTTGACAAGCCACTTTAGCTGCTAAGCCATACTCTAGTAAGGTATCTAGACAGAGGCGGGCTAAAGCGTAAGCGGTTAGTGAGCCAAGATTACCGGTCATATTTCCAATGTGATTGACACGACAGGATTCAGCTTCAAAATAGGTAGCTAAAGCATCACCAATACCACTGACTAAAAAGCGGGCAGGTGCTTCAGCAATTACTTGGGTATCAACGAGGACTAGGTCAGGGTTTTTAGTTAAAAATAGATACTTATCAAATTGACCATCTGGTGTGTAAATAACGGATAAAGCACTACAAGGAGCATCGGTTGAAGCAATGGTTGGAACGATGGCTGTTGGTACTTTTAAATAATGGGCAACAGCTTTGGCTGTATCATGAGTTTTACCACCGCCAATTCCCACTACGATATTACAATTACTCTCTTGACCAATTTGAACTAGGCGTTGAATTTCTTCTTCAGAACATTCGCCGTTAAATTTCTGAAAATTCGCTGTCACTGCTTCTTCTACACTGTTTTTGAAACGTTCCAGCAAGTTTTCCATAACAAAGGCATCGAGTACAATTAAAGCTTGATCACCTAAACGAGCAATTTCTTTGCCAAGGTGATTTAGACTATTGGGGCCTTGGACGTACCTGCCTGGAAAAATCGTGGTTTTCAACATGCTATTAACTCCTTTCTCGTTTTATATTATTCCCTCTTAACTAGGGAAAATTAATATTTGTTCAAAGTAACTGTTACTTCCGTGCCTTGTTCTTCCTGACTATGAACACTAATCTTTCCGCCGAGCGTATGGACAATATGCTTAACAATAGCCAGACCTAAACCAGTCCCGGGAACATGTTTGGAGCGGGATTGGTCAACTCGATAAAATCGTTCGAAGATCCTAGTTTGAAGATGTTTGGGTATCCCGATCCCAGTATCGGCTACAGAAATTTTCACCGTCTCGCCTTCTTCTACCAGGGAAACCGTCACTGTGCCTTGGGGCTTATTGTATTTAATCCCATTGTCGATTAAATTATACAGTACTTCATCGATCATCGAAGGTACAGTTAGGATGCTGAGCTCATCACCGATTTTGGTTAATTGAACTTGCGCTTGTTCTGCTTTAGGCTGCAGGCGGTTAAAGACTTGTTCGACAATAGCTGATAAATCGGTACTTTCTTTTTCTAATTGAGAAATCCCTTCATCTAACTTGCCAAGAATAATCAAATCATCGATTAGTTCTTTTATTCGTCCCGTTTCATGATAGATTTTTTCGGCGAAGTTTTGAATATCTTTTTCGGCTACCATGCCGCGGGCCAGCAATTCAGCATAGCCAGAAATAGAAGTGATTGGAGTTCGCAATTCATGGGAAACATTAGCTGTAAATTCTGTTCGTAGCTGTTGAGCCAATTGTTCGGCAGTTACATCAACGAGTAATAGCATCCCACCGATAATTTTGCCATCAGTTTCCACCCCACAACCATAAATATGGTAAAACTTACCAGATAATTCCATAATGATATCGATATGCTGGTTACTGGTAACTAGTTCCACACAGCGGTTGAGGTCTGGATTTCTTGTTAAGTGAATAAAACTTTTGCCAATAAATTGCTTAGCATCTACTTCAAAAATTGAGGCAGCACTTTGGTTAATTGCTAGTACTTTAGCAGTTTGATCCAGTAAGATTAAGCCTTCGCGCATATTATTGCTGATTAGGTTAATGGTATCTCGTTCGTTTTTCAAGGTGTCGATTTGATCTTGGATGGCTTGTTGTTGCTGGTGTATTGTTCTTACTAATGGTAATAGTTCATCATAAATCGTTAGTTGGTCATAACTGATCGGTTCTGTTAAAGAACTAGTTAGTTTTTCGATGGGATACAATAAGGTGTCGACTAGTTTATTAGCTATGATCGAACTAATCAGCAAGACTAAGATAAGTGCAATTAGTAGGTAGGGGATCATGTTTTTAATCATGTTATAAATTGTTTGCACTTGTGTAGCTACGCGGAGGATGATTTGATCATTTACTTGAATAGCAGAATAAAAAGTTTGATGGGTTAGAGTGGTAGAAAAACGTTTAGCAAAACCGATACCATATCTTTTGGCTTCTATAATTTCTGGGCGGTCCCCATGATTTTCTAAATTATTTGGACTGGCGAAAGAGTCATAGAGAACTTCTCCTGATTCTTCTACAATGGTAATTCGAAGATTATTAGGTAATTGTTGTAAAAGCGGATAATAATCTTCCCATCCAAAAGTAGCTAATCCAGTAGCAAGGCTTTTGGCTTGGTTTTCTAAGCTAGCGATAGTACTTTTTTCTAATAATGTGTAGCTAGTCATAGTGGTAATTAAAGTGATAATTAAGGTGGAAAAGCTTGCTAATAATAGTAAACTGCGGAATATTCCTTTACGCATTCCAATCACCTACATTTTATCTGGTGGTTTCAATACATAACCAACATTCCTGACAGTTTGAATGTAGGAAGCGTGTTGGCCTAATTTCTGTCGTAATGCTTTAATATGCATATCAACGGTTCGGCTTTCGCCAATGAAGTCGTAACCCCATAAAGCTTCAAGGATTTGCGCTCTACTTAGCACTATTTCTGGGTGACGCATTAGATAGGCTAGTAATTCAAATTCACGATAGGTCAAATCTATTGTTTGACCTGCTACTGTAACAGTACGTTTATCTTGTTCGAGGCGTAAAGCTCCAACAGTTAGGACTGCTTGTTGTTTAAATTGTCGTTGTGCTCGGCGGAGAATGGCTTTTACGCGAGAAATTAGTTCCATAACGGAAAAGGGCTTGGTGATGTAGTCATCAGCCCCACCATCAAGCCCTTTTACTTTGTCTAATTCTGTACCCTTAGCAGTGAGCATCATCACTGGAATATCTTTAGTAGCTTGATCAGCTTTTAATTGCTCTAATAGACTGATCCCATCTTGATAGGGCAGCATAATGTCTAAAATTATCAAATCAGGCATTTCCTTTAAACAATGAGCGTGTAAATTCCGACCATCTTTAAATTGGATTACTTTAAAATCAGCGTTTTGTAAGGCGTAGGTAACTAATTCACGAATACTATCTTCATCTTCGACTACATAGATTGTCTGCATAGTGATCACCGCCTATTCGTAGTCTTTGTGTTGACCTGTCATCGAGAAAACTACCCATTCGGCAATATTTACAGCATGGTCGGCAATCCGTTCTAAATATTTGGTAATCATAAATAAATCTAAGGCTTGTTCTCCGTTATTTTTATCGGCATGGATTAACTCGATTAAGTCGTTACGAATAATAGTAAACAATTCATCTACAAAATCGTCATACAGGATTACTGATTTAGCTAAGGCTAAATCTCTTTTAACGAAGGCATCGATGCTTTCGTGTACCATTTTAATGGCTGCTTGAGCCATTTTAGGAATATCAACTAGCTCTTTAATAAATTGCTTTTCCTCATAACGTAAGGTAATCTCAGCAATATCTGCTGCTTGATCTCCGATACGCTCCATATCAGTAATCATTTTCATGGCTACAGAAATCAATCGCAGATCGCTAGCTACTGGATGTTGTTGTAATAGTAATCTTAGACATCGACTTTCGATATCCTTTTCCATGGAATTAACTTTACTATCTAACTCAATGGCTTTACGCGCATAGTCTGCATTACTGGTCTCCAAGGCTTTCACTGCATTTTCAATAGCACTTTCAATTTGAGCACCCATTTCAACTAGTCCAGTGTTTAAGGCTTCTAGCTCTCGATCAAAATATTTGCGCATTATCCAAACCTCCCGGTAATATAATCTTCAGTTTTTTGTTCTCTTGGGAAGGAAAATAGAGTTTCGGTATCATTAGCTTCGATTAGTTCTCCGAGTAAGAAGAAAACAGTTTCATCTGAGATCCTTGTAGCTTGCTGCATATTATGAGTTACTATAATAATAGTATAGTCGTTTTTTAGTTCTAACACGAGTTCTTCGATTTTCGCTGTAGAGATTGGATCTAAGGCAGAAGTCGGTTCATCCATTAATAAAACTTTAGGTTCCACAGCTAATGCTCGGGCTATACAAAGTCGTTGTTGCTGACCGCCAGATAGAGCTAGAGCATTTTTTCTTAGCCGATCTTTTGTTTCATCCCAAAGGGCTGCATCTCGGAGGCTTTTTTCTACTATTTCGTCTAGAATTGCTTTTTTCTTAATGCCATGGGTCCTTGGACCATAGGCAATATTATCATATATACTCATCGGAAAGGGATTTGGCTTTTGGAAAACCATGCCTACATTTTTTCGTAAGTGATTGACATCTATATCACCATAAATGTCTTGACCGTCTAATAGGATTTGACCATTTATTCGGCAGCCTTCTACTAGGTCATTCATTCGATTTAAGGTTTTTAATAGAGTGGATTTTCCGCAGCCTGACGGCCCAATAAAAGCAGTGATTTTATTGGCTTTTATATCCAAGTTAATGTTTTTTAAGGCTTGAAAATCCCCATAAAATAAATTGACATCACGTAACTCAAATTTATTCATCGCACTTGTCCTTTCGTTAGTTTCCTGGCAATAAAGCCAGATAAGAAGTTAATGCCTAACACTATGGTTACTAGCACTACTGCTGTAGCATAGGCTTGATCGATATAAAATCCTTCACTTGATAAGGCGAACATATGAATGGCTAAAGTCCTGCCGGAAGAAAAGAGACTTTTTGGCAGTCGAGCTACGGTACCAGCAGTGTAAATTAAGGCAGCAGTTTCTCCTACAATTCGGCCGATGGCTAAAATTACACCGGCTAGCACCCCAGGAATAGCAGCTGGTAAAACAATCCGGAAAATTGTCCGCAGTTTTCCTGCACCTAAACCAAAACTGGCTTCTCGCCAACCATCAGGCACTGATTCTAAGGCTTCTTCAGTAGTGCGAATAATTAAAGGTAAAATTATAATTGCTAAAGTGAAGGCGCCAGACAACAACGAGAAGCCCCATTGTAGTTTAGTAACGAAGAATAACAAACCAAACAGCCCATAAACAATTGATGGAATACCAGCTAGTGTTTCAGTTGTTAGCCGAATCATTGCTACTAGGCGATTGCCTTTTTTTGCGTACTCTACTAAGTAAATGGCAGCAAAGATACCAGCGGGGACTGCAATAACTAAGGTCAATAGAACAATGATTATGGTATTTACGATTGCCGGAAATAAAGAGACATTTTCCGTTGTATATTCTAAGGCAAACAAAGAAGGAGTTAAATGCGGTATTCCTTGGACTAAGATATAGAGTATAATAAATGCTACGCTAAAGAATGTTAATCCAGCAGCGATATAAACTAATGCTCGCAATAGCTTGGGTAGACTCATGCTTTAAGCTCCTTCCTTTTGATGATA
>JAAYMV010000004.1 GCA_012521185.1 Bacillota bacterium
ATATTAGCAGCAATAGTGTCAGAAAAGAGAAACGTTTCTTGAAAGACAATCGCGATTTGTTGCCGCAGGCTATTATACTCTAAATCCTTCACATTAATCCCATCAACAAACACTTCACCTTCTGTTACATCATAAAAACGAGCCATTAAGCTGATTAGAGTTGACTTACCGGAACCAGTATCACCCATAATAGCTGTTGTAGTTCCAGGACGAAGATGAAGATTAATGTTTTTCAATACATCCTCATTTCCATATTTAAAAGAGACATTTTTAAACTCAACTTCACCACGGCAGTTATCTAACTTTATGGCCTCTGCTTTATTGGTGATAACAATATCCTCATCTAACAATTGGAAAATCTTTTCTAAAGAAGCTTTAGCATTTTCCCACTGATTAACTAAGTTATTTGCATTAGTAATTGGACCAGCTAACAGCGCCATATATCCGTTGAAAGCTACCAAAGCACCAATCGTTAAATCGCCTTGGATTACCAAATATCCGCCTAATAAGAGAATAATAACCATTGCCATTCCATTTATTAATCTAGCTACTGGTATAAATACAGAACGAATATCGGCAGCTTCAATATTCTGATTGGTATAAGCGGCAGTAATATCTTTAAAAAGTTCAATTTCATAATCTTCTCGGCCAAAAGCTTTTACTACCCTAATCCCGGTAATATTTTCCTGAACATAAGAAGATAAATCTTCAAAAGCTTGTCGGATACCACGGTAAACTGGTTGTAATCTACGCGACATTGTCCGGGTACTTAAATATATAAAAGGCACAATGACTACTAAAGCCAATGTTAGTTTACCACTTAACATCACCATTACGGTAACTGTAGTAATTATTGAAAAAACACCTTCAATAACCTGAACATAGCCAGTATTTAGCAGTTGACGAACAGCTTGTAAATCTCCCACCATCCGATTCATTAGTAAACCTGTTCGCGTTTGGTCGTAGAATTGAAAAGATTGGGCTTGTAATTTAGAATACAGCTGGCTACGAAAATCATATAACACACCTTGCGAAGTATATTCAAAAATATACGACTTACCATACCGCATTAAGGCGTTTATTAATGTAGCAGCTAACAAAGCAACTACTAATGGAGCAAGCTGTTCAAACTGGCGGCCAATCAGTACATCGTCAACAATGCTTTTAGTAATATAAGGTACATATAACCCAGCTAAAATTACACCGAAAGCTAGGATTAACCCAAGAACATTCAACTTCCAAAAACGCTTGGAGTAACCTAGCAGCCGTTTAAAATCATGCATTTATATAGCTCCTTATTCTATAGTTCTAACTGAATCTCGTTCCACAAGAAAACCATCAATATAGGTAGTACAACTAGGATTGTGTTCTGCCATAATATGGTTTAAAAGGGTATTTACTGCAACCTCACAGGCAAACTCAATGTTCAGATCAAAGGTTGTCAATGCCGGAATAGCAATTTGTGCCATATCGGTATTCCCACTACCGATTACTGAAACATCATCCGGAACCGATAAACCATGTTCATGCAGATATTTAATCAAACGAAAGGCCAAATGATCTGAACGGCAAATAAAGGCAGTCGGCAAGTCATTCGCTTTAACTAATTCATCAAGTCGATCGGCTAGTTCTTCTTTCGTCGGAATTATATACCGTTCATATAAAGGCACTTGATAATCATCTAAAGCCCGGCACATACCGAGAAAACGTTGATTATATTTACCTTCCGAACCAACCATCCCGATTTTTCGATGGCCTTTCTTGATTAAGTACTCTGCCGCCTGATAGCCTATGCGGTTAAAATTGTAATAAACGTGATCGCAGACCACTTTATCTGATATGCCATTAAAAACTAAGACACTAGTCACTACCGAGTTAATAAATGAAACATATTCTGGATCAAACTTCCCTAATAAAATTACTCCGTTGATATCCTTATTACGCTCCAGGTTATAAGGCAACACTAGATCCTTTTGCTTGTCTGGTTCTATAAACTCAACTGTAAATTCCGCACCACTTTTTTTAATATGATTTTCGATTCCTTGCACCATATAACTAAAGTTACTATTGTCAGCAACATAACGTCGTTTAATTAAAACTAGAACGTTAATCTTCTCGTTACATTTACGTTTTTTATAACCTAATTCTTTAGCCTTAGCTACGATCTTTTTTCGTAATTCGTCACTAACTCCAGGCTGATTAGATAAGGCACGACTAACAGAAATTGCAGAAACATTGAGTTCTTTAGCAATGCTACTAATCGTAACTTTCTTTTTCTTTCCCATGACCTACCTCCCATCTATTTGAATTATTCTACGTTACATTATATGTTATTCTACGAACAATTACAACCCCATTTAATGAACTTATTTACGTTAACACTTTAATGTTTTAACGTTAAAACATCCGAAGTTTTATCGCAAGAAAAAAGCCTACTTGACGTAGGCTTTTAGACTAACTCTGCCAGTTGATATATTAAGCGTTCTGTATCTTCCCAACCTAAACAAGGATCGGTAATAGACTGACCGTAAACACAACCATTTTCCGGCTGATTGCCTTCTACAATAAAACTTTCAATCATTAATCCTTTAATCATATGCCTTAATAAATCAGACTGACGCCGATTATGCATAATTTCTCTGGCTATCCTTGGCTGTTGTTCATACTTTTTACCAGAATTAGCATGGTTAGTATCTATAATAATTGCTGGATTCAACAATGACATGCTCAAGTATTTCTCGGATAAAAACATTACATCCTCATAATGATAATTAGGAATATTTTCTCCATGTCGATTGGTTCGTCCCCGTAAAATTGCGTGGACTAAAGGATTTCCTTCTGTACTGACCTCCCAGCCATTATAAGTGAATACATGACCAAGTTGACCTGCTTTAATTCCATTCAACATTACTGAAAAGTCACCACTAGTTGGATTTTTCATTCCCACTGGCACTGATACTCCACTGACAGTCATCCGATGTTGCTGGTTCTCAACTGAGCGAGCTCCTACTGCTACATAACTCAATAAATCAGCTAAATAAGCATAATTTTCCGGATAAAGCATTTCATCAGCCGCAGTTAAACCTGATTCTTGAATAGCTTTTAAATGCATCTGCCTTAACATCTTAACGCCTTTTACCATATCAGGCTTTTGCATAGGATCTGGTTGGTGAGCCATTCCTTTGTAACCTTCGCCCGTAGTCCTCGGTTTATTGGTATAAATTCTAGGAATCAAAACTAAACGATCCGCAACTTTTTCTTGAAGTTCTCCTAGGCGACTAACATAATCATAAATCGCATTATCCTGGTGAGCAGAACATGGTCCTACAATAACTACGAATTTATCGGATTCTCCAGTTAAAATCTGACGAATCAGCTGATCTCTTTCTTCCTTAATCCTCCGACTCTGCTCATCAATCGGCAGCATATCAATTATTTCTTCTGGGCTCGGCATTTTGTTCAAATACTTGAAACTCATATTATCACCTTTTCCTATTTTCTCAGCTAAACTATTTTAGAAATTATACTAGACAAACCCGAAAAAATCAAGTATTATTGAATAAATAAACAGATATATTGTATTAAAATAAATGATTGAGGTGACAAAGTGAACTCATTAATTAATAAAGCAAACATTTTAGTAGAAGCACTCCCATATATTCAACGTTTAAGCGGAAAGACAATTGTTATTAAATATGGCGGTAACGCCATGATTGATCCTAAATTAAGTTATGCCATAATGCAAGATTTGACCTTATTAAAGTATGTGGGAGTTAATCCAATTCTAGTTCACGGCGGCGGACCAGAAATCAATCGGATGCTGAAAGCATTAAAAATTGAATCCCAGTTCCACAACGGCTTAAGAATCACAGATGCTGCTACAATCGATGTAGTAGAAATGGTACTAGCTGGAAAAGTAAATAAAGAAATCGTGACTCAATTAAATCAAGTTGGTGGTAAAGCAATCGGATTATCAGGCAAGGATGGTAATCTAATTGAAGCTAAAAAAAAGATTTCTACTGATGGGGTAGATCTTGGTTATGTAGGCGAAATCACTAATATAAATTGTAAAGTACTAGAACTACTAGCCAAAGACGAATATATTCCAGTAGTCGCGCCAATTGGGGTCGGTAAAGATGGACAGACTTATAACATCAATGCGGATACAGTAGCTGGCGAAATTGCTGCTGCTCTGCAAGCAGAAAAGCTAATCTTTTTAACGGACACAGATGGAGTACGTAGCGATCCAGATGATCAGACTTCCGTTATTTCAGTATTGTCCGTGGCAGAAATTGATCAATTAATTGAAACAGGCGTAATTTGCGGCGGTATGATCCCTAAAGTCCAAGGCTGTATTCATGCTATTAAACAAGGTGTCAAAGCCACTCACATTATCAATGGCACAATTATGCATCCGTTACTCTTAGAAATCTTTACCGATAAAGGTATCGGTACGATGGTAGTTCCATAAAAAATCCCTAGGTTTAATCCTAGGGATTTTTGTTAAAACAGACCTGTTATTCTACCTTGAGCGTCAACATCAATTAACTCTGCAGCTGGTTTTTTCGGTAATCCTGGCATAGTCATAATCTCGCCAGTTAAGGCTACCACAAAGCCAGCTCCTGCTGATATTCTGACATTTCTAACGGTAATTTTAAAGCCGGAAGGACGACCCAGTTTTTTCGGATCATCTGAAAAAGAGTATTGAGTTTTAGCCATACATACCGGCAAATTACTAAATCCTAATCGCTGATAACGTTTTAAAGCACGCATTGCTTCGCTAGTGAATTCTACATCATCTGCCCCATATATATTAACAGCAATTTCTTTTATTTTTTCTGGTAAGCTTAGTTGATCAGCGTAAGTAAAGCTAAAATTGTTCTCCTCTTCGTCGATTACTCGCAGAACTTCCTTGGCTAAATCCTGACCGCCTAACCCGCCTTTAGCCCATACTTCGGACAAGCAAACATTAACACCTAACTTTTGACATTCTTTTTCAACTAAAGCTAATTCTTGGTCTGTATCACTTGGGAACCGATTAATGGCAACCACTGCCGGCAGTCGAAAATGTTCTTTTATATTTTCAATATGCTTGATTAAGTTAGGCATACCTCTCACTAAAGCCTCTAAATTTTCTTCAGCTAAATCTTCTAATCTAGCTCCTCCATGAAGTTTAAGCGCTCGTACAGTAGCTACAATTACTACTGCTGCTGGTTTTAAACCGGCTAACCGACATTTAATATTTAAAAACTTTTCAGCACCTAAATCAGCACCAAAGCCTGCCTCTGTCACCACATAATCAGCTAGGCTAAGGGCCATTTTGGTAGCCATAATGCTGTTACAACCATGGGCAATGTTAGCAAATGGACCACCATGAACAAAAGCTGGAGTTCCTTCTAATGTTTGCACCAAATTTGGTTTTAAAGCATCTTTTAAAATTGCAGCCATAGCACCTTCAGCTTTTAAATCTCCTGCTGTAATCGGCTTTCTCTCATAAGAATATCCAACAATAATACGTCGTAAACGTTGCTTTAAATCATCCAAATCATTAGCTAAACATAAAATTGCCATTATTTCAGAAGCTACTGTAATATCAAAGCCATCTTCCCGCGGCACTCCATTGCTGCGACCACCCAATCCATCTATGACAAACCGCAACTGCCGGTCATTCATATCCAAGGCACGTTTCCAAGTAATTTGTCGTTGGTCTATGCCTAGTTCATTGCCTTGATGAATATGGTTATCAATTAAAGCAGCTAACAAATTATTGGCTGCTGTAATAGCATGCATATCGCCAGTAAAATGTAGGTTAATATCTTCCATAGGAACTACTTGAGCGTAACCTCCACCTGCTGCCCCACCTTTAATACCAAAAACAGGACCCATAGATGGTTCTCGCAAAGCAATCGCAACCTTTTTACCTAAGCTATGTAAAGCGTCACCTAAACCAACACTAGTAGTAGTTTTCCCTTCACCAGCTGGTGTTGGATTAATAGCCGTTACTAAAATTAACTTCCCTTGTGGCTCTAAATTCTGCTCCGTTAACATATTATAGTTAATCTTAGCCTTATATTCACCATACTGTTCAATGTACTGTTGGTCAATTCCTAACTTAGCTGCAATCTCGTTAATTGGTAACAATTTTGCTTCTTGGGCAATTTTCAAATCGCTTTTCATTAACAGTCCCTCCGTACAGCATTAATTATTAGAATTAAACTGTGGCTTTTTAAAAATCAAATCTTTCCCACAAAAGATTACTAAAAGCAGAGCGAAATTTACCAATATAATTGCGGTAATATGTTGATAATCCTGAAGGGCTTTGCTCAACTGAATAGCTGGTGAAATAGTTTGACCAATAGTCAGATAGAGAGTATTAAAAATAACACCATAAAATAGGCTACCAGTTGAGTTATAGAACCAGGTTAAAATTATTGCTAAAGCAATCATTTCAAGAAACATCCATGCTATACTCTGATAAATTCCAAAAACCCCTTCGATATACAAGGTTGGTACTTGCCATAATCCCCAAGCAAGCCCAACAAATAAACTAGCAACTAACGCTGAATACTTATTTTGCAATTGAGGAAGAAAATATCCTTGCCAAGCAAGAGCACTACTTAACACTCCAAATAAAAACAAGTTAAGAATCAAAGTTGGAATCGTTAGTAACCACCGACCCATACTAATTGCTGAAAAACTAATCCCCTGAGTATAACTAATAATAATGACTGTAATTAATAAAAAAACGCAAGGCAAAGCAATACTAGCAATCAACCACTTAGGTTGTCTTTCCAAATCAATAAGTTTTTTCAATAAGGCTTTTACTTCCCCGATCCCCGAAGTATGCCATTGAACTAGTAGAGCAGCTATTCCTGGGCCGAAACTAGCTAAAATATATAATGCCAGCATTAAAGGATTAGCCAATGGCTCTGCTGAGTTAATTACCGGCCAATAAAGGAACCATGAAAAAACAATTGCCAAAACAAGAAATAGTGTTGTTGACTTAGTCATTTAATTACCTTCCTTCATCAGTCTTTCTTACTAATTCCCTACCTCACGCTTATCTTCCTTCATATTCCAAAAATTATTGCAAAAAAAGAAAGTCACTTAGGCTAAGCCTAAATGACTTTCTAGATTCGAACTACTAGATCCTATAGAGGAATACCTACAGCAAAACGGAATCCGTCGAATTTGCTGTTGTCATAGTGACGGAAGTCTTTATAGCGATCATTTAGCTTTTGTTGATGTACATGCTCAGTAGATGTACCAAAGTCTACAGAGCTGTTATACTCTAATCTAAACTTGATGCCGTTTGGAGCATCATATTTAGCTAATAGAGCATATTTGAATGGATCTTCGATTAAATCTTTATCGCTTGGCATATCATAGAAGAAGTATGCGCCAAGACCGATGTTTTTAGCTTTTAATACGTCTACGGAAGAATCTAAGCCTAAACCAACAATTGTGTGCTTACGACTTTCTTCTACGTAGTTGCTATCCAAATCGAAGTTAACCATACCAGTGGCTGTAAAGTAGTTTACAACAGGTACTGGTAAGTCGTATTTAGCTCTGAACTTCAAGCTATAGTCTAAACGATTAGCTTCAGGATCATAAAATTCACGAACTTCAGGATCAGTCTCTTCATCTGGGAACATAACAGAAACTTGTTGCCATAAGTTGAAGTTTAGTACAGTTGTGTCAAGGTCGACAGTAACTTTGTCATCTAAGTCACCGCGTCTAGCGGGGTTAGTTGTATCATAGTCAACTTTTAGTTCGTTTTCTACGATACCAAAGTCATACCAAACAGTTGCACCAACGTTAACGCTGTTATCGCGGTTGTAGATAGTTTGAATTGGTTTTAAGTCGCTAACATATCTGTGTCGATCATTTGTAGCATCTAATCCGCCAACAATTGCTAATGGTAATTCGACAATGTCTTTACCATTGGACTTAAATTTAATACCTTCGATGTCATTACTATTTCTATGACCAGCTCTTAAACTTAAGAGACCAGGTACAGCGTCATAGTTAGCAGTTACTTCATATAAATAGTTTTCTGATTCTGAGTAGCCAGCATATAAGCCTTTTACTACTAAACCAGGAATAACTTCTAATTCACCTTGTACACTGTAGTTGTGATAATAAGTATGTTCGCCGTCTTCATTTCTGTACATGCGAACTAAAGCTGTTTCAAGATCGATTTCCCAAACTTTACCTTTAACGCCTAATAAAACGTCGCGAGCAATTGGTTCGAATGGAGAACCAGCTGGTTTCCAAATTGGTTTATCTAGTCCAGCATGTTTAGCCCAAATATAAGCAAAGTCGAAGTCTAAGTTTACTAAACCAAGATCTAAGTTCATTGGATAAACTCTTAAACCGATTAATCTACTGCTGCCATGGAACTTAGCAACATATGGAGAATAGTTAACGTCTAAGTCAGAACCGATAATTGTTGTTAAGCTTTGTCCACCTTCTACATATGGACCAACAACGTTTTTATTTAAGCGTTTTTCTATCATTATTTTTTCTCTAATTTTTAAGTAAGGTTGTAATTGGCCAGTAGTTTCGTCGTCTAATGTTTTAGTCCAAACAAAACCCCAACCGCCTTTGTTGTCGTCGCCTTCTTCACCATAGTTAATGTCAGCTTCTTTGTGATCAGCTGCTAAAGCGAAGCTGCTAAATGCTACTAATAGCAAAGTAACAAGAGCTGCTACTTTAAAGAATCTCTTCATTCTAACTACTCCTTTGACTATAAAGTAAGTAATGCTTAACGCTAAATACCCTGACAGAGTATTTAGATGGTACTGAGCACCTAATTTTGTTAGGTAAGAATATCTACTGCCTCATTTACGGCAAAATAATTTCCGTCTTCATTAGCTGTTGTTCCCTAGGCCATCCCTCCTTTGACCAGCCGCCTAAAAAATAACGTCTCAGCTCCAGAATTATTCTTTAGTGACTGGCTCGTTATACAGAAAAAATATTATATATTTTTTCCGATCCCCTAGAATACTTAAGTTTCAAGTATTCTTTTCTCATATATGCCCGTTTACCCAAGAACCGCCAGGTAAACATCATAGGCTATCTGGAAAGTGGCTCTGGAAGCCTCACAAACCAGCATCACACTATAATCTTGATCCTTAGTACGCCTTGCTAAACAGACTTGCAAAACATACTTCCGACCAAAAAGCATATATGCGGGCGGGAATTCACTAGTTATATTCTTCGCAAAACGAATAAGTCCTGCTATATATTGACAAAAATGTCATTTTTAACAAAAAATCTTCGTTTATACAAGATTCACGATCTTTATAATTATGTTATTTTGTGAAACTTTGATAATATGATCATTAGCTATGTACTCAACTAAACCTTGACCAACTTCTAAACAAGGCACTTCATCTAATCCATAAAACAAATCATCAGCCAAAGTCTGGGCAATATTGTGCTGCTCTGCTTGATCAAATGTTTGCCATTCTAAGTCGGAAATTCCTAAAAAACTATAAAACTCTGGAACTGCTAAAATTGCTTCTGTAAAGTCTGCAATAATATCCGCATACTCTCTAGCATGTCGTAAACCCATACTATATCGTCCTCCACATGATTATTCCATATTGATCCTAAAAATCCTTTTTTTGTAACAAAAATTTATCAAATAAAAAACACCACCTTAGAAGTGGTGTATAAATCATCCTTTGGTGGACCCCCTGGGATTTGAACCCAGGACCAACAGATTATGAGTCTGCTGCTCTAACCGCTGAGCTAGGGGTCCTTGAACTTACCTTTTAATTATACTATAGGATTTCTCAGATGTCAATAATTTACCAGCTATTGACCTAAGAAATCCTTAAGCTTCTTACTGCGACTAGGATGACGTAGCTTTCTTAAAGCTTTTGCTTCAATCTGTCTGATCCGCTCTCTAGTGACTCCAAAGACCTGACCGACCTCTTCTAAGGTTCTTGTTCTTCCATCATCTAACCCAAAACGTAAACGAAGAACTTTTTGTTCCCTTGGTGTTAATGATTCTAAAACCTCTGCCAGCTGCTCTCGCAACATAGTAAAACTAGCTGCTTCAGCTGGAGCTGGTGCATCTTGGTCTTCAATAAAGTCACCTAGATGGCTATCTTCTTCTTCACCAATTGGTGTTTCTAAAGATACAGGCTCCTGAGCTATTTTCATAATTTCTCGAACCCGTTCCACAGGCAGATCCATCTCTTTAGCAATCTCCTCTGGAGTCGGTTCCCTGCCAAGTTCTTGCAATAACTGGCGAGAAACTCTAATCAATTTATTGATAGTTTCCACCATGTGAACTGGAATACGAATAGTTCGAGCTTGATCTGCAATCGCTCGAGTAATAGCCTGCCTAATCCACCAAGTGGCATAAGTACTAAACTTATAGCCTTTGCGATAGTCAAACTTCTCTACAGCTTTAATTAAGCCTAGGTTGCCTTCCTGAATCAAATCTAAAAATAACATTCCCCGACCTACATAACGTTTAGCAATACTAACAACTAAACGTAAGTTAGCTTCGGCTAGCTCACGCCGAGCAGCTTCATCACCTGCTTCAATGCGCATAGCTAACTCAACTTCTTGTTCAGCAGTTAAAAGTGGCACCCTGCCAATTTCTTTCAGATACATTCGAACTGGATCATCTAGGCCCACACTTTCAGGGACTTCAAACTTAAAATCATCATGATCATCTTCAATGTCCGAATCATCTTCCACAGCACCTAGGTCATCAACCTCACCAGTATCGGGGATGATGTCGATACCTAAAGCAGAAAACTTTTCATATATGTCATCGATTTGTGCGGGTGTTAACTGGACATCTTCTAAAGCATCCATAATTTCACGGTAAGAAATCTCACCTTGCTTCTTTCCCCGCTCGATTAGCTCTTTTACATTATTAATATTAACTAATTCATTATTATTCACTTCATTCCCCCCTTCCTAGTGGGCCTTTAAATTGCCTTTTTCTCTAATAAGAAAAATATCCCTGCGTACCCTATAATAATGTTTAATTAGGTTTCCTAGTTTTATCAGGAAATCTGACTCACTATCATTCTCCATCATCACAAGATTTTCCTCTATTTTATTTAAAGCTCGATTCCAAATACAAATTTTAAACTGTTGCAAATACTCGTTCCAGCTTCCCGCTGGCACTGGTAAAGCAAATAATTTCTCTGCAACAGCTTCTCCATGTTTATCCCAATTTCCTTGACTTAATAAATTAAACAGATGCCGATAATCTAAATTGGTGAAACAATCAGCGTCAAGGCCATTTTCCAGCATCTCTTCAAGTAAACTAGAGTCATCGAGCAATAAACGCATTATATTAGTCTCTAAAAAATAATCTGGTTCCTCCATGTCTATTGATAAAGACGTCAGAGGAGGTAAATCTTTAATAGTATATCTATTTTGGGGCTCAATATGTAAGAACTTGCCCCTGCTGGTTGGAGTTTCCTGTGCATTGTTTGCTGAAGCTGCTTGCCTTAGCTCATACAACAAGACATTTTCATCCATCAATAGTAACTTCGCCGCATATTTACCATACTCATACTGATCTATTGCGCTATCTAATTTTATTAGTATACTAATAATTTCTTTTGAGGCGGCAATTTTTCCTGCATGAGATTGTAAATCATATTCACTAATTGTCTTTTTTATCAAAAACTCTATATAGGGCAGAGCGTCAGCAAGCCACTGCTCCACTTCGTTCAGAGTATGAGTTCTAGCGAATTGATCAGGATCCATTCCACTAGTAAGATTAGCTATTTTTACATTTAGGCCTGCTTTGTTTAAAACTTCTAAACCCCGTAATGTGGCTCGAGCACCAGCAGCATCACCATCAAAAGCGATAATAACGTTTTTAGTAAATCTACTTAATAACTCAGCATGCTGTTGACTAAATGCGGTACCCAAACTAGCTACAACATTAGTAATTCCTTTTTCGCTCAAACTAATACAATCGGTATACCCTTCGACTACCACCACAGAATCTTTTTCTCTAATAGATTGTCGTGCCCAATTTATCCCATATAAAACTCGGTTCTTTTGAAAAATAGGAGTTTCCGGACTATTAAGATATTTTGGCTGTCCATCACCAATTATTCTTCCACCAAACCCAATGAACCGTCCTCGATAATCTAAAATAGGAAATATTATTCGATTACGAAATCGATCATAATAACCATTTTTCCCTTGAGATACCAAACCTGCTTCCTCAGCAAGCTCTACAGGGATTCCATTTTCGTTTAAAAAATTAAGTAAGCCATTCCACTCTGTAGTAGCATATCCTAAATAAAAGTTTCGAGCTAATGACCCATTAATCGCCCGTTTAATCAAATAACTCCTAGCTAGCTTGCCAACTTCTGAACGTAAAGTCCGATAATAATACTGAGCCGCCAAATGATTCACTTGATATAACTTTTCATGTTTTTCTTGGTACGCCTTTCTTTCTGGCGGAATATTAGGTAATTCTATTCCGGCCTGCTTTGCCAAAATTTGAACAGCTTCAGGAAAAGCAACTCCTTCGGTAGCCATGACAAAATTGAAAATATTGCCGCCGCGTCCGCAACCAAAACAATAGTATAACTGATTTACTGAATTAACATTAAATGAAGGAGTTTTTTCTTGATGAAAAGGACATAATCCCACATAATTGCGGCCTGTTTGTTTCAGTTCAATTCTTTTACCTATATAATCTACTATATCGACCGCATTGCGAATCTTCTCCAATAACTCTTCGCTAAACTGTGGCACAGGCATCACCCCTCTAGTGCTGTGCCCATCCCTTGGGTAAAAATAATTTTTGAAATTCACTCACAGCAAAAACATCAGTCATACCAGCAATATAATCAACTACTTGCCGTTCAATTAACGCATTTTCATCACTAAATCCCGCTATTTCTTGCGGATTAGCAAGATAATGCTCGTATAACATTTTAATTACATTATAAACTTTGACTTCTTCTTCTTTCGCTGCTGAGCCTATATATACCTTCTCAAAGAGAAAGTTTCGCAAAGTTTCAGTAGCTTTAGCTACTGCTGGGCTCATGGCCACTTCTGGCTTTCCCTCACTGTTTATAATGATATCCTTAACCATAGTATCTATTCTTTTGGAACGACTAATTCCTAAAATTTGAATTACCTCGTCCGGCAATTCATCTTCTCGTATAATTTCTCCACGGATAGCGTCTTCAATATCATGATTTAAGTATGCTACCCGATCACAAATCCTAACAACTTGTCCTTCCAAGGTTTGAGGTTTGTGCTGTCCTGTATGACCAACAATACCATCACGAACTTCAGCTGTTAAATTTAAGCCAGGCTGCCGATGTTCTTGTCTTTCTAAAAAGTCTACAACTCGCAAACTTTGCTCATTATGAGCAAACTGTCCAGTTAAGCGGCTAAGGGCTGCTTCACCAGCATGCCCAAAGGGGGTATGACCTAAATCATGTGCTAAAGCAATGGCTTCTACTAAGTCTTCATTTAAACGCAATGCTCTTGCTACAGTTCGACTAATTTGTGCTACCTCCAAAGTATGGGTAAGTCTAGTGCGATAATGATCTCCTTTAGGCGAAATAAAAACTTGAGTCTTTGATTTTAAGCGACGAAAAGCTTTACTATGAATAATTCGATCCCGATCTCGTTGAAACGCTGTCCTTACTTCACACTCAGCTTCAGGATGAATTCTGCCCTGACTTTTACTGGATAAGGCAGCATAAGGAGAAAGATATTTTTCTTCCCATTCTTCAATTTCCAGTCGCAACCGCATCTGATCACATCCTGTAACCAAATTTATGAATAAGAAGACCCATACTCTTATGTATGGGTTTCACCAAAAAGGGGAAGATTCCTTCCCCTTTAACAGCAATTTAATCTACTGTTCACTTCGAATTTGCGCTTGTGCGGCTGCTAAGCGAGCAACTGGTACTCTAAATGGCGAACAGCTGACATAATCTAGACCAACGCGATGGAAAAAGTCAATAGAATCTGGATCTCCTCCATGCTCGCCGCAAATTCCAATTTTCAATTGCGGCTTGGTGCTTCTTCCCCGCTCAACACCGATTTTTACAAATTCACCAACTCCAAGTTGGTCCAAAGTTTGGAAAGGATCTTTTTCTAAAACTCCTTGTTCAATATATATTGGCAGGAAATTTCCTGCATCATCACGACTATAGCCAAAAGTCATTTGGGTTAAATCGTTAGTACCAAAGGAGAAAAAGTCTGCTTCTTGCGCAATTCGATCCGCTACAATACAAGCTCGCGGAACTTCAATCATTGTACCAATCTTGTACTCAAATCTAATTCCGGTTTCCTCTTGTACTTGCTGAGCCACATTAACACAGACCTTTTTCATTAGTTCAAGTTCAGGTAAAACACCTACAAGAGGAATCATTATTTCCGGAATCACCGTTTGACCCTCTTTAGCTAATTCTGCTGTGGCTTCAAAAATAGCTCGCGCTTGCATAGCATAAATTTCTGGATAAGTAACACCTAAACGAACACCTCGATGACCTAACATAGGATTTAATTCCCGTAAATCGTCAACGATTGTCTCCAGTCGTTCCACACTAATGCTCATTGATTGCGCTAATTCTTGCAAATCATGGTGTGGTAAAAATTCATGTAATGGCGGGTCGAGCAATCGAACTGTAACCGGTAAACCTTTCATAGTTCTAAAGATCTCAATAAAGTCACTGCGTTGCATGGGCAATAATTGAGCTAAAGCTGCTTCTCGACCAGCTTGATCTGGAGCCAAAATCATTTTTCGAACAATATTGATACGCTCAGCATCAAAAAACATGTGCTCAGTACGACATAAACCAATACCTTCTGCCCCAAAATCACGGGCTACCTGGCTATCGTGAGGTGTATCGGCATTAGTTCTAATTTCTAATCTTCTAATCTCATCAGCCCATCCCATTAATGTACCGAAATCGCCAGTTAATTCAGGCTCGATCAGATCAACCTGTCCAGCAATAACTTCACCTGTTGTACCATTTAGGGTTATCCAATCGCCTTCCTGAAATTGGTGACCATTTATCGTTAGAATCTTTTTCTCTTCATTAATATGAGCATCCGTGCAACCAGCAACACAACACTTACCCATTCCCCGAGCTACTACAGCAGCATGAGAAGTCATTCCACCACGGGAAGTTAAAATACCAACGGCAGCATCCATACCACCAATATCTTCTGGAGAAGTTTCCGAGCGGACTAAGATAACTGGCTCTTCTCGGCTAGCCCACTCTTCAGCATCTTCAGCAAAAAACACTAGTCTGCCAACTGCTGCCCCAGGTGATGCTGGCAGTCCTCTACCAATAACATCTAATTTAGCTTGAGGATCAATTGTCTTATGCAGCAATTGATCTAATTGCTTTGGATCCACCCGCATTACAGCAGTCTTTTTGTCAATTAAACCTTCTTTATACATATCAACAGCAATTTTCACAGCTGCTGCCGCTGTCCGTTTACCACTTCTAGTTTGCAACATATATAATTTATCCTCTTGAATGGTAAACTCAATATCTTGCATATCTTTATAATGGCTTTCAAGCAGTTTATAAATATCTACTAACTGTTGATAGATATGAGGTTTAGTCTCAGCCAACGTACTAATAGGCTGAGGAGTACGTATACCAGCTACTACATCTTCTCCTTGAGCATCCATTAAGTATTCTCCATAAAATTCGTTTTCACCAGTTGAAGGATTGCGAGTAAATGCTACACCAGTACCAGAATTGGGCCCCATGTTTCCAAAGACCATTGCTTGAACATTAACAGCTGTACCCCAGTCGCCAGGAATATCATTCATTTGGCGATATCGAATAGCACGTGGATTGTTCCAAGATAAAAATACAGCATTAATAGCTCCTTCTAACTGCTCCATTGGATCATCTGGAAACATTTTTCCGGCGGAATCTACGACGATGGCTTTATACTGTTCTACTACTTGTTGCAAATCTTCTGCTGTTAAATCAGAATCTGATTCAACTCCTCTTTTCTCCCTCATACCTGTTAATACCGCTTCAAACAGCTGATGCTCAACTCCCATAACAACATCAGCATACATTTGAATAAAGCGTCGGTAGGAATCCCAGCCAAAACGGGGATTATTAGATTTGGCAATTAAACCTTGAACAGTACGATCATTTAAACCTAAATTTAATACAGTGTCCATCATACCAGGCATGGAAACCCTAGCTCCAGAGCGCACAGACAATAACAGTGGATTGTTGGTATCACCAAATTTGGCGCCCATGGCTTCTTCGACCTTAACAAGATTTTCTTGTAACTGTTCGCGTAATCCGGCGGGCCATTGTTGGTTGTTGTTATAAAACTCATTACATACCTCTGTCGTAATTGTGAAACCTGCTGGAACTGGAATATTTAACTCAACCATTTCCGCTAGGTTTGCACCTTTACCACCAACCAGATTTCTGTTGCCTGCTTGACCATCAGTCTGACCGTTACCAAAGAAGTAAATCCATTTGGTACTCATTGGTGCTTCCCCCTTCACCTTATTTTTATTATCATGCCCAAAAAGAAGATTTTCTTCCATAATTCGGTAACAATTTAACAATTCCTTCCTCTATCAAGTTATGACTTAACAATCAATTACTATCTGACTAAAATCAGCAAAGCTGGCAAAAAGATCTATAATTTGTTTTAATAATGCTAGCCGATTTTGTCGTATTTGTTCATCTTTATCCATGATCATTACTTGATCAAAAAACTGATCGACTGGTGAACGAAGACTTGCTAACTCCATCAAAGCTTCGGTATAGTTAGCGGCACATAAATAGGTCTTTACCTGTTCTTTAACCTGATTAATTTTTGCATATAATTCCTCTTCGGCCTTGGTAAAGCGTTCTAAATACAAATCACTAGATTCTGCTTTCTTAGCCAAGTTTATACAACGTTCGTAAGCTGTATGCAGATCATCAAATTCTGCTTGCTTGCGAAAATCTTCTAAAACTGCTATACGTTTTTCGATACCTGGCAAATTAGAAATACCTAAGGCTAATACCGCATCTACACTATCATAGCGATAGCCTTTGTCTAACAGAATACCCTTTAATCTGCCGTTGAAAAAGTCTAATAAAGACTGAATTATTTCATCTGCCGATTTTTCCCACTTTACATCATAACCGGCTAAAGCTGTTTCGATGAGCTGACGCAGTGAAGTAGTAATATTTCTACTTAAAATAATTTGAACCACTCCTAAAGCTTGACGGCGCAGGGCAAAAGGATCTTGAGAACCAGTAGGAATCTTGCCTAATCCAAAATAACCTACCAAAGAATCTAATTTATCTGCTAAACTAACAATCATTCCAGAAATATTTCGTGGTAACTCATCAGCTGCAAATCTTGGTTTATAATGATCGACAATTCCAATCACTACTTCTTCAGTTTCTCCTTGGATTTCAGCATATTTAGAGCCCATAACTCCTTGCAGCTCAGGAAATTCATATACCATTTGAGTTACCAAATCTGCTTTCGCTAATCTAGCTGTACGAACTACATCAGCATGTTGATCCATACATCCTAAAATCTCACAGAGCTTACTAGCTAGGTTAGTAATTCGTTCCACTTTATCATAGACAGTTCCTAAACCTTCTTGGAAAACAACCGTTTTTAAACTGGTCAAATTCTCTGCTAAAGGCCGTTTTTGGTCTTCTTCATAAAAAAACTTAGCGTCTGCTAGTCTTGCCCGCAATACCTTTTCATTACCAGAAATCACTAAGTCTAAGTTATTATCTGCACCATTTCGCACACCAATAAATTCTGCAGATAAGTTATTATCATCAGCTAATACAGAAAAATAGCGCTGATGTTCCTTCATGGAAGTAATCAAAACCTCTGAGGGTAGACTTAAGTACTCAGACTCAAATTGTCCTCGAAAAGCAGTGGGATATTCTACTAGATTAGTAACTTCCTTGAGCAAAGATTCATCAAGGATCACTCGTTTACCATGTTCAGCAGCTAATTTGCTAACTTGTTCCTTAATCAACTCCCGACGCTGCTGTTGGTTAGCTATCACATAACCTTCTTTTAATTTGATTTCATATTCACCAGGATGACTAACAGTGATTGGATTTTTCGCCAACTGGCGATGCCCATAAGTAAGATTTCCTGATTCTACATCAGCTACAGTAAAAGAAAGCACCTGACTATCCAATAAAGCTAAGATCCAACGAATTGGACGCCCATAACGTAAATCGGTATTTCCCCAACGCATGTTTTTAGGAAAAGACAAACTAGTAATTATTTCTGGTAAGATTTCTACTAAAACCTCCGTTGTGGGACGTCCTTTTACAAATTTTTTAGCCATTAAATATTCAGCACCGTCAATTTCTTTAATAAATAAATCTGCTTCACTCACTCCTTGCGAACGAGCAAAACCTAACGCTGCTTTAGTCGGCTGACCATCCTGGTAGGCAATATTCTTAGGTGGACCTTTTACTTCCTCAGATAAATCCAATTGCTGATCAGCCACATCACCAATTATTGCTAAACGGCGGGGTGTGCTAAATGTAACCAGATTATCCCAATTAATCCTGGCGCTAGTTAATTTAGTTTGAATCAATTCTTGCAACTGCTTAACTGCTGGTTCAATAAAACTAGCAGGTAACTCTTCTACTCCTATTTCTAATAGTAACTTCTGCACTATACATTCTCCTTTCTCAATAAGGGGAAGCCTAAACGTTCTCGTTCTTCTAAATAGGCATGCGCTGCTAAACGAGCAAGATTTCTCACCCTAGCAATAAAACGAGTTCGCTCAGTCACACTAATTGCTCCCCTTGCGTCTAATAAATTAAAGGTGTGCGAGCATTGGAGAACATGATCATAGCCTGGTAAAACTAATCCTGCTTTAATTAAACGTTCCGCTTCCTTTTCATAAGTATCAAATAAATTAAATAAAATCTGAGTATCAGCTGCCTCGAAATTATATTTTGAAAACTCAACTTCATTTTGCATAAATACATCACCATAGGTGACGCCATTAACCCATTCTAAATCAAAAATGCTGTCAACACCCTGAATAAACATGGCAAGACGTTCAAGTCCATAGGTAATTTCTGCACTAACTGGTTTCACATCGATTCCGCCCACTTGCTGGAAATATGTAAACTGAGTTACCTCCATTCCATCAAGCCATACTTCCCAGCCTAAGCCCCAAGCGCCTAATGTCGGAGACTCCCAATCATCTTCAACAAACCGCACATCATGATTAGTTAAATTAATCCCTAGTGCTTCTAAGCTTGCCAAATACAAATCTTGTACATCGCTAGGGGAAGGTTTCAAAATCACTTGATACTGATAGTAGTGTTGAACTCGATTAGGATTTTCACCATAACGCCCATCAGTTGGACGGCGGCATGGCTGGACATACGCTACATTCCATGGTTCTGGACCCAATGCCTTAAGAAATGTAGCTGGTGCCATTGTACCAGCACCGACTTGCATGTCATAAGGCTGATAAATTACACAATTGTTTTTTGCCCAAAATTCTTCTAGCTTCATAATCATCTCTTGAAAATTCATCCTAATTCCTCCCATAAAAAATAACCCTTCCTCCCTAAGTCAGGGACGAAAGGCTTTCTTCCGCGGTTCCACCCTGGTTGGTTTCAAAACCCACCTTAATTTAATCTAGCTCCTAAGCGCCTTCAGTCAAGTTTCACGGGCCTAGTTTTCAGCTACCCCAGGCTCTCTGTACCAGATTGACTTAACTTACTCCTCTTAATCATTGCCAGTATTTACTTAGCTAAAATATAGCAAGAAAAACTCTTTTTGTCAATCTAACTCTACTGGACTAAACTCAACACTGCATTTGGTTAATAAACAAGTTACACCAGCTAACAGCATTAATCTAGGTGCTAGAATAGTACCAAGCACTCCGAGGGTAACAGGAACTTCAACTACGGTTCGTTGATTATTTTTTATCCGTACATTAGTAGTATTTCCCTGATGAATTAACTCTTTTAATTTACTAACTACTACACTGCTGAATCCCTGGTCGCGTAACTCTTGTTCATACATAACCAATGCTTGCATCACATCCCAATTGGCATCCTCTAATAACCCACAGGCATCTTCAAAACATAGACCAGTTCGATCTCTAACAATGTCAATCTTGTCCAACTCCTGGTTCAAAAGCTCTGTGGAAAGAGTCACTAATTTTTCACCTCCGGTGGAGAAAATTCTTTTAAAGTATGAATAAAATCTAAAGATTGCAAAGGTTTATCTAATCGGTAATCATAAAATGCACGCATACAAGCTTCTAATTCACTCAAACTTTGTTCAGAAGGATGCAAAATCGAAATTCGAGACCAGTCCCAGGCTAAAATGCGTTTAGCCAGCTCCCAGGTGCCCCGAGAAATGGTTTGCACCGGTAACAGCTGACTACGACATTGATCACATACCACTCCACCCTGCCGCGAAAAATAGATTGCTTTTTCTGGAAAATTATTGCAGTTGATGCAGTTGTTTAACTGAGGTTCATAACCTAAATGCTTGGCAAATCGAAGCTCAAACACTCTCAATGCGTAATTGATTTGTTTTTGACTTAACATTTTCAAAGTATTCAGCAGTAATGAATATATTTCTAAGCTAGCTTCACCAGGTTCAATTAAAACATCCACCAATTCACTAAGGTACATGGTGGCAGCCATTTTATCTAAGTCTTCTCTTAAATCTTGAAAAGAGTTGACAATCTCTCCTTGACTAAGCGTATCTAAAGTCTTACCAGTAAATATCAAATAACGTCCTTGAGTAAAAACCTGTGTTGGTCCCAGCAGCCGATTGCGAATCCGCCGTGCACCGCGGGCAACCGCTACTACTTTACCATTAGTTTTTGTGTACAAGGTAACTATTTTATCAGCCTCGCCCAGATTTCTTGTTCGAAGAACAATTCCTTCCGTTCTGTACAAGCCTGATCATCCTCTCTCCGAGGCTACCTCACTTAACTGCTCCTGTTCTACGTTGTCATCAACAAACTGCTCACTAGTATATTTATAAAGTAAATAATGCCCAATTTCACCTGTTTCCGTGAACATCTTCCAAAAGACACTGCTGTCAGACACAGCAGAACACCTCCCTCTGATGTTTATCCTACCCATCAGACTTAAGGTTATGCTAGCAATAAACTAGTAATTTATTAGCAACGAAGAACAAAAGCTAATCATAAGATAGCTTTAATTATCATTGGGTTTCTCTAACCCTAAGTATTCATAAACCAAATTAGTAACAACTCGGCCACGAGCAGTTCTTTTTAAGTAACCCATTTGCATTAAATAAGGCTCATAAACATCTTCAATAGTATTAGGCTCTTCACTGATCGCTGCAGCGATCGTATCGATACCAACAGGACCGCCTTGAAAAGTTCCTACAATTGTCTCTAGCAACTTGCGATCCACATGATCCAAACCGAATTCATCGATTTCGAATAAAGCTAAAGCTTCGGCAGCTACTTGCTGAGTAATTCGATTATCCGCTTTCACTTGGGCATAATCACGTACCCGTCGCAATAAACGATTAGCAACTCTAGGTGTCCCACGTGCTCGTTTCGCAATTTCTAAAGCACCATCCGCATCAATTTCAACACCCATAATTTCGCTAGCCCGCTGCACAATGATTTGTAAATCCAGATGAGCGTAATAATCTAAGCGACTTATTACACCAAACCTATCTCGCAAAGGTGAGGTTAACATACCAGCTCTAGTAGTAGCCGCTACTAGAGTAAAAGGTGGTAATTCTAGGCGTACTGAGCGTGCACCAGGGCCTTTACCAATAATAATATCAACAACATTATCCTCCATTGCCGGATAAAGTACTTCTTCGACACTACGATTCAACCGATGGATTTCATCGATAAACAAGACATCTCGCGGCTGCAAATTGGTTAATAGGGCAACTAAATCTCCTTGTCGCTCAATTGCTGGACCGGAAGTAGTATGAATACCTACCCCTAATTCATTAGCAATAATAAACGACAAACTTGTTTTTCCTAATCCTGGTGGACCATATAATAACACATGATCCAAGGCCTCTCCTCGTTGTTTAGCAGCAGTGATAAATAACGATAGTTGCTCTTTAACTTTATCTTGGCCGATAAAATCAGCAAGAAACTGGGGTCGCAAAGACAGCTCTAAATCAAAATCTTCAGGTCGTTTCCAACCAGAAATAATTCGTTCTTCCACTAATTATTACCCCGCCTTCTACTTGAAGATAGAGCAACTTTTAGAAAAGCTTGTAAATCATAGCTTTGATCACCAAGCAAAGCACTAGCTTGTCTTACCATTTCCTCTGCTTCCGCATTACTATAACCTAAAACTAGTAAGGCTGATAAAGCATCTTCTGTAATTCCTCCACTAGGCAGAGGCATTTCTTGATCAAAGTCATCCCATTCTTCGTCTTCAACCAAAAGTTCAAATTTATCCTTCAATTCTAAAATTAGGCGTTCTGCAGTTTTCTTGCCAACACCATTTACTTTAGTTAGCACAGCACGATTAGCCTCTTGAATGGCTTTCACAAATTCACCTGGTGAAAGCGTAGAAAGAATATTTAAAGCAGTACGGGGACCTGCACCTGATACTGTAATTATCTCACGAAATATCTTTTGTTCTTCTAATGAAGAAAATCCATATAATGCAATACTATCATCTCGAACTTGCATATGGGTGTAAAAAGTTGCTTCCATTCCAATTTCATTGATTTGAGCTAATGCTGCTCCTGTTAATTGCAAATGATAGCCGACACCATTCACATCAAGCAAAACACTATCATTTTCAAAAGCGATAACTTTTCCTTTTAATAATGCAATCATAGATAATCTCCCCATCCTTGCCCATTATGAGCATGACAAATGCTTACTGCCAATGCATCAGCTACATCATCCGGTTTTGGTACTTCAGGTAAATTTAGCAATACTCTCACCATATAACCTACCTGCGCTTTTGGCGCTCGTCCTAATCCAGTTACCGACTGTTTGACCTGTAATGGTGTGTATTCGTAAGTAGTTAGATTGTTATGAGCCGCAGCCAAAATAACAACGCCGCGAGCGTGCCCTACAGCTAATGCTGATGAAATATTACGATTAAAAAATAGCTGTTCAATAGCTAAACATTCTGGTTTAAACTCAGCAATTAACTGATTGACAGCTTGATAAATCTTGGTTAATCTTACATCAATCCTTTGATTTGCTGGCGTGCGTATGGTGCCATAACCTAAAGCTGTTAACTTACCGCGGGAATCAGTTCGAATAATACCATAACCAGTCAAAGCAGTTCCTGGATCAATTCCTAATATAATCATTATAACACATCCTCAGCCAATAAGTTTCGACATCTTCCTGCAGACTCCTGTTTAGAGCAGGAGAATTAAAAAAAGCCCTCTTGGCTAAGAGAGCTTTATCTCGGAAAATGTAAGCCTTCTAAAATACTATACTTTTCTTCTTCTGTAGTAAATACAATTCCCTGCCTTAAGTTATTCACCTCAAACTCTGGCAGTTTAGCGATGGGGATATCTGTTTCCTCAATTAAAATACCACCAACTCCCGGTTCACCTCGAAAAACCGCAACATAATCACCAAAGATACCCATATATCGTTGATGATTATCCCAAGTATGGCTTAATTCTCGCTGCATACTTTCGCGAACAATTTGTTCAAGACTTGGTTCACCTTTCTCACTAGCTGAGATTAATGGTTTTGGTAATTCAGTCTGCGATAAATTAGTTTGGGTCATCTGCTCAGTTTGCTCAATTTGCTCATTATTTTCTGTTTCCGCTGTTTGTTCAGTTTGCTCAAGAACTGGTTGTTCAACTATTGGTAAAGGTTCTTCCGTCCAAATTCGCTGCGAACTATGTAAAAATATAAAAAATCCTAAGGTAAAAAAGAAGACAGCAGTCAAGATTAGTATTATCGTTTTCTGGCTTCCACTCATCTACTTCGCCTCCTTTTTACCATTGTTTCCCTGGAAAATAAAATATATACAAAAAAACACGGTTAAAACCGTGTTTCCGTAAAATTATTCTATTTCATAATTAGTATAAACTTCTTGAACATCGTCTAAGTCTTCTAAAGTATCAATGAGTTTTTCGATTTGTTCTCCGGCTTCCTCAGATATACTAATGGTATTTTTAGGCACCATACTTACTTCTGCAACCAAAAATTGATATCCTTCAGCTTCTAAAGCCTGCTTGACTTGATTAAAGTCATTGGGAGCGGTTAAAATCTTAAATACGTCTTCTTCTAATTGAATATCTTCAGCTCCTGCTTCTAACGCTTGCATCATTAATTCATCCTCATCGACAGGTGAAGCGGTATTTTGTTCAATAGCAATTAAGCCTTTTTGCTCAAACATCCAGCTTACGCAACCGGATTCACCAAGATTACCTCCGGCTTTAGAAAGGGCATGACGTACTTCCCCCGCCGTTCGATTGCGGTTATCAGTAAGTACTTGCATCATGATTGCTACGCCATGAGGACCGTAACCTTCATAGATTATCTCTTCAAAATTATCTCCATCCGTATTACCTACCCCACGGTTAATAGCTCTTTCAATATTGTCATTCGGCATATTAATTTGCCTTGCTCTATCAATCGCTAATCTTAAGCGAAAATTTGTTTCCGGATCTGGTCCACCCTCTTTAACTGCCATTACAATTTGTCTGGCAACTTTAGTAAATGCTTGACCTCTTTTAGCATCTTGGGCTGCTTTTCGATGTTTAATATTAGACCATTTAGAATGTCCAGCCACACTTCTCACTTCCCTTCGAAGACTATTCTAGCATAGGAAAATAACCTTGCCAAGAGGTGAAGCTGGAGAAGTTAATTTTGTAAGGCCTGTCTAATATAACGTTGCAATAATAGATAAACCAATATCACTAGCCCAATTGCTACAAAGGGAGATAAAATCTCTGATATGAGAATAAAATCATATAGTCCATGGAAACAACTAGCTAAGACGAGTCCTTTAAAAAGTTCTAAAAACGGAGTTTGGCTAAATTTCGCTCGTCCTAAATAAGTACCAGCGATGCCAGAAAAAGACGCATGAGCCAAAGAAGCTATCAAAGCTCGAATTGGAGCCACTTCCAAACCATAGTTAATTATATAGAGCATGTTTTCTACTACCGAAAAACCGATTCCAACCGTTGTACCATAAATGATTCCGTCAACTGGCTCATTAAACTCTGGACTGGAATATCCAACGAAGTATAAAGCAAGTAACTTAAAGAATTCCTCGCCCAAGCCAATTACGAAAAATGAAATCCAAAAATGAGTAAATAATGTGACATCACCTACTAAAAAACGACGAAAGGGTGTCTCAAACCAAATCGCCAGGATTACTGATACCGCACCAGCAATAAAAACTTGAGCTAATTTAACAATCGGTTCCTTTTCAAATTTATCTTGTTGATAAAAAAAACATACCCATACCAGTCCAGGCGCTAATGAAATAAGAAAAATCAGCAGTGTTTTCATGGTTGAAACGTGATCCCGTCATCATCTTTTTGATATAAATATCGCTCACCAGTATCCCAACGTACGATCTGTTCTAATTGACAAGTTTCACAATAAAACAAAGCTGTATCTGGATACCTTTGGTCTTCATCAATATCTACATTAACCATATCTTGTAAACAATTGGGGCAAAGCATGATCAGCATTCCTCCTCTAATATTCGATGGCTGATTTAGCTTACCCAATTAATTAAGATTATTGCAGGATTATCTTGCATAATCACGAAAGATATTTAGTAATTAGTAAAAGTAACCATTATAACATAAGGAGGCTGTCTATGAAAAAGTTTGGTGAAGTTTTAAGAAGTGGCGACTGGAAAAACGAAAAACATGTACCTGTAATTAACGCTCCCGCAGAAGTTATGGCAGATGAGGTATTTACTGTAACCGTAGAAATCGGTACTGGTGAACCCCATCCTAATACTACAGAGCATCATATTCGCTGGATAAAACTGTTTTTCCAACCAGAACAAGGTTTCACCTATGAGTTAGCAGACTTTCAGTTTACTGCTCACGGGGAATCAGTAAAAGGTGCTAATGAAGGTCCTGCATACACCGAGTCCAAGGCCAGTGTTGACGTTAAACTAAATACCTCCGGCACATTAATGGCTCTTAGCTATTGTAACATTCATGGCTTATGGGAGAACGCCGTAGAAATTAAAGTTAGTTAAAACAGCCCAGATAACTGGGCTGTTTTACTTGCAATAAATTTGAATGATCTCCATTATTGCATCAATAGCGTTGGCCTGTTTTGAGGTCTCCATCGCCTTAATATATTTATCTTTGTCATGAGCTAGTTGCTTAATCGCACTAATTAAATTGCCAGGAGTTAATTCCTCCTCTGGCAAAACCATGCTAAAGCCTTGTTTGCGAAAAGATTCAGCATTTAACAATTGGTCACCGCGGCTCGCTGTACTGGACAAAGGAATCAGTAGATGAGCCTTGCGTAAAGCTAATAACTCAAATATGGCATTAGCTCCCGCCCGAGAAATTACTAGATCAGCCATGGCAAAAATATCTGACAGACCTTCACTTATATACTCATACTGTTTGTAACGGGGATATTCGTTTAAAGAAGAATCCAGATTACCTTTACCACAAATATGTACAATTTGAAAAGCCTTAGTTAGCTCTGGCAAACTTTCCCGGAGGACATTATTAATACTAACCGCTCCTAGACTGCCGCCCATCACTAAGATAACAGGCAGTTCTGGCTGAAAGTTGCATAACTGATAAGCACGACTCTTATCACCTGTTAATAGTTCTTGCCGAATAGGATTACCCGTAAGCGTTGCTTTCCCGTCCTTCACATATTTGAGAGTCTCAGGGAAAGTCACACAAAGATGTTTGGCAAAAGGCAATGACAATTTATTAGCCAAGCCAGGGGTTAAATCAGACTCGTGTAAAATAACTGGGATACCTAATGTTTTGGCTGCCACAGCCACTGGTAAAGAAACGAAACCTCCTTTACTAAACACAATATTAGGTCGTATTTTAGACAAGATAATAAATGATTGCATGATTCCTTTTAGTACCCGAAAAGGATCTGTAAAATTCTTTAAATCAAAATAGCGGCGTAACTTACCGGCGCTAATCGGATGATACGGAATTAGATCACCAATCAATTGCCGCTCAATTCCGTCATAAGTACCGATATAATGGATATCCCAACCTAATTTTTGCAATTCAGGTAATAAAGCTAAATTTGGCGTCACATGACCGGCAGAACCTCCCCCAGTCAAAACAATACGATTCATTATTTTTCCTCCTTAACGATGATGCTTATACTTAACTACTTACTACAGTACCAAAATCTAGCAGGGTTTCCAACCAGAAAGTTGAAATAATATACATTAGTTTTATTAGATTTGAGGCGATAATATGAAAGCAGACTGTCTTACAGATTTCTGTGAGTATATAAATCAGCAATTGGAAGCAACTGGACTTTATTTAAATCCTAAACGGGAACTTGCCCAAGGACAAAATAGTAGTTGGCGAATCGCCCCTGAACCGTTTGCAATCGATCAAAACCTTTATCAAGAGCTGAAAGCTTTAGGGAAAACTTTTTTGAAGTTTTATCAAGCTGCTAATCGCTTATATGAACTAACATGTAGAGGCCACTTACCCAGTTGGATCCAATCCTATCTCGAACAAGGTAAAACAGAGCTAGTTTTAGAATTAGGTCGAATGCGGCGAACCAGAAAGGATTTACCTTTTATTATTCGACCAGATATTATATTAACTGAGGATGGATTTGTGGTTTCAGAGTTAGATTCTGTTCCTGGAGGCTTTGGTTTATTGGCCGCTTTATCAAAAATATATTGTGAATTAAATTATGACTTAATTGGTGGAAACCAAGGTATCCCCCAAGGATTTGCCAAGGCAATAAAATCCTGTGCTGGCAAAGAAGATCCGTTGTTAGCTATTATTGTTTCCAACGAATCTCAAGATTACTTTGGCGAAATGCAGTGGATCAGTGAAGCTTTAAGACAGTTAGGTTTAAGAAGTGTTACGATTAAACCTGAAGAAGTTGTTTTTCTAGATCAACAAGGTCTTTTTTTAAAACTTAATGGACAGTTAGAGCAAATTGATATTGTCTATCGGTTTTTTGAGTTATTTGACTTAAAGAATATCCCGAAAATGGACTTAATTCTGCATGCAGTTCGGAAACGACAAGTGGTTATTACGCCACCGCTAAAGAGTTATTTAGAGGAAAAATCATTATTTGCCCTATTTCATCACCCAGTTTTAACTCACTATTGGTTAGAGCAATTAGGAGAGGAACATTTCCAGAGACTGATGAAAGTATTACCAAAAACCTGGATTATGGATAATCGTCCGTTACCACCTCATGCCATCATCCCCGGATTAGAAATCGATGATCAACCAGTTTCTGACTGGCAGCAATTAAAAAACACCACTAAAAGTGAACGAGAATTAGTATTAAAAATATCTGGTTTCTCGGAGCAGGCTTGGGGTAGTCGGGGTGTTAGTATCGGCCATGACCTGTCGGCGGAGAATTGGAGTAACGCTATTGATCAAGCCCTAACAAGTTTCCCTAATAATCCATATATCTTGCAGCAATTTTTCCATGGGAAGCAAGTTGAAACCCGTTACTATGATTTTGAAACGGGAGAAGTGAAAAATATGAGAGGGAGAGCCCGCCTTTGTCCCTATTATTTTGTTAGCGATAACCAAGTTGAACTTGTCGGTATACTAACAACGATTTGTCCCTTAGATAAAAAACTAATTCATGGTATGGTTGACGCAGTGATGGTTCCCACTAGGCTTTTATAGGAGTGCTTGAAAATGACGCAATCAATCAAAAATATTGTAGAAATTGTTAATCAAGAACAATGGGAAGATTGGCGTTGGCAATTTGCAAACCGCTTGCGAACAGCTGAAGAAATCAGTAAATATATAGAATTAACTGAATCAGAAAAACAAGCTTTAAATGCTAATCGAGGTTTTGCTGTAGGGATTACCCCTTACTATTTATCATTAATCGATGTCAATAATCCAAATTGTCCAATTAGAAAGCAGGCCATCCCTAATCAGCAAGAATTGTCAGTATCCGCTCATGAGCTGGCAGACCCTTTAGCAGAAGATTGCAAATCACCTGCGGCTAACCTAATTCATCGTTATTCAGATCGGGTGCTTATTATTGTTACCGAAACCTGCCATATGTATTGTCGTCATTGTACCAGACGACGCCGGGTAGGATTTCGGGAAGCTGCTATCACGCCAGACGCGTTAACAGCTATTGTTAGCTATATTAAAAACAATGCTAAAATTAGAGATGTATTAATTAGCGGTGGCGACCCTTTAACATTAAGTGACATCCAGTTAGAGAAAATTATAAAGGCTATTCGAGAAATTGAACATGTTGAAGTAATTCGCATTGGTACTCGCGCACCAGTGACCAATCCCTATCGCGTAACAGACCAATTAGTTAATATGCTTAAAAAATATCATCCCCTATGGATTAATGTGCAGTTTAATCATCCAACTGAAATCACTGCTGAAGCTGCCAAAGCATCTGCCAAATTAGCCAATGCTGGAATTCCGTTAGGAAACCAAACTGTTTTGCTTAAAGGAGTCAATAACTCAATTGAGATTCAAAAGCAATTAGTCCATAAATTAGTAAAAAACCGAATCCGTCCTTATTATCTATATCAATGTGATCTAGCAGAAGGATTAGAACACTTTCGTACTCCGATCAATAGAGGAATTGAAATTATGGAAAAGTTACAAGGCCATACATCTGGCTTTGCTGTGCCTTTATTTGTTATTGATGCCCCTGGAGGAGGTGGAAAAATCCCAGTATTGCCTCAATATGTTTTATATCAAACACCAGAAAAAATAGTTTTACGAAACTATGAAGGCAAGATTTTTACCTATCCTGAACCAAATAATAGTGAGAAAGAGGAATAGAAATGAATCCAGTTGCTTTCCAAATTGGTAGTTTAGAGATTTATTGGTATGGAGTGTTTGTTGCCATTGCATTTCTAATTGGCTATTTACTTACCTTAAAAAATGCAGTTAGCTACGGATATGATAAAGATGTAATCGGTGATCTGCTGCTAAAAATGGCTATTGCGGTAATCGTTGGTGCTCGATTAGGTGTTATTATCGTTGATTTAAAGTACTACTTGGCAAATCCCTTACATATGTTTACGCGAGCAGGTCTTGGCTCTCATGGTGCGATAATTACCGTTATGATTCTAGGTTACTTCTGGACCAAAAAGGCAAATGTTGCCTACTGGTCCATTGGAGACGCAGTAGCGCCCGCAATCACTATTGGACATATTTTCGTTCGTCTTGGCAACTTTGTTAATGGTGAACTATATGGATCACCAACAACTTTACCTTGGGCAGTAGAATTTCCTTATAGCGGCGGACCAGTACATCCTGCTCAACTTTATGAAGCACTCTTTTCATTAATTATTTTGCCTTTTGGTCTTAAATGGGCTAAAAAACCAAAATATCCAGGATATGCTTTCTTTAGGGTCATGTTACTTCACTCTATCTTTAGATTCTTCCTAGATTTTATTAGACAGCATTCTTCTTTAATTGGACCATTCGTTTTAACACAAATTATTGCTCTAATCTTTAGTATTGCTATGGCCTATTTACTGTGGCGCAACGAAACAAAGAGAACCTCAGATTAGACATTCTGAGGTTCTTTTTGTTCTTCTTTAATAATTTGACAATCTATGGGCAAAGTCATATGCAATTCAGATAATAACACACTATCTATGCGATTAATAATTTTATCTACCTGAGCATCACTACTAATAGATAAGAGCAAAACTAATCGATCAGGATAACGGCAGAGCACATCACTACGTCTAAATAAGTTAGAAATAACTCGGGCTACTTCCATAGCTAATTCAAATCCTGTTTCCAAGGTTAATAAGATTAGCTGTTCTTTACTTCTGGCTATTCGTCGCTGCTCCAAGTTAACGATCTTCTTAAAAGTGTCTGGTTCACAATAAAATGCCCCATCTCCATCATCGACTTCTAAAATTCCCGATGATAGCCTAGTTTTGTAAATCTTTTGCTGCAATTCTTTATCAGGTGCCAAACCAAAGTTTTTCTCTAACATATAGGCATAAATTTCATATTCTTTAATCGCTTCACCGCTTGCACCTAGAGCTAATAAATACTCTATTAACAGCTTATATAGAAATTCTTGATAAGGCTCTTTATCAATTGCATCTTTTAATATAGTAACTGCACGTGGATAATCATTACAATGCTCAACCAAAATGCGACAAGTCCGAAAAACCGTATGCAAATAGTTCCTTTGATAATAAAGCCTGGGCTGATTAGTCCAGCTTACATTGTCTAATTCCATAAGAAATTGACCACGATATAATTTTAGAGCTTGCTGGAAAGTATCCAGAGCTTTTAACGGCTCGGTACTTTCCAGCTGCTTGCCTAATTCAATCTTCTTTTCGAACTCAATTATATCTAGAAAAGCTATTTGACTTACATCTAACCAATATAGCCTATTTGAGTTCCTAATCCAATTATGGGCGCGCTTCTTTGTTGGATCTAGTGTTTGCCGCAGATTGTAAACTGTAGTGTATAGATTATCCATAGACATATCTACGGTACTATCGGGCCAAAGAACTTGCACAATGGAATCTAGAGAAACTTTGTCTCCCTGCATAGTAATTAAGTACTGAAGCAAGGTAAAAGCTTTTTTGGACTTCCATTGCTCAAGTCCAATTATCTGATTATCTACCTTTAATTCAAATGGGCCTAAACAACTGATCGACAGACCGTGCATCTATTTTCTTCCTTTCACTCTACTTGTTAGCGTACAACCAAGTTGAGTATTTTGCCCGGAACATAAATCGTCTTCACAATCTGCTTGTCTTCCAAAGCATTTTTAACAGCAGTAATATCGGCCATGGCGGCTTTTACGTCATCTTCTGCAGCATCTACCGCAACTTCCACTGTTCCGCGAGTTTTACCATTTACTTGAATAGCTACCGTAACTAATTCATCAATTAGTAGATCTGGATCTGCTTCTGGCCACTGGGCATCAAAAACACTTGGTTGATTACCTAGCATTTGCCATAACTCTTCAGCTAAATGTGGTGTCATTGGTGCTAATAAGATCGTTAAAGTTTCTAAACTCTGACGATCAACTTTATTGCCAACTTGATTCAAATACTCCATAAAAGCACTTACTGCAGTATTTAATTTAAATGATTCAATTCGTTCAGTAACAGTAGCAATCAAACGATGGCGTAGTCTTTCGCTTTCCTTAGTTGGTTCAGGCAGATCTGCCAAACTGCGCTGGAACAAATTCCATACCCGCTGGATAAAACGATATACACCCTCAATGCCGCTGTCCATCCACTCTGCATCGATTTCTGGCGGTCCTATGAACAACTGATACATCCGTAATGAATCTGCACCATAATGTTCTACTAGTTCATCAGGATTAACCACATTTCCTTTTGATTTACTCATTTTCGCCCCGTCTTTGGTAATCATTCCTTGATTAAATAGACGGGTAAAAGGTTCGTCATATTCTACCACACCGATATCTTTTAAGAACATGGTATAGAAACGAGCATACAATAAATGTAGTACAGCATGCTCTACACCGCCAACATAGAGATCCACAGGAGTCCATTTATTGATTCGCTCTTTGCTAGCTAGCTCATTATTATTTTTTGGATCAGTATAACGTAGGAAATACCAACAAGAACCTGCCCATTGTGGCATGGTATTAGTTTCACGTTTTGCTGGTCCACCGCACTTTGGACATGTAGTATTAACCCAATCAGTAATGGTAGCCAATGGTGATTCACCACTACCAGATGGTTGATAATTTTCTACATCAGGTAAACGGACAGGCAAATCCTCTTCATTTACTGGTACCTCACCACAAGTTTCACAATGGACAATAGGAATTGGTTCTCCCCAATAACGTTGGCGAGAAAATACCCAGTCTCGCATTTTGTACTTAACTGTTGGTTCTGCTAGATTTTTTGCTTTTAAATCAGCTACAATTTTCTCTTTTGCTTCTGCAGAAGTTAATCCGTCATACACACCAGAATTAATCAATTTACCATCTAGTACAAATGGTAATTCTGGCACTTCACCTAATTCAGGCTGAATTACAGGAATAATCTCTAAATCAAATTCTTGGGCAAATTCATAATCTCGCTCATCATGAGCAGGTACTGCCATAATTGCCCCTGAACCATAATCAATTAACACATAATCACTAATCCAAATCGGTATTTTTTTACCATTAACTGGATTAATAGCATAAGCTCCAGTAAACACACCAGTTTTTTCTTTACTGGCCATCCGCTCAACAGCGGATTTACTTTCTGTCTTTTGAATGTATGCTTCTACTTCGGATTTTTGTGAAGCACTGGTAATTTTTTCCACCAAAGGATGTTCTGGAGCTAGGACCATATACGTAGCACCAAATAAAGTATCTGGACGGGTAGTATAAACTGTTATTTTCTGCTCACTATTATCTAGTGAAAAGATAATTTCCGCCCCTTCACTGCGGCCAATCCAAGCCTCTTGCATTTTTAGAACCTTTTCTGGCCAATCTAAAGTCTTTAAGCTTTCTAATAGACGATCAGCGTACTTAGTAATTCGCAACATCCATTGCTTTAAATTACGCTTCTCTACTGGTGTACCACAACGATCACATTCGCCGCCGACAACCTCTTCGTTAGCTAAACCTGTTTGACAGCTAGGACAAAAATTAATTGGCATTTCTTGTCGATAAGCTAGTCCATGTTTATACATTTGTAAGAAAATCCATTGAGTCCATTTGTAATACTCAGGATCTGTAGTATCGATCTCTAACTCCCAGTCATACATGGCACCGATTTCTTTTAATTGTCTTTTAAAATTAGCAATATTATTGGCAGTAGAAACTGTTGGATGAATACCCTTCTGAATTGCATCATTTTCTGCTGGTAAACCAAAGGCATCCCAGCCCATTGGATGCAAGACTTCATAGCCTTGCAGTCGCTTATATCGGCTCCACACGTCACTTAGTGTATATCCCCGCCAATGACCGACATGTAAACCAGAGCCTGATGGATAAGGAAACATGTCTAAACAATAAAATTTCGGTTTATCAGAATCAAGATCTACCTTATAAGTTTGATTAGTTTCCCAATAATCGCGCCACTTTTTTTCAATTGCTTTATGATTGTATACTTCCATAGACCTTCCTCCCTTTTACTAAACAAAAAGACCCCTTCACTTCGAGGCGAAAAGGTCTCCGCGGTACCACTCGATTTAGCACAGTTTAATAACTCCCGTGCTCTCTCTTGACAGCCATTGGCCTAGTCCCGATAACGGAGGACAAAACCGCTATTACCTACACATTCTAATCACTAGAACTTCAGTAAAGACTCTGAGGGGAGTTCTACTATCTATTTAGTACTGCTTCCCACCAGCCAGCAGTTCTCTGAAACTAATAAAAATAGTATACTAGTCCTCATCAACGTTTTCACAATTTAAATTTTACATACGCCTATTATATCCAATAGTTAACAATTTGACAAGGGTTTAGCATCCTAAAGTCCAAAATTAAACAAATCAAACTCGATAGTCGAAGACTCATTGGGCGTCTGATTAGGCTGAGAAAATCCGCCAACGACTCCCCCAGGGGCAAAATACCAACTAGGAACTGACCCAATAATTACTTCTTCCACAATAGGTACCCGTGTTTGAACAGGAAACTCATGAACTAACATAGGAACAGCTACCCGCATATTCACTTTTATATCTAAATATATTCGATGCCAAGTTTGGTTGATACCTGCAGCGTTAAAACTACTAATCGTGGTTGTTTCAACTGATCCAACCGGAATAAAGCGTACAGGGATCGCCGGTCCCCAAGCCGCTAGAAAATCTAAACCAATTAGCTGTCCTAATGGAACAGTATACTCTTCAGCAGCTAATTCTGCCAACGATTGCTGGATTTTTTGTGCAGCTATAGAATACAGTCGATTAATTTCCCCGGTATCATATTGAATTGCCTGCAAGCCACCTTGACTATCTGTAATGAAATGAGTTAAAGCAGCTGTATTCACATTACTGGCCATCGTTTCTTCTACAGCTATGCTAATCAATTGAGTCCCTAAATTAATCGCTCTTGATTCTGCCCAGACATAAATTACTGGACTTAAACGATATTCTATATAAATGAGGGTTAAAATGCTAAACAACAAAAAGCAAGTTAAGACTAGCAAAATATTTCTATACCAAGGAGGTTTTGTCCAAACGACTTGGGACTGCCAGCGTAAACCATTCATCTTTGCCCCTCCAAATTATATTTGCCTGCTTTTAGCTGGTTAATTCTTGTCATTCTAGCTGTTCTGTGGTAAATTCATTATAGTGTGATCAGATAAACTAAGTATGGTATAATTAATAAGTAACGGAGGTGAATTAATGACACCTTGGAAGAAATTTTGGATTTTTACAGCTGTTATTATTCTTTCATTATTAGTTGGGGGAGGCTTTGGTGTAATAACCGCCTATTTAAAAAGTGCCCCAAGTTTAGATCAAGTTAATTTCCATCAACAATTCACCACTTATATCTATGATATAAATGGCGAGATCATAACTGATTTATATCGTGAAAACCGAGTTCCAATTACTATTGACGAAGTATCGCCATACTTGATTAAGGCTGTCGTAGCGGTAGAAGATAAAAACTTCTATGAGCATCATGGTATTGATTTTATTGCCTTTGGTCGAGCTATTTTGATCAATATTAAGGAAAGACGTCTAGCCCAAGGGGGCGGAACGATTACGATGCAAGTAGCTCGAAATCAGTTCTTAACACAGGACAAACTAATTAGCCGTAAACTAAAAGAGTTTTTATGGGCTGTACAAATTGAACGAAAGTATTCTAAACAAGAAATTTTAGAAGCCTATTTAAACGAAGTGCATTTAGGTCATGGAGCAAATGGAGTGGAAGCTGGTGCCCGATTGTATTTTGGTAAATCAGCTAAAGACTTGACCTTAGCAGAAGCGGCATTAATCGCAGGAGTAATTCGCTGGCCCCATCGCTACTCACCCTTTGTCAATATTGATATTGCCAAAGATCGCCGAGACTTTGTCTTATCCCGGATGGTGGAGGAAGGCTTTATTACTCAAATTGAAGCTAACATCGCTAAAGCAGAACCTGTAAAGGTTATTGAACGTAAGCAACGAGTAGTAAACGCACCATATTTTGTTGACTATATTCTCCAAGATTTAATCGACCGTTATGGAGATGAAATGGTCTTTGGAGGCGGCTTGCGCATCTATACCACGCTTGACTTGAATATGCAAAAAGCTGCAGAAAAGGCTCTCATCGAAGGCTTACCGCCTGGTCATGAAGATAGTCAAGGCTTATTGCAACCGCAAGGTGCTTTAATTGCCATCGATCCGCGAAATGGTCATATTAGAGCCATGGTTGGCGGTCGTGGCGGTGATAAATTTAATCGTGCGGTTCAAGCCTATCGCTCACCTGGTTCAGCAATTAAAATCTTTCCATATACAGCGGCTATTGATACTGGAATTACTGCTGCGGATATTTACATCGATGAACCAACTGAGTTTGTGTTAGCTGATGGAAGTACTTGGAGTCCACAAAACTATGCTCAAGACTTTAAAGGAATCATGACTGTTAGAGAAGCTATTGAACTATCTACTAATGTCATTGCTACTCAAGTAGTCGCTCAATTAGGACCACAGTTAGTGATCGAGTATGGTAAGAAAATGGGCATTACTTCTTTTGTTGAAAATGGAAGAATTAATGATTTAGGATTATCACCGTTAGCTTTAGGTGGGCTAACTAAAGGTGTTTCGCCAATTGAGCTAGCAACAGCCTATGGCGTGTTAGCCAACCAAGGAATTCGTGTCGACCCAATAGCTATTATCAGGGTAACTGACTCAGCCGGTAATATCCTTGAAGAAAATAGTCCAAAAAAACAAGTCGTGCTAAGTGAACAAACAAGTTATATTATGACAGATATCTTACGAGGAGTTATCGAACGAGGAACTGGAAAAAATGCACAATTAAATCGACCAGCAGCTGGAAAAACTGGTACTCACCAAGATTATCGTGACGCTTGGTTTGTAGGATACACGCCAGAACTAGTTGCTGCAGTATGGTTTGGTGCTGATACACCCGAAGCCATGGTTTATAATGGTGTTCGCTATGGATCATGGAATGCTGCTACCATCTGGAAAAACTTTATGAATGAAGCTCTACGTAATGTTCCAATTAGCGACTTTCCTAAACCAAGTAGTGGCATTGTTGAAGGTATCCCAATTGATATTAAAACTGGATTATTAGTCCGAGACAATTGTCCATTGCCTAAAGATGAGATTCGCTATGAAATTTTCATCAAGGGTACTGAACCAAAAGAGTATTCACCAAGATGTACCCAATATTTCTGGCAAACTCTTCCATTTTTTAATAATTAAAACAAAAACCAGGTTTTGTAAAAATAAACGAAACCTGGTTTTTGATTGATTATTTTACTAGGGTTACTGTTGTTACTCCTGAACCACCTTCCGAAGGATCCCCCAAGCGAAATGATTTTACATGCGGATGAGCTGCTAGCTGATCTTGAATTGCTTCTCTTAGAGCACCAGTACCTTTTCCGTGAATAATTCTAACCTGCTCCAAAGATGACAAGAAGGCATCATCTAAATATTTGTCAACGGATAAGGTGGCCTCTTCCACAGTAAAGCCGCGTAAATCTAATTCTGGTCGAATGGTATTACTTTTACCTACCCCTACGCGACTGCGCCCAGTATGGCGCTGAACTGTTACTTGTTGCGGTTGATTGACACGGACTAAATCCGTTAACTTAACATTAACCTTCATAATACCAGCTTGAATTAAGGCTTCTTCGTCAGAAACTTCTAAAACATAACCTGCTTGATTCAAGCTCTTAATCCGTACTTCTTCACCAGCTTTTAATCCAGTCAGCTTTGGCGCTGCTGGTTTCCCACTTTTCTTAGCTTTGAGAGCCTCTTGCTGCTGAATCAATTGTTCTCGTTTTTCCTGCACAATTTTCTCTAAATCAATATTCTGTTGACGGCGCAACTCACCGATTAATAAATCTAACTCTTGCTTCGTATTTTTTACTAATTGCTCAGCTTCTCGTCTAGCCTGTTCTAACAACTGTTCTCGCTGAGCTGTCAACTTTTGGCTTAACTTCTCATACCTTGCCTTTTCGACTGCTAACTGATTCCGCAGTTCTTCAGCTTCTAACCGTGCTAAGCGAGTTTCCCGTTGATTTTGCTCTATCTCATTAATAATATCATCTACTTTTAAATGCTCGTCAGTTAACTGGCTTCGAGCTAAATCAACTATAGTTTTAGGCAGACCTAAGCGTTGGGCAATGGCAAAAGCATTACTTTTTCCTGGTACTCCAATGGACAAATGATAAGTTGGTTTTAAAGTGGCTAAATCAAACTCCACCGACGCATTTTCAATTTCTGGGTGGGCATAAGCATAGTTTTTCAATTCCGAGTAATGAGTTGTAGCAACTGTTGTTACTGCTTTTATCCGAAAATGCTCTAATAAAGCAGTTGCCAAGGCGGCTCCCTCAGTAGGGTCTGTTCCGGCACCTAGCTCATCTAATAGAACTAGGCTGCGACTGGTAGCTTGCTCTACAATATTAACAATGTTAATCATATGCGATGAAAAAGTACTAAGGCTTTGCTCAATACTTTGCTCATCACCAATATCAGCTAAGATCTGGTCAAAAACAGGCATTTCAGATCCTGCCTGTGCTGGGATATGCAAGCCAGCTTGGGTCATAATGGCAAACAAGCCTAGGGTCTTTAAAGTAACAGTTTTACCGCCAGTATTTGGACCGGTAATGATTAACATATAAAACTCATCGCCTAAGCATAAATCAATTGGTACAACTTTACCGGTTAGTAGCGGATGCCTGCCTTGTTTAATTCTAACTTTGCCTTCTTGATTTAATCGTGGTTCAGTTCCATCGATACTCTTACTATACTTGGCCATAGCAAAAATTAAATCTAATTCAGCTAAGATATGTAATGATTGTTTCAATTGGGGAACTTGTTGCTCAACTGCACGACTTAGTTCTCGCAGAATCCGCTGGATCTCTCGCTGTTCTTCCTGTTCTACCAATCGTAACTGGTTATTCAGTTCTACTACAGCACTAGGCTCCATAAAAACAGTAGCTCCACTACCAGATTGATCATGAACTATTCCTGAAAACTGCGAACGGTATTCTTGTTTTACTGGCACAACATAACGACCATTTCTTAAAGTAATAATATTATCTTGTAACATTTTTTGATAGCTGCTAGAACTAACAATATTCTCTAGTTTTTCCCGCACTTTACCGGCTAAATTACGCATTTGACGTCTAATTTTAGCTAAATCGGGACTAGCATTATCTTTTAATTGTCCTTCATCATCTAAACAACGATTGAGTTCTTTTAATAATTCGGGAGAATCAACGATTTGTACTAAATAATCTTCAAACGCTGCCGATTTCGCTAAGTACCGTCGCATTTGACTAGCACAGTATAATAAACCGCTAACTTGTAGAAGTTCTTCACCGTCTAACAAACCGCCAATTGCTGCTCTTTCTAAAACAGGAAAAATATTGGCTGCTCCGCCAAAAGGCGGGTCATTATATTTCCACAGCTGCTCTAAGGCTGCACTTGTTAAGCGAAGTCGCCTTTGAACTTCATCAAAATCATTAACTGGTTCTAACTGCATTACTAGTTCTTTACCCAAAGTAAAACTTGCCTTCTCTGCAACTTTTTGCTTAATTTTATCCCATTCTAAAACACGTAAGCTACGTTCATTCATACTCTCACCTACTTTACTCCCCGAAAATAATGACCTTTGGTAAATTCACCAAGCTTTGTTTGGGATAGTAGTTCTTCTTGAGATACAGGTTCCCCTTGCAATTTCTTATGATAAGCTTCGACAACGGCTGTAATCCACTGTTCATCCCGATATTGTGCTTCAATCCTTATAATTTTAATCCCAGATTGAACAATCTCATTTAAATGATCTAGCAAACAAAGTTCGACGGCATTAAAGATATGCATCCGTTGTTTGTGATCTACTTCGATTGTTAAAACATAGCCTTTCCGATCTAGCAGCCCATATTTAGTTTGTGGATCTGCTGGGATAATCGGTGTATATTCACTGACCATTAATGGCAACCGACCGTGAACAAGGCTCCCAATAGCATGAATACCACTCTGAGTAATCTCTTTAATTTGGTCTAACGTAAGCTCAGGTGATACAAATAGAGCCGACATTCCACTAGAAAGCAAATAATCAGCGGTAACACCATTAAATACATTTAAGCTCCAATCACCCTCAACAATTGCATAAGGAAAATGTTTCTTCATTAAGTACCAAAGACCTAAATTACTAACCAAGACTCCATCATACTGATGTTTTTTTAAAATCGCTTTAATTTGGTGCAGTTGATCAGCATCGGTAACGCGAGGAAAACCTACAAATAGCTGAGCCCCAGCTTGATGGGCAAGTTCAGTAGCAACAGTTAGTTCAGAATAGTCTTCACTAAAGAAATATATCTTTTTAGCACCCGCTGTTAATGCAGCTTTTGTTCCAAGAAGATCATTGGTGCTGACAGCCAAAATAGCTTGTGTCATCTGTTGTTCATTATTAAATTGCAAGCTTAACTTGGTATAATCTTTTGCAGCTGCCCGTTTAAATTTGGAAATACGAGCTTGTTTCCATTGGTCCACCAGATCCCGTCTAGTTTGATTAATTTGACTAATTGGAATCATCACTTGTGGCTCTAATTCAATCTGCAGCTCTCTAATCTCTAAAGGCTGATCACCTAATCTTAATAACTGTTGAGTTAATAACTCTTTCGTAAGCGGACGATTTACTGCCTGTTCGATAACAAACTGACTTTGACTTTCAGCTACCACTCCATCCTGATCAATTAATACTAAGTGTAACGGCTGATCTTTTTTGGCTGTTACATATAATGCAGCTGAAAGCTTGCGGAGGGCTTTTGTAGAACTGTAACTTTGTTTAGCCTCAGCTAATAGTTGTAAATCTGTTTTTTGTTCTCGTGGTTCAGGATTCCACCTAATTAACTCATGACCCTGTTTGCCAAACAGATGATAAGTTGTAAACTGCCTATTAAACACTGATTCTAATGCTTTATGCTGAATAATGCCTTGATCTAGAGCTTGTCGGTAAGTCCGAGTAACTACTGCTACATAGTCTGGACCTTTCATTCTACCTTCAATTTTCAGACTGGCCACACCAGCATCAGCTAACTCTGATAAATGGTTAATTAAGTTTAAATCTTTAGGTGAAATAGGATAATCACCAGGTAAGCTTATAGGTTCTTTTGTTTCTCGTTCCACTAGCTGATAAGGTAGCCGGCAAGGCTGGGCGCATTGTCCTCGGTTACCGCTGCGACCACCAAGCATACTGCTGAATAAACATTGGCCAGAATAACAAATGCATAAGGCTCCATGAACGAAAACTTCTAATTCTATCCCAAACTTACTAAGCTCTTTTATTTGCTCGATATTTAATTCCCTGGCCAAAACTGCTCTAGTAATGCCTAACTCCCGTAATAACTTAACCGCTTCTGGGTTATGAATGAACATTTGAGTACTAGCATGTACCTCAAGTTCAGGGAAATAGCGGCGAATTAGCACAGCAAGACCTAAATCCTGCACAATAACCGCATCTACTCCATGATAATAAAGAAACGCAATATATTCTAGGGCCTCTGCTATTTCATGTTGATGAAGTAAAATATTAACCGTTACATATATTTTGACGCCACGAATATGACAATAATCAATAGCCCAAATCAACTCTTGGTCATCAAAATTACTAGCAAATCGCCGAGCACTAAATAATTTACCTCCAACATAAACAGCATCAGCGCCATTTTCTACAGCAGCTATTAAACTTTCTTTTGAACCTGCTGGAGACAATAGCTCCATAAATATCCTCCTTAAATAATGCCAGCACGTCGATAATAATCAACTATACCATAATAGATTCCTTTTGCGGATTCTAACCGATACCAATTCTGGCTCAATAAATTAGCCTCTTGTGCATTACTTAAAAAACCAACCTCAATTAAGGCTGACGGCATATTAGTGTTCCGTAAAACATAGAAATTTCCTCGTTTTACGCCAATATCACGGCTACCCAATTGTTTAACTAAATGTTTCTGTATAGAATCGGCCAACAGCCAATCACTAGCATGATAATAATAAGAAGTAGTTCCACTAATTGAACGATTGTCATTCCAATCGTTATGGAGGCTGACAAAAATGTCTGTTTTACTTCGATTAGCCACAGCAGTACGGGCTGCTAATTGACCATTTAGATTATATTGATAGGATGTACCATCAGCCGGATTAACATCATCCTCTCGGGTCATAATCACTGTAGCACCCGCATATTCTAACATACCTTTTAGATCCCAGGCAATTGCTAATACATTTTCCGATTCAGTGGTTTTACCAACACCTACCGTACCGGGATCTGCACCACCATGGCCTGGATCAATTACAATAGTCCTGCCTTTTAAAATCGGATCATCACCAACAGGTACTATAGTATCTTCCGAATCATTATTCCTTGGTGGAACCCAAGTCGAACCATTTTGGTTCGGTTGACCAAGAAGTCCTGAAATAAAAAAGAATACTAACATAACAATTGTTGTGAGAAGTTCACTATACAAAACTATACTTTTATTCTGTGCTGCTTTGGACGTCACGGTCTTTCCTCCTCATTCATACTCCCTAACTATTTCAATTTTAGACAGTGACATCCTGCAAGTAAGATTAGCCGCATTTACCATTAATTAAGAGGAAACCCGCCAAAAATGGCGGGAGTTTGCATGAAAAAAATTATATGTCTTCTCAGAATCAAAATCAGGAAACAGCCATGCTGGTTTAGGCCAATCTTTCGGCCAAATCACTTCTAATTGTTTATTCATTTGCGGCCAAAAGGAATAAATATATTGCACTGCAATGGATTCTTGCAGAACCTGATTAATTGGAGGAATCCCGAAGGATGTTAACAATGCAACACAACAAAGCACTAGTACGCCTACTTTTAACATCCCAAAACCTGCGCCAGCTAAATTATCCAGGATAGCAAAGGGTGTTAAACGGATAATTTTCGCCCAAATGAATCCTAATAAGACTGCAGTTAAGCTGATGGCTAAAACCAATACGAGAAAAGCAATTAGCTGAGCTTGCCAATCTGTTAGCGGATAGGCCATCATTAAATGTAAAGAAAGCTCTTGATAACCTTGATAAGCCACCACTATAGCTATGATTGAGCCAAGTAAGCTAAATACCTCCCGAATTAGTCCGCGCCGAAATCCACGAAAGGTACTGATAGCAACTAAAACGATGATTATGATATCGATCCATTTCCCAAGCATAACTGCTCTCTCCTTAGTTTAATTAGCATCCTCCACTATTTCTAGCAACTCATTGTACTCTGCTCGCAGCCGCTCTAATTCATCAGCTAGATTGATCGCTGCTAAGATAGCCATTCGGTGACGAGTGAGATTTGGATTCTTTTTTTGCACCAACTTAATTTGGTTATCAACAATTCGAGCTAGCTTTTCAATATATTCTTTGGAAGCTTGCCCTTTAATAGGATGCTCTTCTCCAGCAATTCTAACCCTCACAGTGACAGTTTCTTTGTTGGAAGTCATCAAAATCTCACCCTTTTTATCCCATTTTATAACTATTTCGCTTGATTTCTCGCTTTTCCTGCTATCGGATCACAGCCTGATATTTTTCCTTAATCGCTTGATACATAGTATCCATAAGTTGATTAATCTCTCCATCTGTCAAAGTCCGATCACCTTGGAATACAAAGGAAAAAGCAACACTTTTCTTACCTTTTTCAACCTGTTCTCCTTGGTAGACATCAAAAACAGCAACTTCCTTTAATAATTCTCCACCAGCTACTTGAAGACTAGTCAAAATATGACCAACAGGAACATCTTGATCAACAATAATAGCTAGATCTCGCTCTACCATCGGATACCTAGCTAATGGTTGGAAATTAACCGTATCCTTTTGATATTGAATTAAAGTTTCAATATTAACTTCAGCTACATATATCCGTTGATTAAGATCATAATTTTGTAAAACAATTGGATGAATTTCTCCAAGCCTTACCACTACTTGTTCTCCTATTTTAACTTGAGCTTGTCGTCCTGGATGGAATGTTGGAAAATCACCTGGTTCCCAATTAACCTCAATTTGGAAGCTTTCTAATACGAACTCCACCAGACCTTTTAAATCATAAAAATCATATTTTTCCACTTTAGCGTTCCAATGATTTAGTTGCCGATTACCAGTTAACAAAATACCCAAGCGTCTTTCCTCTTTGGGATGATCAACTAATGGTAGTTCTTCTGGTAAATAAACAGAGCTTAATTCAAAAAAACTTAAATTTGGTTGTTGACGAGTTATATTTCTAACTGCAGAATCCAATAAGCCTGGAATTAAGCTAGTCCGCATTACCGAATAATCTTCATTTAATGGGTTGGCGATCTTGATCATTTTAGACCATGCCGGTTGATCACCTAAAAGAATTTGCCTCATTGCACGGGGATGATGAAATGAAAAATTCATCACTTCATTTAAACCTAACCCCACTAATTGAGTTCGAATTTTATCACAGATAGCTAACTGAAGGGTTTCTCCTCCTTGACTGTATGCTCCTTGGGGTAAGGTAACAGGAATTTTATCATACCCCCATAAACGAGCAATTTCCTCAATTAAATCACATTCTAACTCCAAATCAGTCCGATAAGCAGGAATAGTTACCACCCAAGGTCTTTGCTCATGTTCCACTGTTAGTCCTAGACTCTTTAAGTGAGAAAGCATTTCCGCTTCATTAATCTCTGTACCTAACAGGTGATTAACCTTCTCAGGTCGTAAAGCAATTTTCTTAGGTTCTGTTGGTGCATTATTTACATCAATAATTCCTTGAGCAACCTGACCACTTGCATATTCAGCTAATAACTGAGCTGCCCTATTCAAAGCAAAGATGGTACCTGCTGGATCAATACCTTTTTCAAAACGCAGAGCTGCTTCAGACAAAATGCTTAATCTACGAGAGGTACGGCGAATATTAGCGGCTGCAAAGTTAGCGGATTCTAAAAGAATAGTTCGAGTGTTATCAGTAACTTCGCTATTCTCCCCGCCCATAACACCACCAATACAAACGGGTTCCTTGGCATCGCAAATTAATAATACATCATCATTTAATTGCCGTTCTTGTCCATCAAGAGTAACAAAGCTAGTTTCTTGCTCAGGTGTCCTGACCACAATTCGGTTTTCAGCCAATTTATCATAATCAAAAGCATGTAATGGCTGTCCGGTTTCTAACATGACGAAGTTAGTAATATCAACTACATTATTAATCGGACGCATGCCGGCAGCATGTAGTTTTTGCTGCATCCATAAAGGTGAAGGACCAATTTTCACATTTTCAATAATTCGCACTGAATACCTTGGGCACTTTTCTGGATCTTGTACTTCCACCGAGGTAAGCTCAGTTACTTGACGGTCACTTTCTTCCAAATTAATCTCCGGATACCTTAACTCGGTTCCAGCTAAAGCGGCAACTTCACGAGCTATGCCAAGTACACTCATACAATCTGGCCGATTTGCATAGACCGAAACATCAAGCACTTGGTCGTCTAAACCTAAAGCTGTTACTAAGTCTTGACCAGGCTCAACTTCATCAGGCAATACCATTAAACCAGAGTGATCATCTCCAAGACCTAATTCTTTCTCTGAACAAGCCATGCCATAAGACATTACACCACGTAATTCCGTTGCTTTGATCTCCATACCATCAGGAAGTTTGCAGCCTTCGACAGCTACTGGCACCTTTTGTCCAACAGCTACATTTGGTGCACCACAAACAATTTGTAATATTTTTTCACCAATAGATATTTGACAAACCTTTAAATTACCGTTAGGGTGAGCTTCTACTGATAAAACCTCTCCGACATAAACTTTATCCAAATCAGGAGCTAAATTTTCTACACCTTCCACCTCTAAACCGGCCATAGTTAATGCTTCAGCTAATTCTGTCGGACTCCAAGGAAAGTCTACATATTCCTTTAACCATCTATATGATACCTTCAAGATTAGTTCCTCCTTAAAACTGTTTTAAGAATCGCAAGTCATTTTCAAAAAACAGTCTAATATCATTGATTCCATATTTTAACATAGCAATTCGCTCTATTCCCATACCAAAAGCGAAGCCGCTAACTTCTTCTGGATCATAACCGACACCAGCTAGGACACGGGGATCTACCATTCCACAGCCTAAGATTTCTAGCCAGCCAGTGTCAGAACAAACTCGACAACCCTGACCTTTACAGATAATGCAGGAAACATCTACTTCTGCACTTGGTTCTGTAAATGGGAAGTAGCTAGGACGAAAACGTGTCTTGGTATCTGGACCAAATAATTTCTCCGCAAATAGCTGTAAGGTTCCTTTTAGGTCGGCCATTGTAATACCTTTATCCACTAATAAGCCCTCTACTTGGTGGAACATGGGGGAATGAGTTACATCTGCGTCAGAACGATATACCTTTCCAGGTGCAATAATCCGAACAGGTGGCTGTTGCCGTTCCATAGTACGAATCTGCACAGGAGAAGTTTGGCTACGTAACAATAAATGTTCTGTTAAGTAAAATGTATCTTGCATATCTCGCGCTGGATGATCTTTGGGAATATTCAAGGCTTCAAAATTGTAGTAATCTGATTCAATTTCCGGACCTTCCACAACTTGATAGCCCATTGAAATAAACACGCTTTTGATTTCATTAAGTACTAAAGTTAAAGGATGATAGGTTCCTTTGCGTGGTTTGCGTCCTGGTAAAGTAATATCTAAAGTTTCTGCCTCTAATTGAGCTTGTAACTTACTAGCAGCCAAATCTGTTTCTTTCTGCTTCCAAGCCTGCTCTAACTGATCCCGGACTTCGTTAACCAATTTACCGACTAAAGGCCGTTCTTCTGGTGGAAGATTGCCCATATTCCTTAGTAAAGCGGTTAACTCTCCCTTCTTACCTAAAAATTTAACCCTTGCTTCTTGTAGTGCTTGAACATCAGAAGCACCATTACAAGCAGCTAGAGCTCGTTCTTTTAATGATTCAATTTGCGTCTTCATACAGCACCTCCGAATAGTTATAACAAAAAAACTTCTTACATCCTTAGGGACGTAAGAAGTTCACGCGGTACCACCCTAGTTGATTACAGAACACTCTTATCCTGTAACCCACTCTAACTCCTGTAACGGCGGATTATCCGGCTTAGCCTACTATTAGTTCAGCTAGCAGCTCCAGAGGGAACTTCCATCAACTTATCACCTGAAAAGCTCTCAGTCCACGGCTCTTCTTCCCTGTGGCTTCCATTGATGTACTTTTCTCTTTCATAGCTTTTAAATTATTAAAATTTTAGTGTAAAGACTGTTTTGTTAAGGCAGATAATTGCTTATATAACAGGTAAGCTGTTACGGAACCGGTGGTGACAAAAATTTTCCATACAACATCTGATGTTAGATTCATCAAATACCCACCCTTCCCAATTCGTGATATTCCAATTATATCACAAGCTAGCAACGGATACAACCACTCAACCTGTCCTTTGACGCTGGATTTCAAACAATAATACTGCTGTAGCAATCGAGACATTCAATGATTCTACTTGATTTCTCAAGGGTATATACACTTTCTGATCAGCATGTTTAGTAAAAAATGGATCTACTCCATTGGCTTCATTTCCAATAACTAACGCTAATGGCTGTTGATAATTTGCTTGGTAATAGTATACACCACCAGCTACATGGGTGATAAACAACTTCAGATTATTAGTTGAGCACAGCCCTAAGGCCTGTTCACGACTAACAAAAGAAAAAGGCAGTGACAAAATTGCACCCATAGAAGCTCTAACAACTTTTGGATTGAAAAGATCTACTGTTCCTTCAATCAACCAAACACCATTAATACCTGCAGCCAATGCCGTTCGTAAAATAGTACCTAAATTTCCCGGATCTTGAACTCGATCAATAATTAATATGGTATTTAAATTCGGGTAGGTATTCCATTGTTGCACAGGTTCTGGTTGTTTAACAACGGCTAAGACTCCTTGATCATTATTTGTGTCAACTAATTCTTTAAAAACTTCTCTACTGCAATGATAAAGCTCAATCGATAAAGACTGTGCCTTAGCTAATAATAACTGACCCCGATCGCTTGCTAACAATTCATCGCTATAGAATAATTGTTCTATCTGGCCACGTTGCAAGGCTTCTTCAACTAATCTAAGTCCTTCTGCCAAAAATAGACCCAATTGCTTACGAAAGCGGGAACGATATAGTTTCTTTACCTGTTTCGCTTTTTCATTTTGCTTGCTAGTTATCTTCACAATCATAGTTACTCCTCTAACTTAGCTAGCTTTGGTAATGCAAAATATCCGGATCATTAATCCGGATATTGTAATTAATTAGAACCAATATTTTGTTTAGCAATATTAGCTAACTCACTAAAGGCGTTAGCATCATTAACCGCTAAATCAGCTAGAACTTTACGATTAATGGTAATTCCGCCTTTTTTGAGACCATCAATAAATCTGCTATATGATAAGCCATTGGCTCTAGCAGCTGCATTAATTCGAGTGATCCATAATTTTCGGAAATCACGTTTTTTAGCACGACGATCTCGATATGCGTAAACAAGAGATTTTAGAACCTGCTGATTAGCAGGGCGGAAAAGTTTACTCTTGGCACCATAATATCCTTTTGCTAGCTTTAAGGTTTTTTTATGACGACGACGTGTTACCGTCCCCCGTTTAACTCTTGACATTGCATTTTCCCCCTATCCTAACTATATGGAAGCATTAATTTAATGCGTTTATGATCTTGATCACTTACTACTCTACTATGACGAAGATTACGTTTTCTTTTAGCAGATTTTTTCTCTAGAATATGACTCTTATAGGCACGATTTCTAACAAATTTACCTTTGCCAGTAACCTTAAAGCGTTTAGCTGCGCCTTTATGAGTTTTCATTTTAGGCATTTTAAATCCCCCTCAATTTTAACAAAAACTGTTCTTTGTTTACTTGTCAGTCTCTTTATCTGATTTTGGTGCCAAAATCATAATCATATTGCGACCCTCTAACTTAGGTGGTCGTTCTACGGCACCAATGTCTTTAACTAAAGTTGCTAACTCTTGTAATTTTTCTTGCGCTAAGTCCTTATGCACAATCTCACGACCACGAAAACGAACACTAACTTTAACTTTATCTCCAGCACTTAAAAATCTTTCGGCACTGCGAGCTTTAACATTAAAGTCATGATCATCAATTTTTGGACTCATTCGGATCTCTTTAACATTTATGACTTTTTGCTTCCGGCGTGCTTCTTTTTCCCGCTTGCTTTGTTCGTATTTATGTTTCCCATAATCCATAATTCTACAAACCACTGGGCGGGCATTTGGAGCTACTTCTACTAAATCAAGTTCCTTCTCCGTAGCAATCTTTAGTGCGTCGCGAACCGACATAATCCCCAATTGCTCTCCGTTCTCATCCACAACTCTGACTTCACGAGCGCGAATTTCCTCGTTAATTCTCAGTTCGTTGCTGATAATATATCACCCCTCAATAATAATAAAAAAAGCGAGTGGCAAACCACCCGCTTGTAAACACAATAACTATGAAAGATTGTTATACAAAACAATCTTTCTCAGATACTGGATTTCATAACCTTGTGAACTATGGCGTTACAAGGTGAGAAGCGGTGGCCTCTACTTATTACCAAAG
>JAAYMV010000052.1 GCA_012521185.1 Bacillota bacterium
TTCAGGCTTTTGCCGTTTTATTTGTTATTCGTGTAATCTTGAAACGCCTCGGAGAGCAGATACCTTGGGTTCCACCATTTGTGGAATGGAGGTTGCCTTGGTATTTTGTATGGGGATTTATTTTAGCCTTAATTTTTGCATTTATTAATTTCTACTATCCAAGCTATATTCTACAAGCAGCTTCGCTTAATTTAAATGTGTTCTTTATCTATGCTTTTTTTTTCCAGGGTTTAGCTATTGTCTGGCATTGGATGGATAATTTATCACTTCCAAAAATTCTCCGTTTTATTTTCGTCTTTTTAGTATTGTTTTCTGGGTGGATTTGGGTTACACTGATAGCCTTGGCAGGCTTATTAGATACATGGATAGATTTCCGCAAGTTAAATGTAAAAAAGGAGGTATAACTTGTGAAAGTTATTTTAGAAAAAGATATTAAAGGGTTGGGTAAAAAAGGTGATATAGTCACTGTCAAGGAAGGTTATGGCAGAAATTTTCTATTACCTCGGGGGTTAGCAAAAGAAGCCACTGAAGGTAATATTAAACAAGTAAGTTTAGAAAAGAAAGCCGAGAAAAATAAGCGGCAAAGAGAGCTAGAAGCCGCTCAGGAAATTGCGAATCGAATCAATGGCCAAAAAATACAAATTGCTACTAAAGTAGGTGAAGCAGGTAAGTTATTTGGTTCTATTACCTCGCAAGACATCGCTGAGCGACTAAAAAAACAATATAAGGTTGAAATTGACAAAAGGAAAATCGACCTATCTGAGCCAATCAAGAACTTAGGAAACTACCCAGTTAACATTCGCATTCATTCAAAGGTGCATGCTAATGTTATCGTTCAAGTGGTAGAAGGTTAAAGGGGAATGTTCTGTGAAATGGCTAAAGAATAGGTTTACAAGATCCAGCAATCAATTTGAAAAAGTTAAGCAGCTCAAAATATCTAATTCGCCAGTCGATCGCCGAGTTACTGCTTTGTATGATGTACTGGGGGAGTTATATGGATCAGATCAGCTGATATTAAGGGCCGGTAAATTAGATGCTTTGCATTTAATCCGCTCATCATCGCTTGGTCAGCAAGTGTTAGGTTTAGAACGGCTGATTGATAACGACCCTACCATCGAGAAAATCTATAATGAACAGGAAATCTTGGAAACCTTGGATGTTTTAGAGGATAAATTAGCTGATTTATTAGCTAAGAAATCAGTCGAGGAAAAAATCGAACGCAAGATTAATGAACGATTACAAGAACGACATCAAGAGTATGTTAGAGAAATTCGTGCCCAAGTTATTAAGGAAGAAACAGGCGCTGATAATGCTCGGACTTTAAAGAAATATGCCGAGTTAGAAATTTTAGAAGCCAAAAAGTTATCATGTTCAGCATTGGAAATGATGCGGCCAACTAATTTGTCGCAAGTAATCGGACAGGAGCAGGCTATTAAAGCAATGCTAACTAAGTTGAGTTCACCATTTCCGCAGCATATCATTATCTACGGTCCTCCAGGTGTAGGTAAAACAACTGCTGCTCGATTGGCTTTGGAACATGCTAAGCAGCGTAAATATACACCATTTGATCAGGATGCACCTTTTATTGAGGTTGATGGCACTACCTTAAGGTGGGATCCGCGGGAAGTAACAAATCCGTTATTAGGCTCTGTTCATGATCCGATTTACCAAGGAGCCAAACGTGACCTGGCCGATGGAGCTATTCCGGAACCAAAACTTGGTTTAGTTACTGAAGCCCATGGCGGAGTCTTATTTATTGATGAAATTGGTGAGCTTGAACCGATGCTGCAAAATAAATTGCTTAAGGTTTTAGAGGATAAGCGAGTAACCTTTGAATCAGCTTATTATGATCCAGATGATCCAAATGTACCTAAATATATTAAAAAGCTGTTTGAAGAAGGAGCTCCAGCTGACTTTATTCTAATTGGAGCTACTACTAGGGATCCTTCAGAAATAAATCCAGCTTTAAGATCTCGTTGTGCTGAAATCTTTTTTGAACCTTTAGAACCAAAAGAGATTCAAGCAATTGCGGAAGATGCTGCTAAACGCTTAAATGTTAAAGCAGAAGCGGATGTTTATAGTTTGCTGTCAGATTATACCATAGAGGGACGGCAAGCCACGCGTCTGTTAGCTGATGCTTATAGTGTGGCTTTATATCGCAGTCATGAGCAAGGTGGAGATTTAAGTTCAGTCACTATTACACGGGAGGATCTCTTGGAAGTGTTACAAGCTGCTCGTCTAACTCCTTATGCGACAATTAAAGGTACTGATCAAAAGATAGTTGGAAAGATTTTTGGTCTTGGTGTAGTTGGCTATTTAGGTTCATTAATTGAAATAGAAGCTGTTGCCTTTAGCTCAAGTCAGCCGAAAAAAGGTGTGGTACGCTTTAATGACACTGCCGGAAGTATGGCTAAAGATAGCGTATTTAATGCTGCTTCAGTCTTTCGCTATTTAACAGGAGAGGACTTAGCTAATTTTGATATTCATGTTAACGTAGTAGGCGGTGGTCAAATTGATGGACCATCTGCGGGAGCTGCTATCTTTTTAGCTATTTATAGTGCTTGTAAGAATTTGCCGATTCCGCAAAATATTACCTTGACAGGTGAGATTTCTTTACAAGGTAAGATTAAGCCCGTTGGTGGTGTGCAGGCTAAGATTTATGGTGCTCGCCAAGCTGGTATTAAAAAAGTCTTTATTCCACGGGATAATTTTAATGAGATTGATGATCGCTTTAATGATATTGAAATTATAGCGGTAGATTCTATTGAGGAAATTATCGATTATTGTTTTCCCCGGGAAATAGGAAAGCGTAAAGCTATACAATCATCGGTTATTTAAGTATATTAAGGGGTTGAAGTCGTTGGAACTCTTAGGGGTAATAGGCAATCCTATTAGTCATTCCTTATCTCCTGTGATGCATAATAGTGCTTTTCAGGCCATCAAGAAAACAGCTGTTTATGTACCAATGCTGGTTCAGGAAGACAACCTATCACAAGCAATACAAGGTGCTAAGGCTCTTGGTTTTACTGGAATTAATGTGACTGTGCCCTTTAAAGAAAAGGTGATTCCTTTTTTAACCCAAATGACAGATGACGCCCGGATAGTAGGTTCAGTGAATACGATATTGTTTCAAGGGCAAGAAATCATTGGTCATACTACTGATGGAGCAGGATTTCAACAAGCTATGGAAATGGAAGTTGGCATCAATCCAGTCGGTAAAAGTTTTTTAGTTTTAGGAGCCGGTGGAGCTGCTAGGGCTATTGCTCATCAATTATCAAAACATGATTGCCAAGTTTATTTAACTAATCGTACTTTAGACCGGGCACAAAGATTAGCATCAGACCTTGAGGCAACAGCCATAAAAAAGCCAATTGTGATTGCTAATCAACAGCAAGAATTAGCGAAAGCTGTTCAAGAATGTCAAGTTATTATTAATACAACTTCTGTAGGGATGGAGGCTACTAAGGATCAGTCTCCTTTCCCCCTGGACTTATTAACTCAGGAACACCAAGTAATTGATATCATCTATAATCCAGCGGAAACATTGCTGCTGAAAACTGCTAGAGAACTTGGTTGTACTGTGCAAAACGGAGTAGGTATGTTAGTTTGGCAGGCAGTGAAGGCTTGGGAGTTCTGGTGGGGGATTACACCACCAGTGGACGTGATGTACCAAGCATTAAAAAACAGTCTTGCATCCCAAGAATAGTTTGGGTCAAGACTGTTTTTGTTTAATTAAGTTGTTTGGCACCATCACTAGGACTATAAGGATAGATTTTAGGCATGATGCCGGTTTTTTGGTAGTACTCATTTAGAATTACATCGGTTAATTTAGCCACACTAGAGTTATGAACCAATGTTACGGTACAACCGCCAAAACCAGCTCCAGTCATTCTAGAGCCAAAGGTACCAGGAACAGACTGGGCTAATTCTACTAAGATATCTAATTGGGGACAACTAACTTGATAATCATCCCGCAGACTAGCGTGAGATTCATTCATTAGCCTTCCGAAGGCTTCAATATTTCCTGCTTTAAATAGTTCTACCGCATCTAGTACTCTTTGGTTTTCCGTAACCACATGACGGGCTCTTTTACTAAGCTCGCCTGGTAATTGTTCTATTAATGGTAGGTGTTCTAAACAAACATCCCTTAAAGCGGTGATTTCAGGCAATAGAGGCTTTAAAGCTTCCACAGCTGCCTGACATTGTTCTCGTCTTAAATTATACTCTGAATCTACTAAACCACGCTTTACTCCGCTATTTACAACCATAATTTTAGCCTCGGTAAATGGAGCCGGTACTAGTTGGTAATCAAGTGAGCGACAATCAAGAAACAGTGCATGCCCGGCTTTACCTAACATTGAGATGAATTGATCCATGATGCCGCATTGCACACCGACAAACTCATTTTCTGCTCTTTGAGCTAATTTAATTAGATCTATCTTATCGGTGTTAAGTCCATGAAGATTCCGGATTAATAAGGCCGTGCCAACTTCTAAGGCGGCTGAGGAAGATAGGCCGGCACCTTGCGGAATATCACCTTGGAGGACAATATTCATCCCTTTTAATTCAGTGAATTCTAAAAACATAGCGCAGACCCCACGTATATAATTACTCCATGGTGCTTCTTGGGAAAAAATAAAGTTTTTAAGATTAAAAGTGCTTTTTGCTTGAAAATCTATTGAGTAAATATGAACCTCTGAGTCATTTCTTACAGAACCAGCTAATAAAATATGGGCATTGATGGCCATTGGCAAAACAAAGCCATCATTATAGTCTGTATGCTCTCCAATCAAGTTAACCCTTCCCGGAGCTTGGACTATAACAGGATCTGTAGCATCGGGAAAAATTTCCTTGAATACCTGTTGAAGATTATTCAGGTTCATTTAATTTCACCCCGTATTTTTTTTGCCTGATATTCCGGACTCATGTCGGTAATAAAGGTACCAGCACCAGATTCCACTCCTGCTAAATATTTCAAACGTGTGGCCGTTTGGTTAAATGGATAAAACTCAATATGGAAATGATATTCATCGTAGACGTTTTTTGTTGGACTTTGATGAAGTACCATTAAATATGGTAAAGGTTTATCGAATAATCTATCGTATAAGGTGATTACTTGTTTAAGTGTCTTAGCTAAGTCGTATTGTTCTTCGTCGGTTAATTCGGCCAAAGAGCTCACATGACGACGGGCTAATATATGAACCTCGAAAGGAAACCGCGCAAAAAAGGGAACAAAAGCTGCAAAGCTGTGGTTTTGATCTATAACTCGAATTTGATCTTCTAATTCTTGTTTTAGAATATCACAATATAAACAGTTCCCTGTTTTAGTATGATGTTCCTTAGCTGAGTTAAGTTCCTTTTGTAAAATTGGTGGAATAAATGGGAAACCATAAATTTGCCCATGGGGATGATGTAAAGTTACACCAACTGCTTCGCCACGATTTTCAAATATGAATACATATTCGATTTCTTCTTTAGCGCCGATTTCCTGATAACGATCAGTCCAGACTTGTACTAAATTATATATATGTTCAACGGATTGGTCGCCAAGAGTTCGATTATGATCTGGTGAATAGCAGATTACTTCACACACTCCAACAGAAGGAGCAACTGGATAAATTTGCGAACCGGCGACATCTATTTCAGGTGGAGGGGTTTTTAATGAAGGGAATTTATTTTCAAAGACCACTATTTCATAATTCTCTGCTGGAATTTCTGTTGGGAATTGACCGGGCTTAGTTGGACATAATGGACAAAATTCAGCAGGAGGTTTATAGGTTCGGTCTTGGCGATGGGTTGCCACAATTACCCACTGTTGAAGCTGAGGATTCCAACGAAGTTCCGACATGCTTTAACTCTCCTTTTTTTGCTTTTTTTTAAAAGTATAGAAAATAATGTATCGACCATCGTCTTTTTTTTTGACTTCCTTTTTCATTCTCAGATCCTCCTTGTGAGTTTTTCTTAAGATAATATTAAATTAGAAGTTCTACATAAGGATAGGTGTTCCTTTTATTTTGTAGAATAACTCAATTATTTGTTAACTAGGAACAAAAGACTAGGAGATGAATAAAATATAAATAATAATAAAAATGAAATAGCAAGTTCTTTAATAAAGGGAGGAATTTCATGTCACGGTTACGTATTGGAGTTATTTTCGGAGGGCGCTCTGGTGAACACGAAGTTTCTTTAATGTCCGCCAAATCAATTGTGTCCGCCCTTGATCCAGAAAGATATGAGGTAATAACTGTTGGAATAACAAAAGAAGGTAAATGGGTACAAACAGATCAGAGCTTAGCACTAGAGCAGGGCCAAGAAATATCTCCAATTGTACCAGATCCAACTGTGGATAAACCTTTTGACGTAGTATTCCCTGTATTACATGGTACTTATGGTGAGGATGGTACTATTCAAGGGTTGCTAGAATTAGCGAATATTGCTTATGTTGGCGCAGGTGTTGCTGGATCGGCTGCTTCTATGGATAAAGGATTAATGCGTAGTCTCTTTGCTAATGCGGGACTTCCTTTGTTAAATTGGGAAGTTTTCACCCGCTATCAATGGGAGTCAGATCCGGATACGGTATTAAGTTTAATTGAAGAACGTTTAGGATATCCTTGTTTTGTTAAACCAGCTAATTTAGGTTCCAGTGTTGGTATTAATAAAGCAACTAATCGGGAGGAGTTAGTAAAGGCTTTAAATGAAGCAGCTGAATTTGATCGGCGTTTAGTTGTAGAACAAGCGGCTAATAAACCAAGAGAAATTGAGTGCAGTGTTTTAGGAAATGAACAGCCGATAGCTTCCATTCCTGGAGAAATAGTTCCCGGTAATGAGTTTTATGATTACCAAGATAAATATATTAGTGAACAATCCCAATTAATTATTCCAGCTCGGTTATCCCTTGAACTAGAGCAAACTATTCAAGAATATGCGATTAAAGCCTATCAAGCAGTAGATTGTGCCGGCATGGCTCGAGTGGATTTCTTTCTAGATGTTGATGGTCAAATTTACATCAATGAGATCAATACCATTCCTGGTTTTACTAAAATATCTATGTATCCAAAATTATGGGAGGCTACCGGTATTAGTTTTAGTCAATTACTTGATAACCTAATTGAATTAGCCTTAGACCGACACCGGGAGCGGAATCGTAATCGAACTTCCATTTAGTTGACGAGAGACGAGTAGCCTACTCGTCTTTTTATTAGGAATAATAGCCAACAGGATTCCCGACAGATAATGTGGTATTACTAGGTAGGAGGAAAGGGAACATGGTGCTGAATGAAATAGGTAAATATTATGGAGAGCAGCTAGTTTTTAGTAATGTAACTGCTAGTATTGCTGCCAAGGATCGGATTGGTCTAGTTGGTGCTAATGGTGTAGGTAAAACCACATTACTGAGGATAATTGCTGGATTGGAATACCCAGATCAAGGTGAAATAAATCAAGGCAGTACTTATCGGGTTGGTTACTTAGAACAAGTTTTAACAAACAAAGATCTGTTATTGAAGGATTATCTTGAACAAGCTTTTGCTGATTTATTAGCTCTTAAAGCCCAGATGAAGCAGTTAGAACAGGACTTAGCCAATCCTGAGATATATAATGATCCGGACCAACTGGAGCAGGTAATGGCTCAGTATGGTCGAATACAGGAACAGTGGGAAGAACAAGGCGGTTACAATTATCAAGTGGAACTGAAAAATGTGCTTTTTGGTTTAGGTTTAAGTGAGTTTGATTTGGATAAAACCCTAAGCCAACTAAGCGGTGGACAACAAATTCGCGCCCAGTTAGGCCGCTTATTATTAGAAAAACCTGATTTACTTTTACTAGACGAGCCTACAAACCATTTGGATACAGAGGCAATCCAATGGTTAGAAAGCTTTTTGCCTAGTTTTCCTAATGCCATTATTGTTGTTTCTCATGATCGTTATTTCTTAGACCGAGTGGCTACTCGAATTTGGGAAATAGCTGATCAACAGTTATATCAATATCGTGGTAATTATACAGAGTATCAAAAAGCTAGAAATTTACGGATTGCACAACACCAGGAGGCAAGGGCGCAGCAAGAAGCAGAAATTGCTAAAATGGAAGCATTCATCCGGAAGTTTGGTGCAGGAACTAGAGCAAGACAAGCGAAAAGCTTAGAAAAAAGACTGGAGAAGATGGAACGGCTTCAAGGGATAGAAACCGATCATAGTTTTAATTTTACTTTTAAGTCTGCTAGACAAACTGGAGAAAGAGTCCTCGATATCGAATGCGTTTCCAAGAGTTTTGATAAACCAGTGTTGAAGGAAATTACTGGTCAAATCAAGCGTGGTGATCGGATTGCACTCATTGGCCCCAATGGCTGTGGTAAGAGTACTTTGTTAAAAATTTTAGCTGGTGAGCTTGATTATCAAGGTCAGCTCAAATGGGGGGCAAATGTAGATATCGGTTATTTTGCTCAGGATATTCCATTAGAACACAAGGGTACTGTATTAGATGAATTATATGAGACACATCGTTTAGATCTAGGTGTATTACGCAATGTTTTAGCCCGTTTCCTCTTTAAAGGTGATGATGTTTTCAAAGCTGTTGCTGTATTAAGTGGCGGTGAGCGTAATCGTTTAGTATTAGCCAAGTTATTACTGGCGGCACCAAACTTTTTAATACTGGACGAGCCTACTAATCATTTGGATATTTACGGTCGGGAAGCTTTGGAAAAAGCTCTGTTAGATTATGGCGGTACTATTATCTTTACTTCTCATGACCGTTATTTTGTAGACTTATTAGCCACTAAATTATGGGTTATGGAAAATGGTCGGGTGCAAGAATTTATTGGCTCTTTATCTCAGTACTTAGAGCAGCAAAAAGTTCTTGCGGCTCAAGCACGTGCCAAAAAAGAAGCTCAAACTAGAGCAAGTCAGCAGCAGCGGAAGCAAGCCCAGCAACGAGCCAGTAATCGGAAAAACCAAGAGCGCTTAGCCAAGTTAGAGGAGAAGATCTTTGCCCTTGAAGAAGAACAAGCCAGATTAGATAAATTATTGGCGAGCGAAGAATTATATCAAGATCAAGAAAAAAGTAAAGCAACTGTGCTATTATATAATCAGATTCAGCAAGAATTAGTTGACTGCTATGAGGTATGGGAGTCATTAATTGATGATTAAGGAAGGTTGTTTATGAAAAGTAGTGAAGGTAGTGGATTTATTGTTCAAGGTTTAATGGAACTGCCGCTGCAAGTGCCGATAGAAATTTTAAAAGCCCAAAAAAGCTTAGGTACTACAGCTGTATTAGTTTGGATTAATTTATTAATGTTTGTACAGAAACAACAACCTGTAAATATTAGGATGATCAGTGATATAATGGGAATAGATTATCGGGAAGTTAATAAGGCACTAGCTCGGCTAGCTGATGCAGGCTGGATCAATGATGAAGGATACGAGATAAAACTTTGTATCCCATCTATTAATCATAAAATTGAACCTCAGCTTGAAGTTAGTGTTTTGGATCCAAGTCAAAAAGGATTTGAGTGGCTAATTGATTTCTGTACTAATCGGGTAGCACCACCTACCCCTGAGGAAATGAAGAAACTATTATTTTGGGTTGAAAAGAAAAAGGTTTCTCCCGAGGTTATTGCAGTAGCTGTTGAAGAAATGTGTGTATCAATTGATAATCCCCATTTTGCTTATTTAGAAGGTGTACTGCGCAACTGGGTTAATGAGGGAGTTTATACTTATTCTCAATTATTGGAGAAACCCTATTTAACTAAAGTGTTGCCACAGACTAATCAGCCTTCTATTCATCCTGAGGCAGAGCGCAAGTGGAAGGAGTTATTCCCTGATGAGTTCGATTCCTGAGTTAGTAACATATGATGAAAATGCAGAGCGACGTGTTCTGGCAATTTTAATTAAATATCCGCAACGGGTAGATGAAGTGATTGATAAATTACGACCAGAACACTTTCACAATGCTGATTACCGCAAGATTTATGAAACAATCTTAGCTCAGTATAATCAATCTGGGCGCATTTCTTATACGCAGATTTATAATCGCTTACGACAAGAAGGCACTGTTGAATCGCCAGGGGAAGTTTTGATCGGTTTAACGGAGGCTTATGTAGCAGTAAGCGAACTAGAGCCTAGTATAGAAATTTTGCAGCATAAAGCAGGAATTAGAACATTATTAGATGCAGTTGAGCAGATCAAAACTTTGTTAATTACCGAAGGCGATCAGGATCTAAGTGCTGTGCAAGCGAAGGCTCAAGAGATTATCTTTGAAGCTACGCAAACTAATACTACAGGAGAAGATGATGCAAAATCACTACTAGAAGTGTTGAATAAGTGTTATATTAATTTAGTAGAACGTCGCCAAGGTGTAGATAATGCTTATGGCTTATCTGTCCGTTTTCCATCAATCGATGGAATGACAACAGGATTTAAGAAAAAGGACTTAATTATCTTAGCTGCTCGTCCTAGTATGGGTAAAACTGCATTTGCTTTAAATATGGTAGTGAATGTAGCTAAGAGAAATATTCCCTGTTTAATTTTCAGTTTAGAGATGGATGATGAGCAAATTGGCGATCGGATAGTTTTATCTGAGTTTTTTCCGTATAAAGAACGAGGAGATTTCGAAATTACCTCCCAAGAATATCAAACTAAATTAAGTGATGAGCAATTTGCCCGAGCACAGCAGGTTTTTAATGAACTATATCAATTACCGATTACCATTATCGATCGGCGTGGTTTAACCTGTGCTGAAATACGAGCTAAAGCTAGAAAGGTAAAAGCTGCTTATCCTGATTTAGGTTTAATCGTGATTGACTACTTACAATTGATTAAACCGCCAATTAATAGTGGAGGACGAAATTGGACATTAATTGTTGGAGAGATTGTACGCGAACTTCGGGATTTAGCCGGGGAACTTGATGTGCCAATCATTCTATTATCTCAGTTGAACCGTTCTGTAGAAAGCCGGGATAACAAACGACCAATGATGTCTGACTTACGGGATTCTGGAAATATTGAGGAATTTGCTGATTCCGTTATTTTCCTATACCGTGATGACTACTATCATCCAGATCAAGCCAAGGAACAAGGAACTGAAGGTATAGTAGAAGTGATTTTTGCTAAGCAGCGTAAAGGGCCTACCGGAACAGTAAAGCTAAGATTTATCAGAGAATATACTCGCTTTATTGACGAATTTACTAATCAGGTAGGTGAATAAGGTGGCGCTGTTTGAAGAATTGGAACGAGTTAAGCTGCGGTTTGTGATTACTTGCGAAGCTTTAGTAGAGAAACAGTTGCTTTCAGAGGAAAATTTTAATCAGATTATTGAACTTTTAGATAATCTTGATAACTATACAGAGGAAGAATTAGATCAACAATTAAATATTTTAACTGAGGGTAAGTTAGATTTGTTATTTTGGAAAGATGATCTATTTCCCGGGTAATAAGAAGGAAGTGCTATAGTGGATTATAACAGCTTGGTCAAGCCTAGTTATATTAAGAAAATCATGGATGAATATCAGTTTCGCTTTAAAAAGCGCTTCGGGCAAAACTTTCTGGTAGACAAAAACATCCTAGACAAAATTGTTGATAGTGCGGAATTAACAGCGCAGCACTATGTGGTTGAAATTGGTACTGGTTTAGGTACTTTAAGTTTAGCTTTAGCTCAAGTTTGTGCCAAGGTAGTCACTTTTGAAATTGATCGAGATTTAGCAATTATTTTTAGAGAAAAGCATAGTAAAGATAATATAGTGCTTGTTGAAGAAGATGCTCTCAAAGCAGATTGGAAACAAGTTTTGCAAGCTAATGGCTGGAGTAGCCAGCCAGTAAGCTTAGTGGCGAATTTACCCTACTACGTAACTACCCCTTTGGTTATGAAAGCTCTCGAGGGTGATCTAGATTTTGAACAAATAGTAGTTATGGTTCAGAAGGAAGTGGCTGAGCGAATGTTAGCTGAGCCAGGAACGAAAGACTATGGTATTTTAAGTTTAGCAGTTCAATATTATGCAACACCAACAGTAGTAACACAAGCACCAGCTTCTGTATTTATGCCTGCACCTGAGGTAGATTCAACAGTAGTTAAGTTAACCCCTATTAAACGAGAAACAGATTTGCCGGCGGAGGATTTATTTGCAGTAATCCGAGCTGCTTTTAGTCAAAGGCGTAAGACATTAAGAAATTGTTTAAGCAGTTTATGCCGTCAATGGGGAATTACTAACCAGCAGCTCTTAGCAGTTTTTGCTGAGCTAGATATAGAGCCCACGATCCGTGGTGAAGTTTTGTCTTTAACTCAATATCAGGAATTGACTAAAAGATTATTGAATCTACGCATTAGCAGTTAGTCAAGTTAAATAAAAGAAGGTGGTTAACTGTGGTGTTTTTTAGTCCTAGTCGAGGAGCAATGGATATTGATGAGGTCTTTGCCGATTTGTTAGAGTATGCTTCTAAGCATCCTGAAGATCAGTATTCTTTGATTATTGGTACAGACTCACAAATCAAAGAAAGTAAAAAAGAAATATGTTATGTAACAGCTCTGATTGTCCATCGAAAGGGCAAAGGAGCACGGTTTTATTATACTAGAGAGTATGACCAAATTATCCGCAGTTTACGACAACGCATCTTTTATGAAACATCTCGCAGCTTAGTCTTGGCTAGCCAAATTATGGAAAAATTAACTGACTCTGCCCAGGATTTTGATGTTGAAATTCATTTAGATGTTGGGAATAATGGTGCAACCAAAACCCTAATCAAAGAGGTTGTAGGTATGGTGGTTGGCTCAGGCTTTAATGCAAGGATCAAGCCTGATTCTTATGGCGCCTCATCGGTGGCAGATAAATATACTAAGTGAAAGCAGTGGAGAATAACGCTGCTTTTTTTGTTGCTTTTAATAGAAAATGTATCTCATGGATATAATATTGGCTAGTGATATAAATCTCCCCTTGACAAAGCAGGGCTTATCCTGGTAAAATATTTGGTTATTGACAAGCAATAAACTTAGTGCTATAATAAGAAATGTATAACAGTACAAGGAAGGTGAGCGCAGTGGCAGGAAAGAACATTAATCCGATAGAACAGATTAAGCTCAATCTTGACGCTTGTATTGGTAAAAAAGTTAAGTTAAAAGCAAACAAAGGACGGAAAAAAGTTGTTGAGGCTGAAGGTGTTTTAGAAAACACTTATCCAAAAATCTTTGTGGTGAAATTAGATCAACCTCATCATATCAAAAGAATGTCCTACACTTATGCTGATGTGTTAACTGAAACTGTTGAATTAATTATAGATGACCATAAGATTAGCAGCGCAGTAATGTAAGCGTTCTTAAAAAGAAAGCATCGTTTAAACGGTGCTTTTTTTTTGTCTTTTTTCATAGATTGCTATGAGAGGAGACGTGACTAGAATGCTGCGGCGAAGAAAAGGAATGAAATTTGGGCGTCGGCTCTTAAAATTAGGTTCTTCTGGCGAAGATGTGTTGCAGTTGCAAAAATATTTAACCAATTTTGGCTATCAAGTAGGTCCCATAGATGGACATTTCGGCTATTTAACCCAAGAAGCACTCCGTTTTTTTCAGCGAGATTTTCGTTTGCGAATTGATGGGATTGCTGGTCCAGAAGTTTTTGGTTTATTAAAAGAGACTAACTTGCCAATTAGACGGCGGGTTCATCACGTTCAACCAGGTGAAACCCTGGAAAAAATATGCCAGTTATATGATGTTGGTTCAGCAGCTTTTGGTCGGCAAGTCTGCAAGGCTCCTCTTTATCCTGGACAAAGCTTAGTCTTTTTCCATCGCGAAGTATGGGGTATTCCTGTTTCACCCCAAGTAGAACCAATGTCTATAACTGGAGTGATTCATCCTACTACTTTATATGAAGATATTAAGCTGTCTGACACTAAGACCAGTGATCGAATAATTGCTGTGGATTTAGGTACTGAAAATCCAGGTCTTAGACTTCATCAGGTGCTGACAAACCGGAAACAGCGCAAGGCTAGTAGGTCTTATTTGCAAAAGGCATTAGCTAGGGCTAAAGGTCTGTACTTACCATGGGAAGAGTTCTCGCGGGTTGATGGAGTTCGCTATTATAAATTTTTACGGAAATTAAGGCGGTTAGCTAACGATAAGCGCTTAATGATTGGATTAACCGCTGCTACACCTAGGTGGAATGTCTTTGGCGGTTTAGATTTTAAGGAAGTTAGTAATATTGTTGACCAAGTAGTAATTAGAATACCGTTGCCAACTGAGCCAGGGCCGATAATTAGTAAGTTGCGTCTAGAGTGTTTAATCCATAAAATGCTGCGCGATATTCCTTCCTATAAAATTCTTTTGCGGATTCCTGTTTATGCCATGAAATGGACTTTTACAGAATCGGAGGTGACTTCTGAAATTCTAAGTCATTCAGCCGCCATGTCGCAGGTTTTTCGTTATGGGGCAAGGTTGGCTGCGGATCAAGAAAATAGTTTGTATTATCGTTATCGTCGGCAAGAAACAGAAACAGAAATTCGGATTACGAGTCAAAGAGAATACAACCAAGTGCTGAGCTTAATTAATCGCTATAATCTAGCAGGTGTTGTTTTAGACGGCTTGGGATTGGAAGATCAACGTTTATGGCAGACCATTCGTTCTCATTTTGTAAATGTTTCAATGGGAGAACATTTTTTCTAGTTGTCTTTCATATAAATGGAATTGTACAGCTATGGTAAAACAAGGGGGGGAAATAATGAGCCTCAAGATAAAAGAGGAAGTTTTACAGGTAGAGAATCTGGTAGGTAAAAATTCAGTACAAACAGTGCTTCAGTCGTCACTGGTCTTACCGGGTGCCTTGCCAAGTATCGAAAGAATTGTTTGGATTAACGGGGAAGCAACGGTAATAGACATAATTGTGGCTGAGGATCGGGTTATTGCAGAAGGATATATTGATTTACAAATGGTTTATTTAGCAGATGATTTAGAACAGGATTCAGCTAACTATCAAGTAGTGCCATGGCCCCAGGCTATTGCCTTTAGCGATTATGTAGAAGTAATTGGTGCAGAACCAGGAATGCTTGGCAAAGCGAAGTTGGAGTTATTAGGTATTGAGTGGGAATTGCAGCCTGATCAACGTACAATTAATGTAGATGTGCTTACTCAATTAACTGCCCTAGTTAAACAGCAGGATTCACTAACAGCAGTAACAGGAGTAACATTAGTAGGACCGCAAAAAATAGTTGTAAATGATTTGCCCTTAAATATTCAGGCCCTGATCGGTCAGGAAACAGGAAAGCTAGCCTTACAAAAAACATTAACCTTGCCAGAAAACTATGAGCCTATGGATTTAATCTTAGAACTAAATACTCAATTAATAGGAATTGAAACTACGGTGACTAAGGAACAGATCAAAGTAGAAGGTAAATTAGGAGTATCGTGGATTTATGCTGCAGACACAGGTGCTGTATACAGTTTCGCTGCTGATGAACTAGTGCCCTTTGAAACTACAGTTCCGAATAACACCGGGCTGGAGGATTTAATAGTAGTTCCTGATCTTCGAATAACTAATAGCGCAACGATTGAGTCGGGCAAACAAGCATTGACTTATACAGCTAGTTTATTTTTAGCAGTGGACTTGTATCAGATCAATCAAATTAGAGCTATTGTTGATATTACTGGTTCTAGTGGTTGTGTTGTAGAAGTTCGCAAAACCCAAATTCAATTAGATAATTATATTAATGATAAAACTCAGCAAGCTTCAGCACAAGGAGTTTTAGAAATTACCGATGGTTACCCGCCAATTCGTGAAATCTTAAGTTCAAAGGGTGAGGTACAAACAACAGATTACCGAATCGATGAGGATAAGGTTATTCTCGAGGGAACGATTAGTTTAGAAATCGCTTATTTAGCCTATACTGATGAAGAATTAAAACCATTGTATTGTAAGGTGTTTCGGAATGCCATTCCCTTCCAGCAGGTCATTGCTTTAGGCGGTGTTGAGCCCGGCATGACTGCTGATGTAACCATTAATATTCGGGATATTCGCTTAGATTTAATTAATCGAGAAACCATTGAAGCTGATGTAGTATTTCGTTCTACCGTCAAAGTGAGCCAGCCTATCCAAACAGACATCGTGGTAGAGGCCTTAGAGGTGGCTCCGCCTGAGGAAGACCCACCGAGCATTACTTATGTTTTTGTCCAAAATGGCGATACTTTGTGGAAACTGTCTAAGAAATATCATACATCGTTAGAGGCCATTCTAAACGCTAATTACTGGCTGAAGGAACGTGAAGAGTATCAGCTAAGAGTAGGCGATAAAATTTGTATTCCACGAAAATCATAATTTCTAATCAGGGTCGAGTAATCGGCCCTTTTTCTGGACAAATTTGGGCATACTAGGAAGAAGAAATAATCCGGAGGTTATGATATGACAATAATAGCATTAGTTATTGCAGCATTATCAGGGATTGCTATGGCAGTTCAAGGTTCGCTAAATACCACCTTAGGCGAACATATCGGCTTATTAGCGGGAACATTTTTAGTTCATGTTATTGGCAGTATTTTCGCTTTACTTCTTCTAGTGATCGGTGTTGATAGTGGGAAATGGGACATGCTGGCTAAAGTGCCCTGGTATGCATATTTAGGTGGGATTTTTGGTGTGGGGATTGTTTATGGCGTGGTAGCGAGTATCTCCAAAGTTGGCGTAGCGAATGCTACTACAGCTATCATAGTAGGTCAAGTATCAATGGCTTGTGCTATTGATCATTTTGGTCTATTTGGCTTAGATACAGTTCCCTTTAATATTTGGAAAGGTTTAGGCGTGATTTTAATGGCTACTAGTGCCTGGCTGTTATTGCGAAGATAAAAGGCAGGATTTTACATATTTATGGGGAATAAATCTTTCTAGTGAGGTGAACACATGCAATCTATAGTAGTAGATGCCCATGGAAAGATTAACTTAACCCTGGATGTGCTAAGACGACGGGAAGATGGTTACCATGATATAAAAAGTGTTATGCAATCCATTGGTATAGCCGATCGTTTGATTATTAATAAGCAGAATGAAGGTATTGAGCTAGAAACGAATATTCATATTACTACTGAACGGAAAAATTTAGCATGGCGGGCTGCTGAGTTATTCTTTGAAACCATGGATTTGAAAGCTGGAGTAAA
>JAAYMV010000053.1 GCA_012521185.1 Bacillota bacterium
TCTTTGTTACCTTGTGCTAGCAACATAGTAATTGCTGCAGTGGTAGTAGTTTTACCGTGGTCAACGTGTCCAATTGTACCAACGTTAACGTGAGGTTTTGTTCTCTCAAACTTTTGTTTAGCCATTATTCTCCTCCTCAATCAAGGTTAATTTATTTTTTATTGCACGCCAGCTTTAGCTTTAATATCATCAGCTATATTTGCTGGAACCTGCTCATAATGTGAAAACTGCATGCTATAGGTAGCTCTACCTTGAGTTGCACTTCTTAAATCAGTTGCATAACCAAACATCTCTGATAAAGGCACAAAGGCTTTAATGGTTTGAGAATTGCCGCGTGGTTCCATACCTTCGATGCGTCCACGACGAGAGTTAATGTCGCCCATTACATCACCCATGTACTCTTCAGGTGTAACAACTTCAACGGACATAATTGGCTCAAGCAATACTGGATTAGCTTTGCGTGCGCCTTCTTTAAACCCAATTGAACCTGCAACTTTAAATGCCATTTCTGAAGAGTCAACTTCATGGTATGAACCATCTACTAAAGTGACTTTCACATCTACTACTGGATAGCCAGCAATAATACCGCCTTGCATTGCCTCTTTAATACCTGCTTCTACAGGCGCAATATATTCTTTTGGTACAACTCCACCAACAATTTTGTTGACAAACTCGAAACCTTGGCCAGGCTCAAGCGGTTCAATTTCCAAAATGACGTGTCCGTATTGACCACGGCCACCACTTTGTCGAACAAATTTACCCTCGGCAGTAACGGCCTTAGTAATTGTTTCTCTGTAAGCAACTTGAGGTTTACCAATGTTTGCTTCTACTTTAAATTCACGAAGCAATCTATCCATAATAACCTCTAAGTGAAGTTCTCCCATACCAGAAATAATTGTTTGACCTGTTTCTTCATCAGTATGCACTCTAAATGTTGGGTCTTCTTCAGCTAATCTTTGAAGTGCTACTCCAAGCTTATCTTGGTCAGCCTTGGATTTTGGCTCAACCGCTTGGTTAATCACTGGTTCTGGGAACTCCAACGCTTCTAAAAGCACAGGATGTTCTTCAGAACATAAAGTGTCACCTGTTGATGTATCACGCAAACCAACAGCAGCTGCAATATCGCCGGAATAAACTTCTGTAATTTCTTCTCGGTGATTCGCATGCATTTGAAGAATTCGCCCGATACGTTCTTTCTTACCTTTAGTGGCATTGTAAACATAACTACCAGACTTAAGAACTCCAGAGAAAACTCTAAAATAGGCTAATTTACCTACATATGGGTCAGACATAATCTTAAAGGCTAATGCAGAGAATGGACTTTCATCGTCTAGGTTTCTGTATTCTTCAACTTGAGTTTTAGCATTGATAGCAGCAACTGGTGGCAAATCTGCTGGTGATGGCAAATAATCAATAATACCATCCAACAATAATTGCACACCTTTATTTTTAAAGGATGAACCACAGAAAACTGGTACAATTTGAACTGCAATTACGGCTTTACGAAGAGCTTTTTTAATCTCTTCAACAGAAACCTCTTCACCTTCAAGATATTTCATCATAATTTCTTCGTCTGTTTCAGCCAGTGCTTCGATTAATGTTTCTCTAGCTAGTGCTACATCATCAGCTACTTCTTCTGGAATATCTGTTTCATCACTATGAGTTCCTAAATCATCTGTATAGATATAAGCCTTCATAGTAATCAAGTCCACAATTCCACGGAAAGAATCTTCTACACCGATGGGCCACTGAACAGGGATAGCATTTGCGCCTAGCCTGTCCTTCATCATGTCAATTGCTCTTTCAAAGTTAGCACCTACTCGGTCCATCTTATTTACATAAGCTAGCCGTGGAACTCCATACTTATCTGCTTGACGCCATACTGTTTCTGATTGTGGCTCAACGCCGCCCACAGAACAGAAAACAGCAACTGCTCCGTCAAGAACTCTCAAAGAACGTTCAACTTCCACAGTAAAGTCCACGTGTCCGGGCGTGTCAATGATGTTAATTCTATGACCTTTCCATTCGGCAGTAGTAGCGGCAGAGGTAATTGTAATGCCTCGTTCGCGTTCCTGTACCATCCAGTCCATCGTTGCAGCACCATCGTGGGTTTCACCAATTTTGTGAACTCTACCGGTGTAAAAGAGGATTCTCTCAGTGGTGGTAGTTTTTCCTGCGTCTATATGAGCCATAATACCTATGTTACGTGTTTTTTCTATACTAAACGCTCTTCCCACTTCATTACTCCCCCTAATAAAATTTCATACATCTTCCTTCTACCACCGATAGTGTGCAAAGGCTTTGTTTGCTTCTGCCATTCGGTGTGTATCTTCTTTTTTCTTCACTGCTGCACCTTGTCCATTGGCAGCATCCATAATCTCAGCAGCTAGTCTTTCAATCATGGTGTGCTCACCACGCTCCCTAGCGTACTGTACTAACCAACGCAGAGCTAAAGCAACTCTTCTTTCCGCCCGCACTTCCACTGGCACTTGGTAAGTTGCACCACCTACACGGCGTGGTTTTACCTCTAAAACTGGCATAACATTTTGCATTGCTTCATCTAAGACTTCTAAAGCATCGCGACCAGTTTTTTCTGCTACTGTATCTAAAGCACGGTACATGATTGTTTCAGCTAAACCGCGTTTTCCATCAATCATTAGCGCGTTAATAAAACGAGCTACTAATTTGCTATTATATATTGGATCAGCAATTACATCTCTTTTTGGAACATGTCCTTTTCTTGGCATCTTTTTCACCCCTTCACTACAGTGGTGGTTTTCACCTAACTAATTACTTAGGACGCTTAGCACCATATTTGGAACGTGCTTGTTTGCGATCAGCTACACCCGCTGCATCTAACGTTCCTCGAATTACGTGATAGCGAACACCAGGTAAGTCTCTTACTCTTCCGGCACGGATGAGTACCACACTGTGTTCCTGTAGATTATGACCTTCACCAGGTATATAGGAACTTACTTCCATTCCATTAGTTAGACGTACACGAGCAACCTTTCTTAATGCAGAGTTAGGTTTCTTTGGTGTAGCAGTATAGACACGAGTGCAAACACCACGTTTTTGTGGTGAACCTTTTCCATAAACTACAGTATCTCGCAAAGTGTTTTGGGTATAGTGTAAAGCCGGTGCAGCGCTTTTTGTTGATTTACGCTGTCTACCTCTTCTAACCAATTGGTTAATTGTTGGCACGTTTATAAACCCCCTTTCCAAGAATTCTGCTAGAAATTTATTTAATGATACTAGCCACAGCAGCACCTACATCAATTAAGCATGCGCGTCCTAGTTCGGACATTGATTCAACGTGTACTACTTCGACACCTTGTTGATTACATAGCTCAACAATCGGTTTGGTTACGGCTGAATCTGCATCTTTTGCAACAAATACTACCTGCGCTTGCCCTTTAGTTAAGGCCTTAAGAGTCTGTTTGGCTCCTACCACTTTATTGGCTCGCATCAATCTAGCGGGCATTATTGTCTCTCCTTACTTGGGCTGAACTTTAAATGTCCCGCAGGATGGAATCATCCTGCGGGTTGACACACTCACTTATTCTATCACCATGTAGTTTCTATGTCAATACTAGAATTAATTATCTGCAGAGACTACTTCCTGGTCAGCCTCAGTTGCCGGAGATTCTTCTTCACCTTCAACTATAAGTTTTACATTTGAATAGCGAGACATTCCAGTTCCTGCTGGAACTAATTTACCAATAATTACATTTTCTTTTAGTCCTAGCAAGCGATCTGTCTTACCTTTAATAGAAGCCTCAGTTAATACTCTAGTAGTTTCTTGGAATGATGCAGCTGACAAGAAGGACTCCGTTGCTAAGGAAGCTTTAGTAATTCCTAATAATGTTGGAACTCCCACTGCAGCTTCTCCACCTTCAGCAACCACTCTTGCATTTTCCTCTTCTAAGTCGAAAATGTCAACTAAGCTACCTGGTAATAAGGAGGTATCACCTGGCTCGGTAATTTTGACCTTCCTTAACATCTGTCTCACTATTACCTCGATGTGTTTATCATTAATGAATACACCTTGTGAGCGATATACTTCTTGTACCTCTTGCACCAAATATGATTGAACGCCTGTAGCGCCTTTTACTTCTAAAATTTCATGTGGATTTACAGAACCTTCAGTTAAACGGTCTCCTGCTTCAACTTGAGAGCCATTGCGTACTCGCAGTCTAGCACCATATGGAATAGTATATGTTTTTGGTTCGGCTTCGTCGCCAGTAACGATAACTTTCCGTACACCTTTATTTTCTACGATTTCCACAGTACCAGAGATAGCGGTAATAATGGCTTGCCCTTTCGGTTTACGGGCTTCAAACAATTCTTCAACCCTTGGTAAACCAGCGGTAATATCATCACCAGCAACTCCACCTGTATGGAACGTTCTCATTGTTAACTGGGTTCCTGGCTCACCAATGGACTGAGCAGCGATAATTCCAACCGCTTCCCCTATATCCACAATTTCATTAGTAGCTAAACTTCTACCGTAACAGTTGACACATACTCCATAGCGGCTGTGGCAAGTGAGTACGGAACGAATCTTAGCTCTTTCGATACCTGCTGCCTCTATTTCTTTAGCTTTATCATCTCTAATTAGTTCATTTCTTGGAACAATTACTTCGCCAGTTTTTGGATGAAGGATATCTTCAGCAGCAACTCGACCAGCTAAACGCTCCCATAACGGTTCGACTACTTCTTCCATATCACCAGATATTTCAACGATCGCTGATACATAAATGCCATCTTCAGTGCCACAATCTTTTTCACGTACAATTACATCCTGAGCAACGTCAACTAAGCGACGAGTCAAGTATCCGGAGTCTGCCGTTCTTAAAGCGGTATCAGCTAGACCCTTACGGGTACCGTGAGTAGAAATAAAGTATTCTAAAACTGTTAATCCTTCACGGAAGTTCGACTTAATTGGAATCTCAATTGTTTTTCCTGTTGGGTCAGCCACTAAACCACGCATACCAGCTAACTGACTCATTTGTGCTTCATTACCACGTGCACCCGAGATAGCCATCATATAAATAGGATTAAATTTACTAAAGTTGGCTAACATCTCTGCTGTGGTCACTTCTTTAGTCTTAGTCCAAATATCACAAATACGCTGATAACGTTCTTCGCTAGTTAATAAACCACGTCGATGTTGTAATTCAATTTGTTCTACTGCTTCTTCAGCTTTAGCTACTAACTCAGCTTTAGCATCTGGCACGATAATGTCAGCAATTGATACTGTTGTACCTGAAATTGTAGCGTAATGGAAACCTAAATCTTTTAGTTTATCCAAGATTTCAGCGCAGCGAGCTGCACCTACTAAACTATAAAGTTCTTCTACTAAAGCGCCAAGCTTTTTCTTATCTAACTCTTTATCATAGTAATCCATGCCTTCTGGTAAAATTGAGTCTAAGAACAATCGACCTGGTGTAGTTGTTACCATTTTACCTTTATAGCGAACTTTAATTCTGGCATGTAAACTTACAGCCTTATTAAAGTAGGCATGTTGCACATCCTCAAGGGAACCAAAGTATTTTCCTTCACCTTTAGCCCCTTCTTTCTCTAGGGTCAGATAATAAATACCAATTACCATATCTTGTGTTGGAGTTACGATTGGTCGACCACTTGAAGGAACTAAAATATTGTTAGTTGATAACATTAACAGTCTAGCTTCTGCTTGAGCTTCAGCTGATAAAGGTACGTGAACTGCCATTTGATCCCCGTCAAAGTCTGCATTGTACGCAGTACATACTAGCGGGTGAATTTGAATAGCACGACCTTCAACTAACACTGGTTCAAAAGCCTGAATTCCCAGTCTATGCAAGGTAGGTGCCCGGTTTAGAAGTACAGGATGTTCTTTAATAACTTCCTCAACTACATCCCATACTTCAGGCTCTACCCGTTCAACCATCCGTTTAGCATTTTTTATGTTATGAGCTAGTCCTTTTTCCACTAACTCTTTCATTACAAATGGTTTAAATAACTCTAAAGCCATTTCTTTAGGTAAACCGCATTGATGCATTTTCAAAGTAGGGCCTACTACAATAACAGAACGTCCCGAGTAGTCAACACGTTTACCTAAAAGATTTTGCCGGAAACGTCCTTGCTTACCTTTCAACATATCACTTAAGGATTTCAAAGGCCGATTACCTGGTCCGGTAACTGGGCGTCCCCGGCGACCATTGTCAATTAATGCGTCAACAGCTTCCTGCAACATTCGTTTTTCATTGCGAACAATAATGTCAGGAGCTCCTAATTCTAATAAACGCTTCAAACGATTATTACGATTAATTACCCGACGATAAAGATCGTTTAAATCTGATGTAGCAAAACGCCCTCCGTCAAGTTGAACCATCGGACGTAATTCTGGCGGAATAACCGGAATCACATCTAAGATCATGGAAGAAGGCTTATTATCTGATTTTCTAAATGCTTCTACCACTTCTAAACGGCGAACAGCACGGACTCTCCGCTGTCCGCTAGTGTTTTTGATTTCATCACGCAGTTCTTTGCTCATTGCGTCTAAATCTAAATCCTCTAATAAGCGTTTAATCGCTTCTGCTCCCATGCCTGCAACAAATGCATTACCATATTTAGCACGATACTCCCGATACTCTTCATCAGTTAATAACTGACCCTTAGCTAGGGTTGTATCTTCACCTGGATCAATGACTACATAAGAAGCAAAATATAGGATTTTTTCTAATGTACGTGGGGACATGTCGAGAAGTAAACCCATCCGGCTAGGTATACCTTTAAAGAACCAAATGTGCGAAACTGGGGCAGCTAGTTCAATATGCCCCATTCGCTCTCTTCTAACCTTAGCACGGGTTACCTCCACGCCACATCGATCACAAACAATCCCTTTGTATCGGACACGCTTGTATTTTCCACAATGGCATTCCCAATCACGTGTGGGTCCAAAAATCTTTTCGCAAAATAAACCTTCTCTTTCTGGTTTCAAAGTTCGGTAGTTAATGGTTTCTGGTTTCTTAACTTCCCCACTTGACCATGCCCGAATTTGTTCGGGTGATGCTAAACCAATACGAATCCGATCAAAATTATTGACATCCAGCAAGGGGTGTCCCTCCTTTTTGTCTACGGTTATCTGACAACTCCTAGTAGTCATCATCGTCGAGATCAGCATCATCTAAGTCATCACCAATCTCAACCAGATCATCGACATCAACGTCAAGATCGATATTTAAATCTAGGTCTTCTGTTTGTAGTTCATCTGAATCCTCGTCAATCTCTTCGTCATCGCTATTGTCATCATCACTAGCCACTGTACTGCTACGACCATTGCTGGCTGCATGTACATCCAGACCTAGTTCTTTAGCCATTTCACTAATGTCATCTTCTTCATCTAGAATCTCAATTTCTTGTTCTTCTTCACTAAGAACACGGACATCCAAGGCTAAGCTCTGTAATTCTTTGATTAACACTTTAAAAGATTCTGGTACTCCAGGTTCTGGAACATTTTCACCTTTAACAATGGCTTCGTAAGTTTTAACCCGACCAACGATGTCGTCAGATTTCACTGTCAAGATTTCTTGGAGAGTGTAAGCTGCACCGTATGCTTCTAGGGCCCAAACCTCCATCTCACCAAATCGCTGTCCTCCAAACTGCGCCTTACCGCCTAAAGGTTGTTGTGTAACTAAGGAGTAAGGTCCAGTAGAACGAGCGTGAATTTTATCGTCAACAAGGTGAGCTAGTTTAATAATGTAAATTAACCCAACTGTTACTTCATTATCAAAGGGCTCCCCTGTTCTTCCATCATATAAAACAGTTTTTCCATCAGGTGACATGCCGGCCTTCACCATCATTTCGGTAACTTCAGCCTCTGTTGCACCATCAAATACTGGAGTTGCCACATTGATTCCCAAATAACGGGCTGCCATACCCAAGTGGGTTTCTAAAACTTGCCCGATGTTCATTCGAGACGGTACTCCTAAAGGATTGAGCACAACTTCTACAGGTGTACCATCAGGCAAGAATGGCATATCCTCTACTGGTAAAATCCGAGAGATTACACCTTTATTACCGTGACGACCAGCCATTTTATCCCCTTCGGAAATCTTACGTTTTTGTGCTATATAAACTCGCACTAACTTATTAACTCCTGGAGCTAACTCGTCACCATTTTCTCGGGAAAAGACTTTTACATCAACAACAATACCGCCTTCTCCGTGAGGTACACGTAAACTGGTATCCCGCACTTCTCTGGCCTTTTCACCAAAGATCGCCCTTAACAAGCGTTCTTCTGCTGTTAGTTCAGTCTCACCCTTAGGTGTAACTTTTCCAACTAAAATATCTCCTGGTTTTACCTCAGCACCAATCCGGATAATACCACGTTCATCCAAATCTTTTAGCCCATCTTCACCTACGTTAGGGATATCACGTGTAATTTCTTCTGGTCCTAATTTAGTATCTCGAGCTTGCGATTCATACTCGTCAATGTGAATAGAAGTAAAAGTATCCTCTTTTACAAGAGACTCACTTAATAAAATCGCGTCTTCATAGTTATAACCTTCCCAAGGCATAAAGGCTACTACAACGTTCTTCCCTAAAGCTAATTCGCCATGATCGGTTGATGAACCATCAGCTAGAATAGAGCCTTTTTCAACCTGTTGCCCTTTGCTAACTCTTGGTTTCTGGTTAATACAAGTTCCTTGGTTTGATCTTTGGAATTTCAATAATTTATAAGTATCTTTTCCAGTTTCTGTACGCACAACGATCTCGGAACTAGTTACCCGTTCAACAACTCCAGGGTTCTTAGCCAATACCACGGCACCTGAATCCATAGCTGCTTTATATTCCATACCAGTTCCGACAACCGGAGCTTCTGCTCTTAGCAATGGAACTGCTTGACGCTGCATGTTTGCTCCCATCAGCGCACGAGCTGCGTCGTCATTCTCAAGGAAAGGAATTAAAGCTGTAGCGATACTAACAATTTGCTTCGGAGAAACATCCATATAGTCAACAGCTGTCGCTGGAACAATCTTAATAGCCTCTCGATCACGAACTGTAACTTTTTCATTAATGAATCTGCCATTTTCATCTGTAGGTTCATTAGATTGAGCAACAATATAGTTGTCCTCTTCATCAGCTGTTAAATAAACAATCTCATCTAACACCACACCATCTTCTACTACACGATAAGGTGTCTCAATAAACCCATACTCATTAATTCGTGCATAGGTACACAAAGAACCAATCAATCCAATGTTTGGTCCCTCTGGCGTTTCAATCGGACACATTCTACCATAGTGAGAATGATGTACGTCCCGCACCTCGAAACCTGCTCTTTCTCGGGATAACCCGCCAGGGCCTAATGCACTAAGACGTCTTTTATGAGTTAATTCAGCCAACGGATTTGTTTGATCCATAAACTGAGATAATTGACTGGAACCAAAGAATTCTTTAATTGCCGCTACAACAGGTCGAATATTAATCAAGGCCTGCGGCGTAATAATATCCACATCTTGGATGGTCATTCTTTCTCTAACTACCCGCTCCATTCTGCTTAAACCAATTCTGAATTGGTTTTGTAGCAATTCGCCTACTGATTTAAGACGGCGGTTACCCAAATGGTCAATATCATCAGTATGACCTACCCCATAAGGTAAGTTAGCTAAGTAATTAATGGTGGCTAAAATATCTTCTTTAGTAATGGTTTTTATATCGTCTCCTGGTTGATCATTAGCCAGGACTTTTAATACATGACCTTCTTTGGTCTTAATTAATACAGAATTGATACCAGCGGCCTGAATTTCTTCCGCTTTACGACGATCAATTCGTTCATCGGCTTCAATTAAAATCTCACCTGTTTCAGGATGAGCGATATGTTCAGCTGCAATGCGACCGACAATTCTTTCAACAATCCGCAATTTTTTGTTAATTTTATAACGGCCAACGCCAGCTAAATCATATCGTTTAGGGTCATAAAACAAGATTTCGAATAGCCCTCGAGCACTTTCCTCAGTCGGAGGTTCTCCAGGGCGCAAACGCTTGTAAATTTCTATCAAAGCTTCTGCTTCTGATTCAGTATTATCTTTTTCTAAAGTTGCTCTAATTGGTTCTACATCGTTAAAAAGTTCGAGGATCTTTGCGTTGTTACCTACACCTAAAGCACGAATTAATACCGTTGCAGGCATTTTTCTAGTTCGATCAACTCTTACTGAAATCACATCTTTAGCGTCTAATTCAAATTCTAGCCAAGCACCACGATTTGGAATAATACTTGCTTGATAGACCGATTTCCCTGATGAGTGAATCGATGAACTAAAATATGTTCCTGGTGAGCGCACTAATTGACTTACAACCACTCGCTCAGCACCATTAATAATAAACGTGCCTTGCTCTGTCATTAGAGGAAAATCGCCCATAAATACTTCTTGTTCTTTAACTTCGCCTGTTTCTTTGTTAATTAAACGAACACGAACTTTTAAGGGCACTGCATAGGTCACATCTCGATCCTTGCATTCCTCCACAGACCATTTTGGTTCTCCTAAGGTGTAATCAATAAACTCCAACACCAAATTCCCTGTGAAGTCTTGGATAGGAGATATGTCGTGAAACATTTCCAGTAAGCCTTCTTGAAGAAACCAGTCATATGATTTGCGTTGAATCTCAATCAGATTAGGCATATCCATGACTTCTTCAATTTTACCGAAGTTTACCCGGTTCCTCCTACCTTGTTGAACCGCTACTGCCAATGGTCCTCACCTCTCCTTTAATGTGCTACCTTCATGATTAAAAGCAAGGACGTTCCCTCGCTCTACTACTACCGTTGTTATAACATTTGGTACTATCGAAATATTATTCGTTATTCTATCCAAATTTATACAAAAAATATTCCAAACTTAGCAGGATTTTTATAGGATCGTGTTGTATTTAAATAATTAAGTATAGGTATCTTTGTTTTAATGTAACACTAAGCCATAATATCATAGTGCTTGTTTATTGTCAAGAAAGTTTTCCCTATAGTACCATTGTTTTTAGCGAACAAAACACCCTTCCGGTATTTCATCACTGGAAGGGTGTTTTACTGTCTTCAACTTGAAGTAGAACTATTTAAGTTCTACAGTTGCACCAGCTTCTTCTAATTTAGCTTTTAATTCTTCAGCCTCTTCTTTGGATACGCCTTCTTTAACAGCTTTTGGTGCGTTGTCAACTAAGTCTTTAGCTTCTTTTAAGCCTAAACCAGTTACTTCGCGAACAACTTTAATTACACCAATTTTCTTGTCACCAGCAGATGCTAAAATAACATCAAATTCAGTTTGTTCTGCTGCTGCATCAGCTGCTCCACCAGCTACAGCACCAGGCATAGCCATTGCAACTGGAGCTGCTGCGGATACTCCAAATTTTTCTTCCATTTCTTTTACTAATTCAGCTAGTTCTAAAACAGTCATATTTTCAATCGCTTGTAAAATTTCTTCTCTAGTCATTCTAAAAATGCCTCCTTATAATAGATACAAAGTTAATTTTCAAAAGAAATCAATTAAGCACTGGCTTCTTCTTTTTGTTTGCGAACTGCCTCAAGGACATATACAAAGTTACGAATAGTGCCATGTAATACATTAACAAACCCAGCAATTGGAGCTTGCATTCCTCTAGCAACTTGGCCAAGCAATAACTCTCTTGATGGTAAGTCAGCTAAGGCTTTAACGCCGTTAACATCCAATACTTGTCCATCTAGCAATCCACCTTTAACTTCTAAGTCTTGGTGGCCTTTGGCAAATTCGCTAATAATTTTAGCAGGAGCTACAGGATCATCGTAACCAAAAGCAATTGCTGTTGGTCCAGTTAACAAGGGTACTACATCATCTAAACCTATTTCCTGTGCAGCTCTAATTGTCAATGTATTTTTAAGAACCTTATATTCAACACCTGCGTCTCTTAACTTCTTACGAAGTTCTGTAACTTGAGCTACATTTAAACCGCGATAATCAGTGATTACAGCACCTTGTGCTCGGCTTAACTTATCTTTTATTTCAGCTACAGCTGCAACTTTATCTGGTCTTGCCATTATTTCACCTCCCACGGGTTCTGAAAATAAAAAAGGATCCCCCACGACAGTTGGAGATCCAAAACAGGCACAAATACTCACCATAAATTATTCAAATAACATTTGAATAATTAACGACCTGATTTCAACCTCGGTTGGCAAGTATAAACTTCTTAAGCCCTTATGGCACCAACTGTCTATGGTTAATATTCACTTTTCTTTATCCACTATATACTACCACTGCTTAGTTAGATAGTCAACATTAATTATCTAATATTTTGGGTAATCTCAGTTGTATTTAGTCTGATTCCTGGACCCATAGTCGATGCAATGGCAGCTTTTCGTAAATAGGTTCCTTTTGCTGCGCTAGGTTTAGCTCTAATAATAGCTTGTAAAACAGCAACTAAGTTATCCTTTAACATTTCCTCTGTAAAGGATACTTTGCCGATACCTACATGAACTCCAGCTTCTTTGTTAACACGGAACTCTACTTTACCAGCTTTTACTTCTTTTACAGTGGTTTCAATTTCAAATGTTACCGTGCCAGTCCTGGGGTTTGGCATTAAACCACGAGGTCCTAAAATTCGACCTAGCTTACCTACTACTCCCATCATATCAGGAGTTGCAATAGCCACGTCAAAGTCAACCCAGCCACTTTCGATTTTCTCTGCTAAATCTTCAGCGCCGACAAAATCTGCACCAGCAGCTTCAGCTTCTTTAGCTTTTTCACCTTTAGCAAAAACTAAAACGCGAACATCTTTTCCTGTTCCATGAGGTAAAGTAACTGTACCTCGAACTTGTTGATCAGCATGGCGTGGATCTACACCTAGTTTTAATGCCACTTCTACTGTCTCGTCAAACTTTGCAGTTGCGCATTTTTTTACTAGCTCTACAGCCTCATCAATGGTATATAATTTATCGCCATCAACGAGCTTAAGAGCCTCTTGATATCGCTTACCGCGTTTTGCCATAAACTTATCCTCCTTTGTGGTTCAAACGGATATAATCCTCCCACGTACTTAAACTAATCTTCAACAACAATTCCCATACTACGGGCAGTTCCCTCAATCATTCGTGTAGCTGCATCTATATCAGCGGCGTTTAAGTCAACCATCTTAAGTTCTGCAATTTCACGGACTTTATCCCGTTTAATAGTACCAACTTTAGTTTTATTTGGCTCACCTGAAGCTTTTTCTATGTTCATAGCTTTCTTTAATAGAACAGCTGCAGGTGGTGTTTTTGTAATGAAAGTAAAGGAACGATCTTCATAAACAGTAATAACTGTCGGAATAATCATCCCAGCTTGACTAGCTGTCTTTTCATTAAAAGCCTTTGTAAACTCCATAATCGCAACACCATGTTGACCAAGGGCTGGACCTACTGGAGGAGCTGGTGTAGCCTTTCCTGCAGGTATTTGTAACTTAATTACAGCAGCAACTTTCTTTGCCATGGCGTATACACCTCCTTACATAAATGTGGTAATGGCGGATACTATCCTCCCACTTAAACAAACAAAATTAAAGTTTCTCTATCTGGTTGAAATCCAACTCCACAGGAGTTTCACGCCCAAACATTGATACTTTTACGGTCAGTTTACCTTTATCTAGGTTAATATCTTCGACCGGTCCGGAAAAGTCTACGAAGGGTCCAGAAGTTACTCGAACAATTTCGCCAACCTCAATGTCTACACGTGGTCGTGGCTTTTCAATTCCCATACTTTCCAGGATTTTTAAAATCTCGTCATCTTCTAAGGGAATTGGCTTTACTCCACTACCGACAAAACCAGTAACACCAGGGGTGTTTCTTACTACATACCAGGAGTCATCAGTCACAATCATTTCCACTAGGACATAACCCGGGAAAATCTTCTTCGGGGTAACTTTTTTCTTGTTGTCCTTGTACTCTACAACCTCTTCAGTAGGTACAACAACACGGAAGATCTTGTCTTCCATACCCATCGACTCGACTCGTCTTTCGAGATTGGCTTTTACTTTGTTTTCATATCCAGAATAAGTATGGATTACATACCACTGCTTATTCTCGTTTAACTTCTCGTTCATGATGAAGGGACCAAATTGGCCCTTTACCCCCCTATTTGCCTAAGTAGGCCTATCAAATTTGATAAAATGAAATCGACGACCCCAATGAAAACTCCCGCTGCAATTACTGTAAGTAAAACAACAGTAGTGAAGTTTCTCATCTCTTTGCGGTTAGGCCACGCGACTTTGCGTAACTCAGCTCTCACTTCCCGGAAGTACTTCTTTGTCCGTGCCCAAGGAGTCGGTTTTACCTTCTTTGCTCCTGTTGCCAAAGACTTCACATCCTTTATTAACCCTAGCGGGTTTCTTTGTGAACTGTATGAGTTCTGCAAGTAGCACAATATTTCTTTAACTCAATGCGTTCAGTAGTATTACGTCTATTTTTGTTGCTGCGATAGTTTCTGTTTTTACATTGAGTACACTCAAGGGTTATACCAACGCGCACAGCCAACACCTCCAAATTGTCAAATACCTATAAAATTTATCACACTTTAGATTGGCTGTCAACAGTGGCTTATCCAAGAATTTTACTAACAACGCCCGCTCCTACTGTCCGGCCACCTTCACGGATAGCAAAGCGTAATCCTTCTTCCATAGCAATTGGAGTAATTAACTCAGCAATAATTTTTACGTTATCGCCA
>JAAYMV010000054.1 GCA_012521185.1 Bacillota bacterium
AAGCTGTCAAATGAGCATTGAGCACTCTTTGGTGTAACTCCTTTGGCAAAAACTTAATCCCTGAAAAAGAACTGCCTAGATGTAAATCTGCTCCATGCACAAAACTAAAGCCCATTAGTAGCCTCCTTTCTATAAGATATGTAAAAAAAGATCGGCCAAAAAGCCGATCTGGTGTTTGCTTTTAGTATACTAATTTGAAAAATTAAAGTCAACTATGATACTCATTAGCCTGTTTGGACAAATAACTACAGACAGCATGAAGAAAACGCCCAGCTGTTAAACCATCGGTTACCCGATGATCAAAACTAAAGCAAATATTCGCCATCGAACGAATAGCAATCATATCATCAATTACTACTGGGCGTTTAACAATTGATTCTAAAGTAATCATTCCTACTTGTGGTGGATTAATGATCGGTTTAGAGCTTTGCGAACCAAATGAACCAGTATTATTGACCGTAAAGGTTCCTTTATCTACATCAGCTGGTGATAACTTACCTGCTCTGGCTTTAGTGGCTAATTCATGGATTTTATGAGCTAATCCAGCTACCGAAAAACGGTCAGCATGATGAATTACAGGGGTAAATAACGCTTTCTCGGTAGCTACTGCAATAGAAATATTATAGTTTTTATGAATTACAATATGGTCATCTGTGAAGCTGGAATTCATAATTGGATAATCCTGCAAGGCATGAACTACTGCTTTGATGAAAAATGGTAAATATGTTAGCTTAACACCTTCTTTTTGAAAAAAGGCATCCTTAATTTGCTCTCGTAAGGCGACTAAATCCGTCAGATCCACTTCCATCATAGCCCATGCATGTGGAATGGTAGTTACAGAGGATACCATTTTCTGTGCAATTATTCTTCGCACAGGATCAATAGCAATTAGTTCGTCTTCTGAATCTTGCCAAATACTATAATTAGCTACTCCGGTGCCCTTACCTGACTCTTTAGCCGAATTTGCTAAGTGTTGTAAAACATCTTTACGGGTAATCCGTCCGCCTTTGCCGCTACCGACTAACTCATTGAGATCCAGCTTATTTTCTGCTGCCAATTTCCTTACTGCTGGTGATAAACGTATTTTTTCCTTAACTGCTTGAACTATTTGCGAATTATTTTTCTCCTGAGTTGAAATGAGACAAATAGTGGTACCTACCGGTACTGTAGTTCCAGCATCAACTAGAAGTTCTTGAACTACGCCAGCTTCAGTGGAAGGAATTTCTACATTTACTTTATCAGTAATTACTTCACATAGGGGCTGATATTTTTCAACATAATCACCCTCTTTAACTAGCCAGCTATCGAGTGTAGCCTCAACAACACTTTCTCCTAATTGAGGCATTAATATTTTTTGCATCTTAAGTCACCTCCGTTAATTAAAACTCTGCCAATTCCAGTGCTTTATTGGCAATCTCCGTCGGCGAAATCATATAAAAACTTTCCAATGTGGGGCTGTAGCCCATTGCTGGAATATCAGGTCCACAAAGACGCATTATTGGTGCATCAAGCTCAAATAAGGCCTCTTCAGCAATAATTGCTGCTACTTCTGCACCAATTCCGTGAGTCTTATTATCCTCATGCACAATCAGTACTTTACCTGTTTTGACTGCTGCCGAAAGAATTGTCTCTTTATCCAAAGGTAGCAGTGTTCTTAAATCAACAACTTGACATGAGATACCTTCTTTGGCTAATAAATCAGCAGCAGTTAAAGTATAATGAACCATTAATCCATAAGTAATAATAGTCAGATCATCGCCAGTGCGAACTACTTTTGCCTGTCCAATTGGAATTATATAATCACCATCAGGCACTTCACCTTTAATTGAGCGATAACATTTCTTATGTTCAAAAAACAAAACCGGATCAGGATCACGAATGGCACTTAATAGTAAACCTTTAACATCCTCTGGTGTAGACGGCACCACTATTTTTAAACCAGGAATATTAGTAAATAATGCTTCCATACTTTGAGAGTGATATAAAGCTCCATTGATCCCCCCGCCAAAGGGAGACCTAATCACTATCGGACAATGGAAATCCCCATTAGAACGATATCTTATTTTCGCAGCCTCATTTATAATCTGATTAACTGCTGGTAAAATAAAATCAGCAAATTGAATTTCTGCAATCGGTAACATACCATTTATGGCGGCACCAATAGCTATCCCTACGATTCCAGACTCAGCTAAAGGTGCATCAATTACCCGAGCTTCACCAAATTTTTCTAACAATCCCGTGGTTGCCCGAAATACACCGCCGCGTACTCCTACGTCTTCACCAATGACAAATACTCGTGGATCTTGTTCCATAGCAATTTCAATAGCTTCCGTAACAGCTTCTATATAGCTTAAATATGACATCATTTCGCCTCCCAATCTCCATAAACATGATCCAACGCAGATTCTGGTGCTGGATTCTCGGCAGCTTCAGCTACTTCTGTTGCCTGATCTACAATAACAGTAATTTCTTTGAGTAATTCTGATTGTTGCTCAAAAGTAAACAACTTTTGTTCTTGAAGATATTTGCTTAAACGTAATAGCGGATCATTAGCTTTTGCTTTCTCTACTTCTGCAGGTGAACGGTACACAGAATCATCATCGTCGCTAGTGTGCGGTAATAGTCGATAGGTTATCGCCTCAATTAGAGTTCCACCTTGACCAGATCTAGCCCGTTGAACTGCTTCCTGAACAACTTTATAAACTGCTAAAACATCATTTCCATCGACAACTTCCCCAACTAAACCATATCCCACGGCTCTAGCAGCAACTGAACCTCCTCCGATTTGTTTATTTAAAGGCGTAGAAATGGCGTATCCATTATTTTGGCAGAAGAGAATTACTGGTAATTTATAAAGACCAGCAAAGTTTGCTCCTTCATGAAAATCCCCTTGATTAGCGCTGCCATCACCAAAACAGGTTAAGACCACACTTTTTTCATCCTTCATTTTAGCTGCTAAGGCAACTCCAACCGCATGAGGTACTTGGGTCGTTACTGGACTAGAGCCAGTAATAATTCGTAATCTTTTGCAGCCAAAATGTCCTGGCATTTGGCGTCCTCCACTATTTGGATCCTGTGCTTTAGCAAAATTTGATAACATAATCTCTGTGGGTGTCATGCCAAAATACAGAACCATTGCTAGATCTCGATAATATGGTAATAAGATGTCTATTTTCCGATCCAAAGCAAATGCTGCTCCAATTTGAGCTGCTTCATGTCCTTGACAGGAAACAACAAAAGGTATTTTTCCAGCTCGATTCAAAAGCCATGCCCGTTTATCTAATTCTCGAGCCAATAACATATAGCGATACATATCAATAACCTGTTGGTCAGTTAAGCCTACCTCATGATGTTCAAAAGCTAACATTGTCGTCCTCCTTATCCATGAATTGCTCCAGAATTTAGAGCTAAAGCAGCTTCTCCAAGAGCCTCAGATACTGTCGGATGAGGATATATCACTCTTGATAATTCCCAACTACTAGCATCTAAAAACATCCCAACACTTATTACGCTAATTAATTCGGTGGCCTGTGGTCCTATTAAATGGGCACCTAACAGATCATCAGTTTCTGCGTCAGCAATTAATTTGACAAATCCACTTTCATTAGCAACTACTGCTTTTCCATTAGCTTGCAAAGAAAATTTACTGACTTTAATTTTATAACCTTGTTGATTTGCTTGATGTTCTGTTAATCCGATACTAGCTATTTCTGGATTAGAATAAATACAAGCTGGTATAGGAGCTTGCCTACTATCATGCGGATCTAAAACCCCTGCTAGGTATTCCATAACTCGGATCCCCTGATAACTAGCAGCGTGAGCTAACATTTTTCCCCCTATTACATCGCCAATGGCAAATAGGTTTGGTTCTGATGTCTGGTAAACTGAATTCACTTTGACAAAACCATTAGTCAGTTCAATATTCAAGTATTCTAAACCTAAATTATTTATATTAGCTTCTCTTCCAATACAAATTAGGCAATAATCTCCTATAACTTCTTGTTCATGTTGATTATCTGTGGTAACAATAATTTGTTGCTTTTGCTCTTGAATATCAGTAATCGAAGTGTTTAATAATACTTTAATTCCTCGATTAACAAACTGTCGGTAGATTTCCTTTTGAATTTCTTGATCGCCATGTACCAATAACGAATCCTCTTGTTCTATTAAAGTTACAGGTATTCCTAAGTCACTGTATAGAGAAGCAAATTCGACACCGATCACACCGCCACCAACTATTATTATACTTTTTGGCTGCTTTTCTAGCTTTAAAGCTTGATCGGTAGTTAATACTCTTTGACTATCCGTACGAGTTAGATGAATGTTGCGTGGTTTAGAACCAGTGGCTAACACTAACGCTTGCTCTGCTTCCAAGGATATTTTACCGCCATAGGGTTGAGCAATTTCAATCACTTTATTGTTTAATAACCTAGCAATACCAGAATAGACTGGAATTCTTTCTCGCTTAAAAATATTATTAAGACCCTGATGAAGATGTTTCACTACTTGATTTTTATAAGCTTGAATTTTTGCAAAATCTATTTGGACGTTATCACACAAAATACCAAAGGTTTTGCCTTTTAATATTGTTCGAAAGGTTCGGGCACTTTCAAGTAAAGCTTTAGTAGGAATGCAGCCTCTATGTAAACAGGTGCCGCCTAGTTTGTCAGACTCGACAACTGCCACATCTAGACCCAATTGTTTGCCCCGAATAGCTGCAACATAACCGGCTACACCGCCTCCTATTATAATTACACCATGTTTAATTTGAACCAACCTCCTTTTTTGGTAATAAAAAAATCCCCCAGAACAGGGGGATTTTACTGTATTAGCCAAGATGCTCGTCTAGCTTGTCTACTAATTGAGCCTTTGGAGCAACTCCAACCATTTGATCTACAACTTCACCATTCTTAAAGATTAGCATTGTTGGAATACTCATGATTCCATACTTGCTGGCGGTAGCTGGATTATCATCTACATTTAGTTTACCAATTTTGGCTTTGCCTTGATACTCACTAGCCAATTCATCAATAATTGGACCAACCATCCGACAAGGGCCACACCAAGGTGCCCAAAAATCTACTAATACAACTCCTGAATCATCTAGTACTTCTGTATTAAAATTCTTATCAGTTAACTCTACGGTCATTTGCAAAACCTCCTATTTCAAATAACTTTTACCTATCTCTATATTATACCCCCCACAGGTATATGTCAAGAGTTTTTATCTTTTTCTGCAATTGTTATTCCATGACCAATTGGTAATATAAAACTTTTTAATCTTGGATGAGCAAAAACAGCCTGATTAAAGCGATTCACCGCTCTTTGGCTTTTCTGATTCCGTTCAGGTAAATCCATCGCCGGAAAGAGAGTATCATCAGCAATCAGCAATCCGCCAGGACGTAGCAGACGAACTAAATCATCTAGCAATGGTAAATAGGTCTGTTTGCCAGAATCTTGGAATATTAGATCAAAGTCACCTTGTAAATTTGGAACTACTTCAGTAACATCCCCCAGAATTTGGGTAATTTTATGGTTTAATTTAAAATTTTCAAAGTTCTTTTCTGCCTCAGCTACAAACATGTGACCCCGTTCAACAGTTGTAATCTGCCCATTTTCCGGTAAAACTAGCGCCATTGTAATCGTAGAGATCCCAACTGCAGTTCCTAATTCTAAAATCTTTAACGGTTTTTCCCGCTGAATGATAAATTGCAAGAAACAAGCAGTATCACGTTGAATACATGGCAAAACATCAGTTCTTTGGTTTGTTTCCTCCATTAGTTTTTCCAACGCTGGATTTAATTTATTAAACATTTTAGTATAACGGATAATATCCTCATTAGTAACAGCTGGTATATTCAACTTCAAACCTCCATGCTTCTATTCTCTAATTACACATTCTATAGCATTATCCTTGACACTTGAGAATCATTCTGGTATGAATTTTTATGCTCATTCCTTTCCCGAGCTTTTTGGCCGATATTTTTACGAAAAGAATACAAGATAAAGAAGGAAATTTGTGCTATTCGTAGAATTTATAGAAAAAGTTTAAGAGAAAAACCATAAATACTAGGGAAAGGTGGATCATTAATGAGTAAACTCAAATTCAGCAAGAAATTCGTATTAGGAGTAACAATGTTTTTTTTAATGTCTTTGATTAGTTGGCCTAGTCTGGCAGCAGAACCAATTAAAATTGGATTAATTACACCGCTAACCGGTCCAGTATCTACTTATGGTCAATCAGTTCGTGACGCAGTTGTAATGGGTATTGATGAAATTAATGCTGCTGGAGGAATCAATGGTCGTCAAATTCAATTGATTGTCCAAGACGACAAGGGAGATCCAACAGAATCAGCCAATATTGCCAGGCGACTTATTGACCGGGATCAAGTAGTATTAATTCTTGGCCCAGTCATTACTCCCTGTGTTATGGCTGTAGCCCCTATTTGTCAAACTGCAAAAGTTCCAATGATGACTCCAACAGGTACTGGCGATCAAATTACAGCTATAGGCGACTATATTTTCCGTGCAGCCTATAAAGACTCATTACAAGGCAGTTCAATGGCTAGATTCGCTATTGAAAATTTAGGTCTTAAGACAGCAGCTATTATTTATGATATTGCCAGTGATTATTCTACTGGATTAATGAATGCATTCAAAAATACTTTCGAAGAATTAGGCGGTCGAGTAGTAACTGTACAATCCTATTCTACAAACGATAGTGATTTCAGTGCTCAACTAACTTCAATTGCCTTAAGAAATCCTGAAGCCTTATATATCCCTGACTACTATTCTACTGCAGGTCCAATCCTACTGCAAGCTAATCAATTAGGAATTGATGCAGTAATGTTAGGTGTTGATGGCTGGGATTCGCCAGATATTTTTGAGCTTGCAGCTGGTAATGAAGAAGGCGGTTACTTTATCAATCACTATTCTCCGTTAGATACACGGGAAGCTACTGTGGAATTTGCCAACAAATTTACTGAAATATATGGTAGAGCTCCTGATGCTCTAGCAGCTCTTGGCTATGATGCTGTAAAAATTGTAGAAGCAACCCTTAAAGAAGTTAAGAATATAACTCGTGAAGAAATTAAGGTAACCATGGGTCAAGTTAAGAACGTAGTAGCTGCTACCGCTACAATTGACATGGATCCAGAAGGTACTCCTTATAAACCGTTAGTTATTCTACAATATCAGAATGGTGTTGCCCAAGTTATTGACCGGGTATATCCATAAGAGAAGCTAGGGTTGTACGTTTAGTGCAACCCTACCCATTTTATTAAGTATAAAGAAGGTGACCAAGTGGAGTGGCAAATACTTTTAGCTCAAATCATTAATGGAATAGCCCTCGGAAGTGTATACGCTTTAATTGCTTTAGGTTATACCATGGTTTATGGAATTATTAAATTAATAAATTTTGCTCACGGCGAGGTTTATATGTTAGGTGCTTATTTTGGCTTTTTTGCAATTACCATGTACAACCTGCCTTTAATTCCAGCAATGATTGTCTCAATGATTCTAGCAGCCATTGTTGGGATGCTTATCGAACGAATTGCTTATCGACCATTAAGGAATGCTCCCCGAATTGCAGCCCTTATTACAGCAATTGGGGCTTCCCTTTTATTACAGAGTACAGCTCAATTAGTATTTGGTGCATCTTTTCGCTCCTTTCCGCAAAATGTAATTCCATTAAAAAGAATCACTTTAGGTTCTGTTTTTATAACTAATCGGCAATTAATTATTTTCCTTACTTCCATATTCTTAATGATCATTCTTCATCTAATTGTTAATTATACTAAGTTAGGTAAAGCGATGAGAGCTGTTTCTATGGACCAAGAAGCAGCTAAATTAATGGGTATAAATGTGGATCGAATCATCTCCTTTACTTTTGCCCTTGGTTCGGCTTTGGCAGCAGCTGGAGGCATCTTAGTTGGAATGCTTTATAATAGAATAGATCCTTACATGGGAGTTTTACCAGGCTTAAAAGCTTTCGTAGCAGCCGTATTAGGCGGAATTGGAATTATCCCTGGGGCTGTTTTAGGCGGATTTCTTATGGGAGTAGCAGAAAATTTGGTTGTTGCCTTTGGTTCATCAACCTATCGTGATGCAGTGGCTTTTGCCATTTTGATTATTGTTTTACTAATTCGACCCAGCGGGCTTTTAGGTAAACGCACTACTGAGAAAGTGTAGGTGTTATCAATGGTATCTTTACGTGATAAAAGGAGAATGTTAAATTTTGCAACTAGCGCTTTATTAGTTTTAGTCTATCTAATCATAGAAGGATTGCAAAAACTAGACATTTTAACTTCATACGACATGCAAATTATTAGTTTGGTGAACATTAATATCATTTTAGTTGTTAGCCTTAACTTAATTAATGGTTTTACTGGCCAGTTTTCCATTGGACATGCTGGATTCTTTGGGGTTGGAGCTTATTTATCGGCTTATTTGACCAAATATATAGGCGTTCCCTACTTTTTAGCCTTGCTTTGTGCTGCGGCAGCTGCTGCATTAATCGGAATTGCAATTGGTTTACCAGCTTTAAGACTACGAGGTGACTATCTAGCAATTGCTACTCTAGGTTTTGGAGAAATCATTAGAATTATAATTCTTAACATCCCATCTGTTGGCGGTGCGCGAGGATTTTCAGGAATTCCTAACTACACTAGTTTCGGATTAACCTATTTATTGGCCATTATTACTGTGGTAGTAATCAAGAATTTTATTCAAAGCAAACACGGGAGAGCCTGTGTTGCCATACGGGAAGACGAAATTGCTAGTGAGTCCTTAGGGATTAATACAACCTATTATAAAGTTGTTGCCTTTGCTATTGGGGCTTTATTTGCTGGCTTAGCTGGCGGTTTATTTGTTCACTATATGCAATACATCTCCCCTACTACAGGACAAATTGGCTTCTTAAAGTCGATTGACATTTTAATCATGCTGGTATTCGGTGGTTTAGGCAGTATTACTGGCTCAATTGTTGCAGCAATCGTGTTAACATTACTGCCCGAATTACTTCGTGGATTCGCTGAATACCGAATGATTATTTATCCGATTATCTTAATCATTATGATGATCTTTCGTCCAAGTGGGCTCTTAGGTGGTAAAGAACTGTCTTATGACTACTTGATAAAAGTTTATCAGAAACTGCAGAATAAATTAAAAAAACAAGAGGTGACAGCCGGTGGCAACTAATCCATGTTTAGATGTTAATGCGCTTTCCGTTCACTTCGGGGGGCTTAAAGCCGTATCAGATGTAAGTTTACAGATCAATACCGGTGAACTGATTGGGCTAATTGGACCCAATGGTGCTGGAAAAACTACTTTTTTTAATGCCATCACTGGTCTTTGTCACCTAACCGGCGGACAGGTATTGTTTAATGGAGTTAACTTAACAAATAAGCCTGCTCATTTCATTTGCCGACAAGGCTTAGCCCGTACTTTCCAAAATATCCGTCTTTTTAAAAGCTTAACTGTGCTGGAAAATCTGTTAATCGCTTACCATCAAAATATGAACTACTCTATTTTAGGCGGAATTTTAAAAAGTAAAAAGTCACTCAAACAAGAGGCGGAGGCTTTACAGCAAGCAATGGAAGTTTTAAAGATTGTTGGTTTAGATTGTAAAGCACAAGAGAATGCTGTAAGTCTTCCTTATGGGGAACAACGTAAATTAGAAATAGCCAGAGCGTTAGTGACTAAACCTTCCCTACTTTTATTAGATGAGCCAGCAGCAGGAATGAATCCAAATGAAACCAACGAATTAATCGAGTTAATTCATCGCTTACAGTCAGACTTCAAATTAACGATCTTATTAATTGAACACGATATGAACTTGGTAATGAGTGTCTGCGAGCGAATTTATGTCCTGGACTATGGTATCTTAATAGCTGAAGGTACAGGCGAAGAAATCCGGGAGAACCCTAAAGTTATTGAAGCTTATTTAGGGGAGGAAATCAAATGACAGTATTAAAAGTAACTGATTTAAATGTCTACTACGGTGTTATCCATGCCTTAAAAGGGATTAGTTTTGAGATCAATGAAGGTGAAATTGTGACTCTGATTGGATCAAATGGTGCTGGAAAATCTACAACATTAAGAGCAATTTCTGGATTAGTCCCTCAGACTAGCGGTTCAATTGAGTTTCTTGGACAAAACATTTCTGGAATGCCAGCCGAAAAAATTGCGGGCCTAGGCTTAATCCATGTACCAGAAGGTCGACGAATTTTTCCAGAATTAACAGTAGAAAACAACCTTCAATTAGGAGCTTATTTGCGAAAAGACAAAAAATGGATTGCCGAAGATCTAGAAAAAGTCTATAACTTTTTCCCTCGTCTATTGGAGAGACGAAAACAATTAGCCGGCAGCTTAAGTGGTGGCGAACAGCAAATGTTAGCTATGGGTAGAGGCTTAATGAGTCGCCCTAAGCTGTTATTACTTGATGAACCGTCTATGGGATTAGCTCCTTTATTGGTTCGGGAGATATTCAATATCATCCGCGAGATTAATGCCTCAGGCACCGCTATTCTCTTGGTAGAGCAAAATGCCTATATGGCTTTAGATATTGCTGATCGAGCCTATGTCTTAGAGACAGGAACTCTACCGTTAGCTGGTTCTGCGAAAGAATTATTACAAGATACACGGGTCAAAAAAGCATATCTTGGTGGATAAAGCTAAAGTCAACCTATGTGGTTGACTTTAGCTTTATCCACCAAACGAAGTTGACAACTACATACTAGTTCTCTTCGCTCATTTCTATTTATTAAATTCATGGCTTTACCACATTCTGGACAACCATGGGTCATTGCCAGAGGATACTGCCCTAATCTACCCTGAGCATACCTTTCTAAATGACGATAAACTTGAACGAGTAGCTTCACGTCATCTTTAGCTCGATGTGAATTAGCAAATTCTTTTTCTAAACCAAAGTGGTACATTAAATTCTTTAAGCGGTGGCTGCCGCCTCCATCAGGATAAATACAAAGCTTAGGGAAAAGCTTTTTACTAATTACTAGCGTATCAATTCCGTGATTATTTATAGTTGCCAGCTGATTTCGATGAAATAACTCGTTTAAAAAGCGTAAATCGAAAGCTAAGTTATGTCCAACAGGTACTGCTTGATCAAAAAAGGATCTAATCTTTGAGGCAATCTCTGTTTCCGTTGGCGCCTCCCTAACAGTTTCATCATCTATTCCAGTTATTTGGGTAATTCTTTTTGGAATAGGACGCTTAGGATTAACTAAACTATAATATTCCTGTACATCACCGTTTATAAAAACCTTAAGCAAATATATTTCAATAATCCGATCAGATTTAGCACTAAGTCCGGTAGTTTCTACATCTAAAAACACTAAACTTTTCATTTCTTCACCTCGATTAGTTAATTCTGGTTAAGATTTCTATCTCCTGCAAAGAATAACTATGGAGGTAGTAATCATGAAGAACTTTCGTAAGCTTTCCTTGCTCGCTAAATATATAAGCAGTTTTAAAGAAACCAAGAAATTATTAAAAAGTTGGTGGCAACATACTCTGTTGATACCCCAGCCGCTTCAAGAACAAGCGCAAGCTAGTCTTCGGGACAAAGCCTTTCACTGCCTTGGCGGTTCAATCTATGCTTTGTATCCAGGAGTAAATCAACGTGTGGTCTTACAAGCTATAGTCGCTTTACAGACCATTAGTGATTATCTAGATAATCTCTGCGATCGAATGGAAGTAAATAGTCAACAGGCTTTTAGTCAACTTCATTTAAGTTTTAGCGAAGCACTTGATCCCGAAATATCAATTTCTAATTATTATCAATACTATCCATATCATGAAGAACATTACTTGCCAGCTTTAGTCAAAGCCTGTCGTCAAGCAATCTGTCAACTGCCCAATTACCAAAAGCATAAACCCTTGGTCTTAGAATTAGCTAATCATTATTGTCAACTGCAAGTACTTAAGCATTTGCAGCCGAATGGCGAAACTAAGCTGAAACAGTGGATAAATAACAATTTTACTGATTCTGAGTTAACTTGGAATGAATGGGCAGCTGCTACAGGTTCAACTTTAGGTATTTTTATGTTATTGGCAGCCAGCTATCATAATTATGACCTCAAACTAATCAAAGGTATCTTCGCATGTTATTTCCCATGGATTCAAGCCCTACACATTCAATTAGATTATCTAATCGATGCTAATGAGGATATCCAACACAATGATTTAAACTTCACTTTTTATTATCAAAATACTGCGGAAGCAATAAGCAGACTCCAATTTTTATATCAAGAAAGTAAAAAAAGAATAGGGATGCTTCCCTATTCCCATTTTCATGAACTAATAATTGAGGGATTGATCTGTTTATATGGTTCAGATCCAAAGGTCAAAAGTTCTTTTCTGTATAATGATTATCGCACTTTGTTACATGATCGCTCAACACATTTGATGTATCAAGCCTGTAGAGCTTTACGCAAAGCCAAAGTGCTAATTTAATAACTACGGCGACAAACAAATTCTGCAATTTGTTGCAATTTCAGCTTGGCTGGATGCTCTGGAAAGCTATCTAACAGAGCTAAAGCCCGCTCAATATAATGTTCTGCTTCCTGATAGATTTCCTGCAAAATACCTGCCTCTTCCAATAACTTAGTTATTTCAGCACGCGAATAATCTGTGCGCCAACTACGGGTTAAATAACCTTGAGCTACTCCCCGAATAATAGGTAAAGTCCAGAGACCTTCCTGATAATCATCACCAATCTCCTTACCTAGGCGATCACTAATTGGCAGATAGTCTAAAATATCATCAACCAATTGAAAAGCATATCCTAAATAATGACCAAAGCTCTCTAGGTTAGCGATCAATTCCTGAGAGATATTCTTGCCCAGTAAAGCACCAGCTTTACATGCTGAACCAATTAAACAGGCTGTTTTTTTAAAGATGTAGCGCCAGTAATAAGCTTCAGTTTGGCCAGGTTTAACTAATTGCTCTATTTCACCAGCGCACATCTGACAAATAACATCGGTCATTAAACTCAATATTTTATATTCATTATAAGTTGTGAATACGGAGAAGGCTTTAGCAAAAAGAAAGTCTCCTGCTAGAACAGCTACAGATACTCCGTAACGACTATGAATAGTTTGTGTACCTCGTCTTAAGTTTGATTGATCAATAATATCGTCATGGATTAGTGAAGCAATATGAATTAACTCAACTCCACTAGCTACATCAACTACCGCATTAAGATCGTCACCATTACATAGCTGATAGACTAAATAAACTAACATGGGTCGAAGCATTTTTCCACTATTTTGCTGAATATAATCAAATATTTCCTGTGGTGGCCCGCTACTGATAAGTAATTCTTTAATCCGCTTTTGTATTAAATTCAAAAACGCTTGATCAGTTAATAAGCGGGCATCTTTTTCTAGAGTAATCTGTAGATGGCTCATATGCTTCCCCCATTACTAGTTGATACTATTAGTATCTTCTAGGCGCCATCATATATTCGTTTTTCACCGGAAATTTCTTGTAATGGCTTAATATTTTGCGTTACTTCCAGGGTTCCCATGTATTCACCATTATCATCATATAATGCAAAGTAACGAATATAAACAAACATATCTTTTACTGGCAGCCAAAACTCAGCAGAATCACGCTTTTTAGTTTTAAAATCATTAAGGATATCTTCAACAATATTAACACTTGAAGGAGGATGACAGTTTTGTACATGACGGCCAATTACTGACCGAGTGCGTTGGAATATTCTTTCCTTACCTTCAGTAAAGAAGCGAACTCGATCATCCTTGTCAACAAATGTGACATCAAGCTGCAAGTTATTAAAAATAGCTACGATCTCTTCTAAGGACAATAGTCCGCTTGGTAAGCGCAATAAGCCCTCAGGTGTTGCACTTGCGACTTCTTCCTCGACAGATTGATCCCGCTCTGCTTTATAAGTTCCGAAATTTCCTTCAACTAAGGTAAAACCTACTTCTGGACTATCTGCAGAGATTTTTTCCCATTCATCAGCTGTTAATGTTTCCATGCACATTGGAAATAGAATATTTTCCTCTTTGTAGATCATTTCCGAGATGGCATGAAGAGCAGGTTTTACTAAATCACCTATTTTACTAATTAAAGTTCGATCTGCTAGCCGATCAGTAGTTTCTAATAATTGCGAGATTTCTTTTAATTGTCCGCGGATTTCATCATGAATACCCCACATTACTGAGGGCGGTCCTGTAATACCATTTTTCTCTAAAAATGGAAAGAGAATGTTTTCCTTACGTAGATAGTGATTATCAATAGTTAAAAGGTCTCTATGTAATTCTTTCCAACGATTAAGTTGCTCACTAATATCTTCTCCAATTTTTGCTTCAGTGATTTCCGCTAAGATACTCTCAATTTGATCAAGTACATTAGTAATAGCTTCATTTTCCATTTTAAACACATTAACTGGATGTTCTGCTTGTTCACTTTTAGCCATAGCCTCATCAAATTGTTTATCTAAGGACTCTCTAAAAACTGCAACGTGAACGTCACACAATTCTTGAATCTCTTCTACAGGCAGACCCTCATTAATTAGTGCTTGCTCTAATTCTGAGATTTCTGTAGCCCCTACCTGATCCAATAATTCTGCAAAACGTTGTTTAATGTCCTCTGGATCATGGCCAGCATGTAAATCACGAATAATACTTTTTAAGATTTCTTGTCGGTGCTCTCTATTGTTAATTAATTCGCTCATGCTCTCATCCTCCTAGTTTTTTATAGCTTACCCATTTCATCGGATTTTATAATTATAACCTATCTGCTAAGTTATTATCTTTATGATATCGTAAACTACCAATTTTTGTCAAGAAAAACTTAAGCTCATGCTATTCTCTCAACAGATTCAAGCGAAAGCAGCCTTAATGGACAGTTATCTACACATACACTGCATTTTATACAAGCTGCATTACTAAATACCCCATGTTGAATAATTTCTTGATAAGGTACTAACTGCATCGGACAGACGCTAGCACAAAGACCACATTCCCGGCATTTGGCAGGTTCACTCATGGTAATTTTCTTTTCTGATTTTTTGTTTATTCCTAACTTCTTCCCTAACTGATATGCAATGGACTGCATAGTTCCCATCGGACAAAAAGTACACCAAGTTCTTGGATTAATGGTAAATCCAAGAAGTAAGCCGATAATTGTAGGCATTAAATAGTTCATAGAAAAAATCGAACCTAATTTATCCCAGAAATCATAAGTACCGCGTAATCCTAACACATTAAATAATCTGAGACTGAACATAGTCATAAAAAAGATAAAAAAGATTGCTCGCCATGGTAAGCTTCTAAAAACCTTAGGAATCCTTTTCAATGGTGCAATTGGCAAGATTACATAATCAAACAAACTAGCATGAGGACATAAATTCCCGCACCAATATTTACCATTAAAAAGGCTTAAACCAATTAATAAAAGCATAATAGGGATTAATAATAGACCTAGCTTTGGATAAAATAATCCCCCTACTGCTATCAGCAAAACCATTAACCAAGAGTATTTTTTAATTGGTGAAAAAACACGATTGACCTTCCTAAATTTAATCGGCATTGACATTACCTCCTTGTATTATACCCTATACCCCTATTAGGTATTATATGGGATAATTACGGTTAATGTCAACATTTTTCCAAAATCAGCTATTAGTAAAAATTTGAAACCAGGATAAACTAACATAGACAACATGTATTAGGAGGGATTTAATGTACCAAACCTATCAAGAAACTACACAAGGACGAGTCAACGAACCACCGAAAACAATAACCAAGAAAGATTTATTGTACCTACAGGATGCTTTGTCTTGGGAGTTATTAGCTTGCAAAAAAGCCAATCATTTTGCTGAAGAATGTCAAGATCCGAAACTCAAAAAATGTCTCGTGGAAATCGGAAAAAGGCATCAACAAAATTATCAGGTGCTATTAAATCACGTTCAACCTCAATTTGCTCAGCAACAATACAATCAATTTAGCCAAATCTAACACTAGGAGGGATTTTGTGAATCAAAATTATCAGCAACGATATCCATCACAACCACAATATCAGCAACAAAACCAATATCAACAGTCGAATCAATATCAAACAAATAATTTTTCTCAAGCAAAAAGTACACAAATGAGTGATAGAGATCGAATCAATGATATGCTAGCGACCGAAAAGCATTTAACCGATGCTTATAATGTTTTTGTACGGGAAGCTAGCCATCGTGAGCTATATCAAGACACTTTGCAAATTCTAAATAATACCCATCAATCAGCTCGCGATTTATTTAATGAAATGTACAGCCAAGGCTGGTATAACGTTCAGGCTGAAACAGCCCAAGAAGTCGCAAAAGTACAGCAAAAATTCTCCAATTATCAAACACAACTTCCAAACACAAATAGTTTCCAAACTTATCAAAATCAAATCTATTAGAGCAAAAAAAGGCTATTGGTCAAAACCGATAGCCTTTTCTACATTACATTTATTCGTTTAATAAGTCTTTAGCCGCTTCGGCAACTTTTTCTGGAACAAAGCCAAAGAACTCACCAACGGCTTTAGCTGGTCCACTAACACCAAAGCGATCTAAAGAGAACACCCTAATATTTGCTCCAGGGCTAATGCTATACCAACCACTACCAACACCAACCTCCATAGCCAAAATTGGTTTTGATGGTGGAATAACACTATCTCTGTAAGCCTTATCTTGTTTCATAAACTCTTCACGACATGGTACAGAAACTACTCTGACACCATACCCTTCTGCCTCTAAAAGTTTAGCAGTATCAATGGCTAAACTAACTTCACTTCCAGCAGCAACTAAAGTAATATCCAAGTTATCCTTTTCATGATAAATCACATAGCCGCCTTTAGAAAAGTCAAGGTCAGCCGGTTTTGGCAGTACAGGTAATCCTTGACGAGTAAGAATTAATGCACTTGGTCCATCTAAACGCTTGATTACTTCTAACCAAGCGTAGACAGTTTCTTCAGCATCTGCTGGACGGTAAACGTTAACATTAGGAATGATCCGCAACGCTTCAATATGCTCAATTGGCTGGTGAGTAGGTCCATCTTCGCCTACATAAATAGAATCATGAGTTAAGACATAAATAACTGGTTGATTCATTAAAGCAGATAATCGAACGGCAGGTCGCAAATAATCTGAGAAAACCAAAAAAGTTGCCCCAAATACACGTAAACCACCAGCTAAACTCATACCATTTAAAATCGCAGCCATAGCATGCTCACGCACACCGAAATTAAAGTTTCGACCAGAAAAGTCGCCAGCTTTAATATTGCTATATCCTTCTAAATGGGTGTTGTTAGAAGGTGCTAAGTCGGCAGAGCCACCGACAAGATACGGAATTTCTTTTGCTAAAGCATTTAACACCTTACCACTAGCTGCTCTTGTTGCTAGTGAAGTACCAACTTCAAACTTAGGCAATCTATCTACTAAGTCATCAGGTAAAGTGTGATTAAATGCTTCATCCCAGGCAGCTCTTAGTTCTGGATATTCTGTGCTCCATTTTGCAAACATTTCTTCCCATTCTTTTTGCAAAGCTGCTCCTTTTGCTAGCACTTGTTTTCTGGCTTCTTTGGCTTCTTCAGAAACATAGAAGTCCTCATCAGGCAAGCCAAGAGCCTGCTTCATAGCTTTAATTTCATCTTCACCTAATGGAGCACCATGAATTGAAGCAGTTCCAACTTTATTAGGAGCTCCTTGACCAATCTTAGTTTTAGCAATAATTAAACTTGGTGCCTCTTCATTTGCTTTTGCATTTTCGATAGCTTGTTTAATTTGAGCAAAATCATGTCCATCAATTTCTTGCACATGCCAACCATATGCTAAATAGCGATCTTTGACTGATTCACTAAATGCTAAATCAGTGCTTCCTTCAATAGTAATGTTATTAGAATCATAAATAACGATCAACTTATCTAATTTCAAATGACCAGCTAAGGATGCAGCTTCGGAAGTAATACCTTCCATCATACAGCCATCCCCAGATAAAACATATGTATAATAATCGATAATTGGGAAGCCTGGTCGATTAAAACGAGCAGCTAACATTTTCTCACTAATAGCCATTCCAACGCCATTAGCAAAACCCTGTCCTAAAGGTCCTGTTGTTGTTTCCACACCTTCTGTATGTCCATACTCTGGATGCCCTGGTGTTAATGAGTTAAGCTGTCTAAATTGTTTTAGTTCTTCATATGGTAAATTGTAACCTGATAGATGCAATAGTGAATATAGTAGCATGGAACCATGACCAGCTGAAAGAATGAAACGGTCTCTGTTTGCCCACTTAGGATCTTGTGGATTATGTTTTAAGCAGTCAAAATAGATTGTCGTTCCTATTTCAGCGCAGCCTAAAGGCAAACCAGGATGTCCTGATTTCGCTTTTTCAACTGCATCAGCTGATAAACCACGGACAATATTCGCCACATTAGCTAAGTTCATCTTCTAACCACCTTTTACATGTTATTTTCGTAACTTAATTTCAACCTTAAGTTACGAAAGTCCTGCCTTAAAAGAACCATTTTATGTTAGTTTTACCATCTAGATAATTTTAAACTCCCCGAAGGGAGTCTAATTTATCAATTACTATAAACTTCTACTTCTTGGTTATTAGCAAGACCTGCTGCATTTGCTTCGTCAGTATCAATATGGAATTCTAAAACGAAGTCATCACGAACTCTAACTAAGACATTCTCAAAGACTAAACCTCTTTCACCATCTACTTTAACGGTTACTATATCTTTATCTTGTACGCCAAATTGCTCAGCATCAGCCGGACTCATGTGAATATGTCTTAAAGCAATAATTACACCTTCGTCTAATTTGATTGAACCTTCTGGGCCAATGATTGTAACTCCTTCAGAACCTTCTAAAGCGCCAGAATCACGAACTGGTGGTCTTAATCCAAGAGCAAATGAATCAGTGCGTGAAATTTCCACTTGAGTTTTTGATCTGGTAGGTCCTAAGACCCGAACATTTTGAATAACACCTTTTTTTGTAGCAATGGTCAAAGTTTCTTCAGCAGCAAATTGACCTGTTTGCTTTAAATCTTTTACTGGTGTTAATTGATATCCTTTACCAAATAATGTTTCTAAGTCTTCCTGGGATAAATGGATATGTCTATTTGAGATCCCGACAGGAACTTTTCCTATAAGTTTTGCCAAATTACTTCCTCCTCAATTTTGTAACTTTTTTCACATTAATTATTCTACGACAATAATTAATGGATTCCTGCAAAATTGCAGCACCATCACATATCATTTTACCATTCTTTTCTGTTTTTGGCTAGAATCAGATAAAAAAAGTAGACCTGGAACATCTCATTAACCTACTTAGGTTACAATTGAAATAGCAAGAAGGACAGGACTTGAACCAGCTCTCTAGTTCTGAGTTAAGCACTTCTGCTTGCATCCTCAACCCTTTTAGCTGGAGATATGTCTCATTATTTGACTTTACCAACAATAATATGTAAGTGATTTACTAGGTCTTTTTAAAATTATAGGTTATAGTTTTGCCCTATTTTACCAACTCTAAAATCTATTCGAAGAATCATGAGACTTATAACCATTATTCACTTCATCAAATCCTATTGAGGTAATTAAATCGTCAATTAAAAGAAGGAGAGCATTTACATCATCAGATTTGATAAATTTATCAATATTGATAGCGTTTATGATATTTTGGGCTTGTACAAACATAACTTTGGCATCCCGATACGCCAGTGAATGATCATTTTATAACAAATACTGTGAATCAGTAAATCAAACTGAAAGTCCGTCTCACTAAAAAATAAAAAAGTCCAGATTGATTCTGGACCTAAAATAACTTATTAATTTAATTGATTTGCCTAATTTTGCCATGGGCTTATCAAACAACCAAAACTAAATGGCAGGGGAGACAGGACTTGAACCCGCAGCCCTCGGTTTTGGAGACCGATGCTCTACCAATTGAGCTACTCCCCTAACACAAAGTCAGTATACCATACCTGTTAGTGCAGGTCAAGGGGTTTTCTAATAAAATCCATTTTTTTCCGCCTTCTAACTGCAAATTTGTTATTTTATCCTAGTAATCTTTACCTTCCAATCAACAGGCCCTTCTTGTAAATATTCAAATTCATAAGAAGCTGAACGATCAGCTGCTAATTTGACTTTTAAAGGTTTGGGATCATGATCGTTGATAATCAATACACTATCCCCTGGCTGTAGCTGATTAATTGAGCCAAAGATTAAGGGATGTTTTTTTAGTAAGGAAAGATTGCGGGCATCAACTGTCTTCATCCTTGTCATCCTTTCTGATTTCCACCTAACGATAGGTTGTCCACGGTCAATAGTAATTTATACCTAAAGATTTATAACTACCTCGCTTAGTTATATTATATCTAAGGATAACAATACTGGCAAGACTTTCCTAATAAAATTATTCAGCAAATATTCCGCCGACAACACTACCTACAGCACCGATTATCCCCACTAAAATTATCTTTTTGAATACCAACCAATCGGTAAGCAAATCTAATCTAGCTCGTAAGAGTGTCAACAGTAATACGTAAGCTATGCCAACTAGTGCTCCATTTAACCAGATTTTCGTTGTTGATTTTTGACCTACATAAAAACCAGCCAATAATACACTAAAATAATTAAAGATGAGTAAAAGCCCTTCTGTCTCCTGCCAATCACTAAAGAATATTAAAATGGCCAGCAATATAGAAAAAAGAAGCATTGCTAAAAAGGCCGCGCAAAGCCCTTGAATTAACAAAGAAATTCTTAAGGCACTTTCGTTTTTCACTTTAATTCCTCCCCTACTCAATCTTACTAAGGACTATGAGGAAAAATAAAAAAATATGCAACTCCGAATGGAGTTGCATATTATCGTTTGCTTAAGATACGCTTTGATTGCTTTCCGCAATAATTTGTTCTGCTATTGGTTGGGGAACTTCTTCATAATGACTAAATTCTGTTGTAAATGAACCTCTTCCTTGAGTTATAGAACGTAAATCTATGGCGTACTTAAACATCTCAGCCATTGGCACTTGTGCTCTTATGACCTGATTACCATTTTGTGGATCCATACCTAAAATTCGTCCACGCTTTTTATTTAAGTCACCCATCACATCGCCCATATAGTGCTCAGGTACTATGATACTGACGTTTAAAATTGGCTCTAACAGAATAGGATTAGCTTCCATGAAGCCTTTCTTTAAGGCCATTGAAGCAGCAATTTTAAAGGCCATCTCTGAAGAGTCCACACTATGGTATGAACCATCATATAGTGAAACTTTAATATTGACAATGGGATAGCCTGCTAAAATACCTTCTTCCATGGTTTCACGTATACCTTTTTCTACAGCAGGGATATATTGTTTTGGAACAGCTCCACCAAAAATATTATCGATAAATTCTAATTCATCATCTTCGTTATTGGAACCAGGGGAGATTTCAATCCAGACATGCCCATATTGACCACGACCACCAGATTGTTTTTTATGTTTACCTTCAACCTTAGCGGTGCCGGTAATTGTTTCACGATAAGGTACAGATGGAGTAGACAACTCGACTTGTGCACCAAACTTGCTTTCTAAACGACTACACATAATCTCTAAGTGAAGTTCACCTAAACCAGAAATTAAAATCTCACTAGTCTCCACACTTTTCTCAACAGTAAAAGTTGGATCTTCTTCGGCAAGTCGTGCTAAACCACTTCCAATTTTATCCTCATCGCCTTTAGCTTTAGGCTGAACGGCCATAGTCATTACTGGTTTCGGGAATTCAATACCTTTGGCCACTACGGAGGCTTTTTTACTAGTTAATGTATCATTTGTATTGGTGTCTTGCAGCTTGGCAACTGCACCAAGATCACCAGGGCCAAGTTCATCAACTGGAATATTTTCTTTCCCTTTCATGATAAACAGCTGGCCGATTCTCTCGTCTTTACCGGTGGTTGCATTATAAACGACACTGTCAGATTTTATTGTACCAGAGAGGACTTTGAAGAAAGTAAGTTTTCCAACGTAGGGGTCGGCTAGCGTTTTATATACTAATGCGCATAGACCTTCATCTGCGGTAGTAATTTTGACTTCTTCACCATCTTTATTAATGCCTGTATATTCAACTTCTGCAGGACTTGGCATACAATAAACAATATAATTTAATAGCTGAGCTACACCTACATTACTAGTAGCAGAACCGCATAAAACGGGTACTACTTCACCTGTTTTAGTTCCAACTGCTAAGGCCTTTTTAATCTCTGCATCTGTTACTTCTTCGCCTTCTAAGTATTTCATCATTAATTCATCGTCAGTGACTGAAACTGCTTCAATTAAAACATCACGAGCGCTTTCTATGTCACTAGCCATCTCGTCTGGAATAGTACCCTCAGCTACATTGTCACCATCCCAGAGATAAGCCTTTTGTTCAATTAAATCAACAAATCCTTTAAAATTCTCTGCATTACCAATTGGTAGTTGGACTGGAACAACCTGAGGCCCGTACATTTCTCTTAATTCATCAACTGCCTTAGCGAAGTTGGCATTTTCGCGCTCTAATTTATTAACAAAGACCATCCTAGGTAACTGGTATTGTTCAGCATAGTCCCAGGCTTTTTCCGTACCTACTTCAACACCAGAGGAAGCACAAACCACAAGTACTGCTCCGTCAGCTACCCGCAGAGAAGCAATTAAATCACCTGCAAAATCAAAGTAACCTGGAGGATCCAAAATATTTATTTTATTTCCTTGCCATTCACAAGGAGCAGTGGCTAGATTTATACTAATCTGGCGTTTTATTTCTTCAGCGTCAAAATCCATAATGCTTGTTCCATTGTCTACTCGTCCTAAGCGTTTACTAGATTTAGCTTCAAAAAGCATTGCCTCAGCTAAAGACGTCTTTCCTGCACCACTATGTGATACTAAAGCCACATTGCGTAATTGATCAGTCCTAAATTTGTTCACTAAATCTCCTCCTCTATCCCTCTGACGAATTTGGAAACAATGTGAAACCCAAAACATTGTCCGAAAACAATGTTAACTGATACTTAACAAGTCCATTATTATATTCAACAAAATGACGCTTTGCTCCTTCTTCTGTTAAAAAAATTATCATCCCTAATTAATAGTATTGTATGCATAATGTGGAAAAATACACTACCGATGCAATTAAAACCAAATCCGCCGAATTGGAGTATAAACTAATTCAAATGTTAGAGGATTAAAATTAACATTATAACCTAAGATTTTAAAGAAATCAGTAGAAAGATAAATTCTAGAACCATGTCTAATCATATTTACACTAACAGGAACCGGCAAATTATTCCAAATTATACCGGAATTATTCGGTTCAATAATAATATAGTCAAGATTTTTGGTAATAAACAGTCGCCGATTTCCAAGAACTTCCCAGCCTAAAAATTTAGCCGTTTCTTTAAGGGGTAAATAAGTCTGACCGCCAATATAGATTATTTCTGGGGTTACATTCTGCAGCTTTCCATCTAGCAGCACTGTAACTCGATTAATATCAAAATCATCCAACCAATAATAATCTGAATTACTATCTTTAACTAATTTTCGCCCATTTACCTGATAAATCTCAACTAATTTAAGTCCAATTACTTCCCATTGCTTTGTTAAGCTGTCAGAATTAACTCGATATAAATTTAGCCCTTGATCCTTTGAGAAATTGATCAAGCCAATTGATTCTAAATAAAGTGACTTTCCTTCTAACGTTTGAGCAAATCGTCGAGTTATAGTATAGTCAACGCCTGACCACTGCCAGCTATAGAACATTCCTTGACTGGTAGTCACCATTATTTCAGGATACCGTTGATTAGCATTAATCTTGCCAACCATTAACCCTTCTACACTTCCCCAAGGGTAATTTTCCCACATTAATTCTAATTGACTATCATGCCAACTCAAAACACTAATTTGATTAGACTGATGGGCCAAGACAATTTCAGCTGCACCATCACCATTTAAATCAGCTAATTCGACCATCTTAACATTATTACCCGTCTGTGAACGCCAAAAAATGTCTAGTTCACCTTGAAAAGATAGAAAAACGAACAACTCTCCTCTAGAGTTCATAACCACTAGATCGCCCCAGCCATTGCCAGTAATATCATTGACTAGCAAACGACTAATCGGTGCCCAAAAATACCGATGTTCATCAATACGTTTCCAAAGCCCCTCTTGATATTGATAAATATAAACTACTGAATTCTCTGTTCCAATAATTAATTCAGAGCGGAAGTTGCCAGTTAAGTCACCTGTTATCAAAGCAGTTACATTACTGGTTAAATCAGTTATACTACTAACTACCTGGCCATCGACATAAATATCAATACGGGTACCATTAGCTGCAATAATTTGATCTTCTCCAATATGAAGAACATCGCCAACTGTGACAAGGGAATTGGATAATTCCGGCACCTGATGCAATAGATGACGATTACCTGCGTAAACATTACTACTAATGATTAAAACTGTAAAAATGATCAGCATAATTTGTCTAATATAACGTTTATTCACTAGTGATTTTCCTTTCCTATTAAAGGTTTCATTTTAATTATTAGCTATTTAGACCACTATTTCCTTCCAAATCACCCTGACTCTAAATAGGCAAAAGGGTAAATAAAAAACCGCTCCTAAGTTGAGCGGTTAAACAAACATGGTAAAATTGATGATAAACTGGTCGGAGCGACAGGATTCGAACCTGCGGCCTCTACCACCCCAAGGTAGCGCGCTAGCCAAACTGCGCCACGCCCCGACTACCTTCAGATAATAACACATTTTACCTGCAAAATCAAGACCAACTAATGGTTAATCTGCGACCGCATCCTTCAATTGTTTACCAACTTTAAAGGCAGGTACCTTGCGAGCTGGTATAACCATCTCTTCACCGGTTTGTGGGTTACGCCCAACACGCTCTGCTCGTTCACGTACTTCAAACGTACCAAATCCAATTAGTTGTACTTTTTCCCCAGCAGCCAATTGCTCAGTTATTGTAGAGAAAACTGCTTCTACAGCTGCATGTGCATCTTTTTTAGTCAGATTTGTTTTATTTGCCACCTCATCAATTAAATCTGATTTTGTCATAGATATCCTCCTTCGAATCGTACTAGGGTTAGTTTAACCACTATTCATGGGGAATATCAAAAAATTACAAGATAATACAAATTAATCCTCCACTACCCTCATTAATGATCTTAGTGAGAGTCTCTTGTAATTTTTCTTGAGCATTTTCTGGCATCCGATGTAATTTTGCTTGGATTCCTTCTTTAACCATATCCTGCAAGGATCGTCCAAGAAAATCTCTACTCCATAAAGCATCGGGGTCTTGTTCAAACTCTTCGCTTAAAGAATGCAATAATTCTTCTCCTTGTTTTTCCGTGCCAACTAATGGAGTTACTTCAGTCATAATATTCGCCCGGATCATGTGAATTGATGGGGCACTTGCTGTTAGTTTTATACCAAAATGCCGTCCTTGTTTGATTAACTCTGGATGTTCAAAGGTTATGTCTTCTAATTCTGGATTGACAATCCCATAACCAGTTTCTCGCACTTGGCGTAAGGCGTCAGCCAACTTGTCATACTCTGCTTTAGCAACTGACAAATCGTTCATTAAACGCATTAAATGATGATCGCCTTCTACTTCGAGGCCAGTCATTTCCGCTAGAACATTATAAAATAGACAACGTGAAGTTGTTAATTCAACTAGTGCCATACCAGTACCCATCTCCATAGCACTAATAAAGGCCCGTTCCACTGACTCACTTTCCTGAAGATAATCGATGGCTTTCTCAACGTCCCGTAAACGATTGATTCCCATTACCACATCATAAGCAGCTGTTTCAAACTCTTGTCGTAACCAATGATCGCTTGGCAGTTCATCTACCCAACTAGGCAACCGAAAACTAACTTCACGAATAGGAAATTCATATAAGACAGCTCTAAGCAATTCCATTATGTCTTGCTGCGTCATCCGTAGACAATCGAGAGGTACCACGCGGACGTCATATTGGTTTTCAAGTTCCTTTGCTAATTGTAAAGTGTCTGAGCTTTGGGGTTGTGCTGAATTAAGAATCACTATAAATGGTTTTTGTAACTCTTTTAACTCTGAAATAACTCTTTCTTCTGCTTCAAGATAATCTGATCGCTCAATATCTGTGACAGAACCATCGGTTAAAACAACCAAGCCAATTGTTGAATGTTCACTAATTACTTTTCTGGTACCCAACTCAGCTGCTTCTTGGAAGGGAATTTGGTGTTCAAACCAAGGCGTCATCACCATTCGTGGTCCCTCTTCATCAGCATACCCTTTGGCCCCAGGTACTGTGTAGCCAACACAGTCTACCAGTCTAACTTTAAACCTAATATTATCTTGTAAAACGATTTCGATTGGTTCATCTGGGACAAATTTCGGCTCAGTGGTAGTGATCATTTTTCCAGCTCCACTTTGTGGCAACTCATCTTTTGTTCTTTCCTTGACGTGTACATCCTTAATATTTGGCATAACTAATAGATCCATAAATCGTTTTATAAAAGTGGATTTACCTGTACGTACGGGACCAACTACTCCCAAATATATACTGCCTCCGGTGCGTTCAGTAATATCAGCGAAGATGTCAAATTTTTCCATCAAGGCTTCCCTCCTTTTGAATTGGGTTTTGGACATTATAACTATATTAGGAGGTAAGCAAAAATATAACACCTTAAATTAAAAAATCACCGTAAATAACGGTGATTATACCAACTTAATTTTTATTAACTTTTTGACCTACTTTAAACTCCTTACCAGCTATCAATCGTTGAATGTTAGCACGATGGCGATAAATTACAAAAATAGATATAAAAAGTCCAAGAACAAAAAAACTTAGCGGATGATCATAAATCCATAGTAAAATTGGAAAAGCAACTGCAGCAGTAATTGATGATAAAGAAATATAACGACTAATTGCCAAAGTTATCACCCAAATTATAATCAGCCAAAAAGCTACCATGGGAATCAACGATAGCAACACACCAAAAGTGGTGGCTACTCCACGCCCACCTTTAAAATTTAAAAAGATAGGCCAATTATGACCAATAATTGCCATAAACCCAGCTAATAGCCAAAGAGTCTCATTAGGAAACATTTGTTTCGCTAACAATACAGGGAGTGCCCCTTTGCCAGCATCCAACACTAATACAATAATGGCTGGAACCAATCCAACAGTACGCAACACATTCGATACTCCAATATTCCCACTACCGTGTTCTCGTACATCAACTTTACCAATCAATTTACCAATAAATAGGCCAAAAGGAATAGAGCCTAGTAAATAAGCTCCAATGAAAAATAAGATTTTTAAACTCAAATCAATCATTACCTTGCCTCTCTTTCACACTTAGGATAATTGGAGTACCAATAAATTCATATTCTTCTCTAATTTGATTTTCTAAATAACGTAAATATGAAAAATGCATTAACTCTTTATAATTAACATAAATCAAGAATACCGGCGGTTTTACCTGTGCTTGAGTAACATAATAAATCTTTAGTCTAACTCCTTTATCGGAAGGAGCTTGATTCATGGCCACCGCATCTTGGATTAACGTATTTAACCTGCCTGTCGAAATCCGTAAATTTTGGTACTCAGATACTTGATCAGCTAAATCTAAGACTTGATGTACTCGCTGACCAGTTAAAGCCGAGATAAAGACAATTGGTGCATAACTTAAAAACTGTAAGCCAGCCCTAATCTCTTGCTCAAAATCTCGCATCGTATTACTATCTTTTTCTACTAAATCCCATTTATTAACCACAATAATCATGCCTTTTCCACCTTCATGGGCGTAACCGGCAATTTTCTTATCTTGTTCGGTTAAACCTTCGGTAGCATCGAGCATCAAAATAGCAATATCACTACGGTCAATAGCTCGTAAAGTACGAATTACACTATACCTCTCTACTTCTTCTTCAATTTTTTTGCGACGTCGCAAACCAGCCGTATCAATTAATAAATATTTTTGTTCTCCTCGAGTAAAATACGTATCGATGGCATCTCGAGTAGTTCCCGGAATATCAGAAACAATAACTCTGTTCTCACCAAGGAACTTATTAACTAATGAGGATTTACCTACATTAGGGCGACCAACAATAGCAAGCTTAAGTAAATCTTCATCTTCAGTTTCGGATACTTTTGGCAAGGCTACAACAATTTGATCTAGTAAATCTCCAATATTACGACCATGTTCAGCAGAAACTGCAACGGGATCACCTAATCCAAGAGCATAGAACTCCCAGACATGGGCTTCAGCTGCCAAATGATCATCGATCTTGTTAACACATAGAATCACTTTTTTATCGGTTTTTCGCAGCACATTAGCGACATCTTCATCAGCTGCAGTTAAACCTTCTCGACCATCAACTACGAAAACAATCACATCTGCTTCTTCAATAGCAATCTGTGCTTGTTCCCGCACTTGACGAGTTATAATATCCTCACCGATGTCAATTCCACCGGTATCAATCAGAGTAAAATGATTATTTAACCATTCAACATCACAGTATAAGCGATCTCTAGTAACACCAGGCTCATCTTGCACAATAGCAATACGCTGCCTAGCAATCCTATTAAATAATGTACTTTTACCGACATTTGGTTTACCTACTATAGCTACAATTGGCTTTGCCATTTTGCTTACCTCTTTCTACACTCCATACACTTACACTCCTGTTACATTCGCTATTTGGATGAAATTCCCTTTATTTATCAGCCATTAGTTAAGCTGGATTTAGTTTGTTCAACTATCTTTACTAGCTGAGGAAAAGCCCTCAGAGTACCAATTACCACCAGAGGTCTGCCAAGGCTAACTAGTTTCAGCTTACGTGAAAGAAATCCCCCGATCCTCATCCAGAAATTAACTGCTGTAAGAGTATTTACAAATAGAACCTGTTCTACATTACCCCCAGCTAACCTAATTCCACTTAAAACAGCTTGTTCGATAGCTCGTCTTTCACTACCCCGTCCACAAATATACACCTGATTACCGTATTCGTCAACTCCCATAGGTTTAACAATTCCTCGCTCTAGTGAATCGCCTTGGTCATAATATGGTACTGAAAGAAGTTCAGCTTTTGTTGGTATTTTGCTCCTAGCTAATTGTCCAATATGTATGGCAGCTGCTACTGGAGATGAATGACTTCCACCATAGCAACAATATATAATTACCACAAAAATCCCCCTAGATAATTGCTAATGCTTAACTATTATATAGACGCCGTTGCCTAAATCATGAATAGCAGCCATAAAAACTCTAGCAAGATAAGTGGCAATTTGAGCCGTTTCTTCCTGGCTTTCAGTATAAAAAATAGGAGCTTGGCCGCCGACTTTCTCTCGATGCATAGTCACAACAGCTAAGATTTGCCCTGCAGCGCGCACCTTCATCTTTATATCCTCCTAATCCATCATTCTTCCAGCTACAGAACGCAGTGGTTTGCGAATAGCTCCTTCTAATACCGGTACATTTGAAATTGCTTCTAAGAATGCCTGTTCATCATCTTCCGAAGGTACTATTACAATTACTAGCTTGCCGCTAACCGGATCTCGTCTAACCAATGGAGTATATTCCTGTTCACCTACATCCATTCGCACACCCACCATCGATGAAACATCATGAGCAATCGCTTGCATTTGTCCAATATTACTTAAAGTAGCCTTCGCATCGGGATCTTTTGGATGAATCTCAGCCGCTACACCATACTTTTGATAGATCTCCCGAACGGAATCTAAGCCTACGTTAGAAACTTTTACTCCACCTATATCAAGAATTGGTCCATCAAAATTAATTTCTGCCAACTTAATATCAGCAATGTCAGAAATAGAAGGACCACGCATTAAATAATTTAATAAACCAGCAGTAAGTAGCCCAGTGGCTGTAGAACCTATTAAACGTAAAGTCAAATTAAACTTTAATAGTTCGGAAACAATGGAAATAAATAACGAAGTAATAATCGACAAATAATTTCTGGCTTCAAAAACTCTAGCAATACCTTCAATGTAGGCAGAACCCCTAACAACTAGCTCTGTAGCTTCTATTTTTTCTAAACTGCTTCGTTCAATATTACGAACTTCCCGAAACTGAGAAGCAGCTAATAAGAGAAATGAAACAGCAGCAAATTCTTGCTCTAAAACAGAAGGTACAATAATTGAACCCAAAAAAGCGCCGATAAAACCGATAAATAGATGGATTGCCCAACCTTGGGGATAACTCGGATACTGACGATAATCCCTGCGCAGCATGTAAAAGCGAGCTAGCAGTCCTCCAATAGTTCCAAGAATGATCGTTAATAAATACTGCATCTAAGATATCGTTCCTTTCAGTACAGGGCGGAAATTCCGCCCTGTTAATTTAGATTCGTTGTCGATTTAGAAAAATAAATCCAATACCAAGCACTGCTACAATAGCTAGAATCCAAACAATTGAACGAGCACTAGCGAAACCTACATTATCCTGAGCAGTATCTTCCTTTGTTATTCCAGCAGCAGCTGGAATTACTTTGGCAAAAAACTCTGCCGCCTGTTCTGCCATTTCCAATGGATTGGTATGAGCACCAAATTCTAGTAGAATAATTCGCGGACCAATATCCTGGTTGTAATTTCCGCGAGCATCAAAAATTCCCTCAATAATACCAGGATACTCTTGATCAGCAACTGCTTTTAACCGTTTAGCATATTCTAAATTAGCCTCTCGATTTTGATTTTGCCGTCCTACGACAATCCGTACTTTAGTTGTTGGGACGCCCTCGATTTCAGTTTCATACACTTCAGGTGGAGTAGCATCCCGATGTACATCTATTAACGTAGCAGGTTGATGTTGTAATAACTCCATCACGGTTCGCCTTGAACGTGTATAGGCTTGACCATCATGGGGCAAATGACTATTATCTGACCAAATTACCTCAAAACCTTGTTCCTTTAAGGCATTTGCGAGAGTTTTTCCTACTTCCATAATGTCTCCGCCTTCAATTTCAGAATCTACTCCACTAGTAGGAACGTAAGATTCCGCATTATGGGTATGATAAATCCCAATTGTATTCCATTTATTACCAGTATTTTCTTTAGCTGCTTGTGTAGTTAGCCATTCATTAATATCTGGTAAGGTGATTTGTTCTTTAAGCTCCACTTGAACAATATCTCCATCAAATCCAACTACTTCATAGCGATTATTTTTTGCATCAATGTAAGAATCACCAATATCCAAAATCCTTGCAGTCATCGTAATTACTTCTCCATCTTTAGTCTGCAAAGTAAAATAATTACCATCATCACGTTCGAAGATGTCTAAATCTAGCCAAGAGCTAGCGTAAACCTGATTTGAGAGGCTTAACAGTACAATAAGCAAAGCCAATGCATAACGTTTCATTCTCGATCCTCTCCTTTAACAAAGTCTTCATTAGCTAGAATTCCAGCATCTTCTCTTGGTTCAGGTCCACCTTGCAGCCTTTCTCTGCTTTCGCCTACTAGTTCAGCCAAAGCTACACCTATCAAGCCTGCTAGGATCACAGTATCGAAGACTCCAGCCCCTCCAAAAGCAACTCTAGTAGGCAATTTTACACTAACCGAACGTACCAGATGAATAAAATCCGTTAGCAAAATTCCTAATACTCCAGCTATAAATGAAGCTCGTCTAGAGCGGCCTGATAAATAACCTACTACACCAGCAATAATCCCAAACAACCATAACGGATCCACAAACATATTTTGGTAGGGATCAAAATCTGTCAATTGACTAACACCAAAGACGACCGCAGCTGTCACCACTGAAGCCGCTAAAGCTCGAAATCGTTCACCACCAGTATCTGCTTTAATCAATAGATAAATTACTAATGCTAAAGGCACAACGGCACCACCGACGTTAATACTTACTTCTGTTTTACCTTGCATTAGTGGAATTTGCAGATAACTACCGCCAATCATTAACCCGATAAATAATAAAGCTTGTGAATCTGTTAAGCGCATTCTATCTAAAATTCGCTGAGCAACACCGAAATATACTAGAGCTGCAACAACTAACAGTAAAATCATACCCGTTGGCATAAAACCCCTCCTATATTGTATCTTTTTCTAGTGTTCCCCAGCTCTTTATCTATATGTAAGAAAAAACCTTACCATTCGGTAAGGTTTTTTTGATGATTTTTAATTGTTGTTTTTGAATAAATCTCCGAAGACATCACCAAGTGTAGTAGTAAGTTCTTCAGTGACAGTAGTTTCTTCTACTTTTTTGTTTTGTTTACCGGATTTTGCAGCGGGTCTACTAGGAGCTTCAGGTTTAGGTTCTAGCTCACGAATACTTAAACCAATTCGACGAGCTTCTGGATCTAAGCTAATAATTTTAACTTCTACTTCATCGCCAGGCTTAACAACATCTTCAGCTTTAGCTACATGTCTATGAGCTAGCTGACTAATATGTACTAAACCTTCCACACCATCTTCAATTTTCACAAAGGCACCAAAATCAACTACACGAGTTACTGTACCTTTTACCTTATCACCTACAGAATAACGCTCTATTAAAGTATCCCATGGGCTAGGCAAGGTTTGTTTTAATCCTAAGGAAATTCGTTCTTGTTCTTTATCTAAGCCAAGAACCATCACTTTAATTTCTTGACCTTCAGTTAACACATCTGAAGGATGATCTACCCGAGTATGAGCAATTTCAGACACATGTAAAAGTCCTTCAACACCGCCGCCGATGTCAACAAAAGCACCAAAATCTGTGATTCTACGAACCACACCGTCAACAACAGCATTTTCTTCTAAAGTACTAAAGACACGTTCTTTAGCTTGTTCATAAGCCTCGTCAAGAACTTTACGATGAGATAATACCACGTTGTTCTTGCTTCTGTCTAACTCAATTATTTTTAATTCTAAAGTTTGACCAACAAATTTCTCTAAATCATCAACAAATTCACGAGAAACTTGGCTGGCTGGGATAAAACCTCTCACACCCAAATCTACTAATAAACCACCTTTAACAACTTGTGTTACTGTGGCTTCAATAGTTTCATCATTAGCATGAACTTTTTCTAGTTTTTCCCAAACCTCCACCATATCAGCAAGACGTTTGGATAATGTAACTGTACCTTCAGCTTCATCAACGCTAAGTACCCATACTTTGATTTCTTGATCAACACTTACTACATCTGCAGGCGTTTGATTAGCTTTTAGTCCTAATTCGTGAAGTGGAATTTGTCCCTCAGATTTATAGCCAATATCCACTAATACCTCGTCGGTACCAACCTGGGCAACTTTTCCAGTAATAATAGTACCAGGTTCTGGTGTTGGCATGGTTGTATAATCTGCCATACCAGGTTCTCCTACAGTTTCTTCCACATTTGTTTCAACTTTTTCTTCTACTTCAACCATTACTTTTTCTTCATTAAACTCACTCATTCTTTTAATAACCCCCTCGATTAACCAGTTTGGAGTAGATGCACCAGCAGTAACTCCCACTTTTTTTGCACCAATGAACCAGTCTTTTTGCAACTGTTCAGGTTTTTCTATATGGTACGTATGGGCTGCACCATTTTCCTGACAAACTTCCACTAACCTTTGTGTATTAGCACTATTGAAACCGCCAACCACTATCATTACATCCACTATCGAGGCGAGCTTACGGGCAGCTGCCTGTCGTTGTTCTGTCGCAGTACAGATAGAGTTTAAAACTTTCAGTTCAGCTGTCCGATCTACAAACCGGCTAACACACTCACGGAAATTAGCTGTAGATTGAGTCGTTTGGGCAATAATACCAATCCGTCTTGTCTCGGGAAGCTCATCGATTACTCGAGGTGAGTCTATTATCCAAGCTGTCTCGTCTGAAGCACCGTAGATCGCTTGGACTTCAGGATGAGACTTATCTCCAACAACAACAACCTGATACCCTTCATCTTTCAACTGTTTTGCCCAATCCATTGCTCGACGCACGAAGGGACATGTAGCATCAACGACTTCAATACCTTTTTCTACAAGCTGTTCCATAGTCTTTGGCGGCACACCATGACTACGGATAATCACAACTCCATCATCTATATCTCCTGGATTATCCAGAACTTTTATTCCTCTACCCCTCAGTTCCTCAACAACCTGTGGGTTATGGATTAGTGGACCTAAAGTATATATTTGGCGTTCTGCTGCTTGGCTTGACGTGTTTAGCGCTGTTTCAAGTGCTCTTTGTACTCCAAAACAAAAACCTGCAGCCTCCGCTAATATTATCTCCACTTATCACCCTCCCCTAATAGTATACCATTTTTACCAAAAAATAATATTACCCTTAATTTAGTTCGGCATGGTTATGGAGATTCCTTCCTGTTCAGCAAACTAAATTGCTCAGCTATCTGATTACTAATTGCTAAAAGCTCAGTCTTATTAGTTTTGGCATCTGCTTTTGGAATTATAGGTTGTCCAATATAAACGGAAATCTTACGTCGAAACTTTAAAAAATCCGTATTGTGCATATATACCGGAATAATAGGCACATTAGCTTTTAAGCCAAATAGAGCCGCACCATTATGGATTTCTTGTAATTCCTTACTCCGAGTTCCTTCCGGAAAAACACCTAATAGATTACCTAATTCTAAACGCTGAATGGCTGTGCGAATGGCTTCCCGATCTGCCATACCACGCCTAACAGGAAAAGCATATAACTTACTAAACAACCAATTCAGAAAGGGATTCTTAAACAGTTCAGCCTTAGCCATAAAGTGAATTGGACGTTTAATACTACAACCTAAAACAACAGGATCTAAAAGACTTACATGATTGGCGGCAATCACCGCTCCGCCTTGATCGGGAATATTCTCCAGCCCATGCACCTCTAAACCAGAAAACAAAATAATAATTCCCCGTAACAATCTAACAAAAAAACTATACACTCTTTTCCCTCCGACTGACTAAAGTAAGAACCAACTCCACCACTTGGTCAACAGTTAAATGAGTAGTATCTATCTCGATGGCATCGTCAGCCTTACATAAAGGAGAAATTTTTCTAGTTGAATCAAGAAAATCTCGATGAGAGATTTGCTCAATTAATTCCTTTAAACTCACGTTAACTCCCCTGGCAAGTAATTCTTTTTGCCGACGTTTAGCCCGTTCTTCAACAGAAGCATTAAGATAGATTTTTAAATCTGCATCTGGCATAACAGCTGTTCCAATATCTCGTCCATCCATTACTACATTACCGTTTTTAGCTAAACCCTTTTGTAAACCCACCATTGCTTTTCTAACGGATAAATGACTAGATACTGCTGATACATTCTGAGAAACTTGCGGCTCTCTTATTTGCTCGGTAATTTCTTGAGCCCCAAGAAATACTCGGTTAATCCCCTCGGAGGAAGCAGTTTCTAATCTTAAATTTAAAGTATCTAAAGCGGATTTTACTTGTTCTTCATCTAAAGGATCTAAGCCTTGCGCTAAGACATGATAGGTTAAGGCACGATACATAGCACCTGTATCTATATATAAATAACCTAGTCCTGCAGCTACTTTCCGAGCAATGGTACTTTTCCCAGCGCCTGCTGGTCCATCAATTGCTATTTTCACCAACCAGTACCTCCTTAAGTGCTCGAATAAAGCTTTCATTTTCTTCCATGGTTCCAATAGTTAAGCGGATATAACTTGGCATGTTAAAAATACTGCCTGAACGAATAATAATTCCTTTTTTAAGCAATTCTTCGAATAGGGTATTTGCATCACGCCTAACATTAAACATTATAAAGTTTGCTTCTGTCGGAATATATTCTAAACCAAGTTTTTCAAGTTCTTGATAAAGATAAAGTTTACCTTGCTCGTTAACAGTAACGCTCTTGGCTAAATGTTCTTGATCTCGTAAACTGGCAATCGCAGCTACCTGAGCCAACGAATTAACATTGAATGGTTCCTTGACACGATTTAAATTAGCAATAATTTTTGGATGTGCAATACCATATCCAACCCGCAAGGATGCTAAACCATGTACCTTCGAAAAAGTTCTAGTTATAATGATATTCTCAAAATCTTTTAGCAATGAAATAGTTTGCGGATAATCGCTGGCCTGAACATACTCATAATATGCTTCATCAATAACCACTAAAATATTCGATGGCACAGCTTTTAAAAACTCTACTAACCGATCTTGATTAACAATCGTCCCAGTTGGGTTATTTGGGTTGCAAATGAATATAATTTTAGTTTGTGGAGTTATTCGCTGTAACATTTCTTTTAGATTATGTTTATGGTCTTTTAAAGGAACCAATTCTTCGGCTGCACCCATTAATCTAGCGACATACTGGTACTCGGAAAAAGTCGGATCAGCCATAATAACCTGATCGTCTGAAGTCAAATAAGCCTCACCAATTAATTTTAAAACCTCATCAGATCCGTTGCCAATAATAATTTGGTCATGATCTATCTTAAGATTTTTAGCCAATTCTGCCTTTAATTCAGTACAATTACCATCTGGATAAATACTTAGCTTGCTAAAATGATTGCTGATTGCTTCCATAGCTTTAGCTGATGCTCCTAAAGGATTTTCATTAGAAGCTAGTTTAATTACTTTGCTTAAACCATATTCTTTTTGAACTTCTTCAATTGGTTTACCTGGTATGTAAGGCTTAATTGCCAGAATCTCTCTTCTTGTTTCTATACTCATCTTATTCACCCTTTACTAAGTCTGGACGTAAAGACACTGCATCTCTTAGATAAATGTGCTTTACTTGCTCTTTACTCAAATTACTATAACAATGTACTAAAACTCTGATACATTTAGGTAAACTGCCAGGTACCGGAATTTCAGTTGCACACATTAAGGGAGTTTGAGTAATCCCGCAATTTCGAGCTGCTACAGCTGGAAATGCTTGATCCAAATCGGTAGTTACAGTAAAAATCAAGCTAATTAAATCTTTTTCTTC
>JAAYMV010000055.1 GCA_012521185.1 Bacillota bacterium
AGATATCAAACAGTTTGAAGCTTCGGGCGTCTATGATCTGAGTTTTGCCCTTTATATGGCTGCTAAAGAAGGATTTTCTCCTGATTCGATTGTCAAAAATGAGGTGCAGATGAACAGTAGCAAGGGTCAAATCTTCATTGTCACAGGGCCTAACCAGGGCGGTAAGACCACTTATCTGCGGGCCGTCGGTATTACGCAGCTATTTGCTCAGGCTGGTATTCTTGTCCCGACGGAACGAGCAGTTATCAGTCCTGTTGATAGGATTTATACGCATTTTTCCAGTGTGGAAAACACTGGTACCGACAGGGGCAGGTTGGAAGAGGAAATGATTTTGCTTAACCAGATCATGCAGGCAGTATCTGGTGACAGTTTACTGCTGATGAATGAATCCTTTTCCTCAACCAACTCCCGGGAAGGAACGATTATAGCAGAAGAAATCCTGAGAGCTTTGAGCTTAATTGGAACCAGAGTGATCTTTGTAACCCATTTATACGAACTGGCAAAAAGGATTGATTCTATTAATTCTATTACCAATGGAATTACAAAATTAGTAAGCTTGGTGGCTGGAATTGAACGATCCACAAGTTCTGAAACCGGCAACCCCAAAAAAAGTATTAAGCGTACCTATATTGTTGCTCCCGGTGAACCTTTGCCTACCGGTTATGCCGATGATATTGCTTACCAATACGGTATTAGTTATGAAGAGCTGATTCAAAAAACGGATAATATCAGGTAGTTCTTGCAAATCACTTCTGTGGCGTCTATCGGATTTGATCACGTCGATATAGAGCAGAGTGCCGCAACAGAGGAATATTACTGAATTACATGGGCTGGATGTAAGCGGCAATGCCCGTGTCTTGAATAAATGGGAGTTTTTATTGTGCACAGCTGAAATAAGCTAGACACAATAGACACTTGATTTAGGTGTCTATTTTTTGAGTTAGACTGCAATTCATGGCAACATTTACAAAGCTTCGATGTTATCAAAAAGCGGGAACAAAACAAACGAAAAAATTTGAATTCAACAAGAATTAGAAAACTATAAGCCGAAGAAATATTGGACTGGAGTGATCCATATCTAATTAGGCAAGCGTTAGAGAGTTTTGGTATTCGAATAATTATGCATGATATTAGAAGACTAGATGAGTTTATTGATTTGATATTTGGGAACTATTATATTGAATCTAATTACATAATACTTGAGTTTCACGGTGATGAAGACAAAATTTGTATGCCAGAGTTAAGTGAGGAGTACTATAAGTGATATGGATGTTTATTATTGATTTAGAAGTTAAATTACTTGAAGAAGTACAGGAATACCAAGAGAGTGGACGCGATTTACGAGAATTAGCGGATATTTTAGAAGTAATTGATGTTTTGGCTACTCAGTTAGGCTCTTCCTTGAGGAAATATTAAAGCTAAAGCAACAGAAAAGAGCTAAACGTGGTGAGTTTGAATAGGGACTTTGGCTAGAATGGGTAGAGGATTAGAAAATACTATTGCCAATTTCTGTTATGGGTGTTATACTCGTGTATATACAGTTGTAACTGCATACAAATTACTGATTTCCTAAAAAGGAAGTGAGATTATGAGTATAACTACTGTCATCGTTGTCTTGCTGATCTGTATAGGAATTCCAGTTCGTAATAAAATTATTAGGGAGTATCGTAGAAGAAAGGGTAATCGTTAAGATGTGCAGGGAGTGTTGTAAATGTGTCTTTTAAAGGTTATCGGTTTAAAAAAGCATTATGGCGATGAGCCTAACATCACTTATGCACTCAATGGAATTAACTTTGAGATTTCCAAAGGAGAATTTGTCGCAATTATGGGTGCTTCTGGTTCAGGAAAGACTACGCTATTAAATTGTCTTTCTACAATTGATACTCCTACTTGTGGGCAGATTTTCTTAGATGGCAAAGATTTGCAACAGATCGATGACCGGGGATTAGCTTGTTTTCGAAGAGAAAATATTGGATTTATTTTTCAGGACTTCAATTTGTTAGAAACTTTGACACTCCAAGAGAATATTGCTCTTGCCTTGGTTATTAATAAAGAGGATGTAGAGCTGATCGACGAAAGAGTGCAAGAAATTGCAGTGAAGTTGGGTATCCAGGATGTTCTGGATAAATATCCGCATCAAGTTTCTGGGGGACAAAAACAACGTTGTGCTTGTGCCCGGGCTATAATTAATCAGCCTCGTCTAATTTTAGCGGATGAACCAACTGGAGCATTAGATAGTAACTCCTCTCGGATTCTAATGGAGACCATGCAGGAAATAAATCGTAGTTTAGAAGCGACTCTTTTGATGGTAACCCACGATGCTTTTTCTGCTAGTTATGCTTCACGGATTTTATTCTTAAAGGACGGAATGATTTATACTGAAATACAGCGAGGTGCTAATACTCGTTCCCAGTTCTTTACCCAGATTTTAGCCATTTTGGAAGAATTAGGAGGGAATTCTGATGTATTCCCAACTCAGTCTAAAGAATGTGCGCCGTAGTCTACGGGACTATGTAATTTATTTCACAACACTTGCTCTGATCATTGCATTAATATACTCCTTTTTGTCCTTAGGCTTGTCAAAGGACATTAGATCCCTCGCTGAGAACATGTCGCTGCTTACTAATGGCCTACTATTTGTTTCAATCTTAGTCACTTTGATTAGTGCTTTTATAACCAGTTATGCAATGAATTTTATTCTGACACAACGTAAAAAAGAGTTTGCAACCTATATGCTAATGGGTATGGAAAATCACAATCTACTTCGTCTTTTTATCGGAGAAAGTATTGTTATAGGGATTTTAGCTTTTTTGATTGGTACTGGAATTGGTTCGGTATTTAGTGGTGTCTTATCAAAACTGGTGATGAGTATTTTTGCTGTTCCTTATCTTCATCAGTTTAGCTTTTCCTTTCCCAGTATGGTATTGTCCTTTGGGCTTTTTCTTGTAATGTATGGCCTAGGTTTATTTAAAACAGCTAAGGTTCTTCGGAAAACTAAAATAATTCATTTACTCTATGACCATGTAAAAAATGAAGCTTATAAAGAGCGTAGTTTACCACGATACATAGTGTATTTGTTATGGTCAGTTTGCTTAATTGGCTTTAGTATTGTGCTAATTATAAAGGCTGTGACCATTGTAAGTAGTTTAGCAATACTGATACTGTTGTTAGCGGTTATTCTAATATTATTAGGGTTATATGTCTTTTATCGTTGGTTACCTGCATTATTGGTTAAGCTAATAGGTAGAAAAAAGCAGTTAACTTATGGAAACAATAATTTGGTGGTACTAGGGTCTCTTCGTAGTAGAATTAACAGCTCTGGAAAAATCATTGCAGTAATTGCTATATTACTAGCTTTCTCACTAGCAACTATGTTTATTGGTTTAGTGATGGGAGCAGGGTATAAAATTAATATTGAAAGCGAGTATCCCTATGATGTGACAGTGGCTATTGATGCCTATGTTGCAGATTTTGATCAGGTAGTAGAATATATTGCCACGAAAACTCCTGTGAAAGATCATCTGTCATATTATCTTTACCAGGAAACATCGTTACCAGTAGAAATTATGGCACTATCGGACTATAATCTGTTAAGGGAACAGCTCGGACTTGATCAAAAGGACTTAGTTGATAATCAGTATCTTATTCACTGTGAAAAGGTCTACCAAAAGGAAATAATGGAGAAACTGGCCAGGGATAGTAGTCTAAATATAAATGGGATACAGCTGAATAGTAATGAAAAGCTCATTTTTACAGAACCAATGGAGCAAAAACGGATGGTGGGGACTAACGGCTATGTTTTGGTTATACCAGACGCGATCGCTTTTTCATTAGAACCAAGTCTATCACGGTTAGTGGTTACCCTTGCTACTGGTGGTGAACCAGAATTAAGAGATGAATTAAACAGATTCATTAGGAATCAATGGAAACCCAATATTCAATCGCCTACTAGCCAACCAATTTTTAAGAACGTCACAGTAAAAGCTTGGGGTATTGCTAATTCCCTTTCTGGGTTCGTTGCTCTATCCTTTTGCGGTTTATATTTAAGCGTTGTATTTATTGTATTGTCCTGCACGGTTTTAGGATTTGAACAGCTAGCATCGACTGTTAGATCAAGGCGGACTTATTCAATTATTAGGAAGCTAGGGGTAACGGATCTAGAACGGAGAAATTTAATTCTTAAGGAACTAAGTATTTTCTTTCTAATACCGGCAGTTCTTCCTTGTATTTTATTGCTGGTATTAGCTTTAGGTAGTCATAAGCTATTTGCAGCATATATCTTACAACCTAATACTATCCCGTTTTATACTGTGATCACGCTTGTCATCTTTATGGGTATCTATAGTGTATACTTTGCAGGAACATATTTAATTTATAGTCGTGCAGTAGGGAATTCAAGTGCATAGGAAAACACCCTGCTTGTTATGAAAAGCAAGTAGGGTGTTTATTGTAATTTATGCTTCTGTTTGGTCTTTCTTTGTTAACTGCTCAGGTAGAAACCTACCATTTTTTTCGTTGTTTGACACATTATGTAAGCAGATATTCGATTTGGCCATTTATTGAGCGAAAATCGGCTTCTGCCCAGGCGGCAATTTCTTCGTATAGCTTTTTAGAAATCCGGAGGGGAATTTGCTTCTTTTGATTTGCCATTTTAATATAAGCTGCCGCTATTAACTACCGGCTGGGCATCTCTATTACCACATAGGATTACTAGTAGATTTGATACCATAGCGGCTTTACGCTCCTCATCCAAATGAACTACTTCATTTTCACTTAGTTTTTCTAAAGCCATCTCTACCATGCTTACAGCACCGTCAACGATCATCTTACGAGCGTCAATAATGGCACTAGCTTGCTGTCTTTGTAGCATAACCGCAGCAATTTCAGGAGCGTAGGCAAGATAGGTGATTCGGGCTTCTATAATTTCTAAGCCGGCATCTGCTACTTTATCTTGAATCTGCTGGCGAATACGTTCAGCAACAATGGAGCTAGAACCACGTAGACTTCCATCATCAGGTTCGCCATCACCAGTAGTATCAATATTTGGCGCTACGTCATAAGGATAAATGCGAACAATATCTCGTACTGCACTATCACATTGCAAGGACAGATATTCTTTAAAATTGTCTACATTAAAGACAGCCTTAGCCGTGTCTACTACTCGCCATGTTACTGCCACTCCAATTTCCACAGGATTCCCTAGTGCATCATTGATTTTTTGTTTGGAGTTATTTAAAGTCATAATTTTTAAGGAAATCTTTTTGTTGGCACCTAAATTGCCTTGTACTGTTCCTGTAGAAGAAATACTGATACTAGGAGCACTCTCTACATCGCCGCTTTGTCCAAGTTTAGTTCTGGCTGCTGGATTTACTGCTAAAGCAAAAGGATGGACAAAGAAAAAACCAGCTTCTTTTAAAGTACCAATATATTTTCCAAATAAAGTAAGCACCAAAGCCTCTTGTGGTTTAATAACTTTTAGTCCGAAAAATGGTATAAAACCAACCATCACCCAGATGATACCTATTGCTAAAAATATTCCACCAAAAACATCAATTTCATTACTGATCAGTGTTCCGCCAAATACTATTAAGCCGATAGCTGCCAAGTAGAGGATGATGAACAGAAGCAGCATTGGCATACCAGGTTTTGCTTTTAAGATTTTTTCTTGCATAACTTTTCCCCCTTTATTCTTTTTGATATATTTATGATATCATATTGCTTGTAAAAGCTGTAAATACTTGGGAACAAAAGATCTTAAATTTTTAGAATAATTTTAGTTGCTATAATCAGCAACATTAGATAAAATTGGTTTGAGATGAAGACGATGACCTTAGAGGCTAACTAAGGTCGGGTCAAAGCCGCTCTCACTATGCCGGGTAGTCCCTTGGCTAGTATAGCTTAGGTCTACTAAGTCTTCTAAACCAATCAATAGCTCAAACCAACACCTTCAAACGAAAGTTTGAAGGTGTTGGTTTTTTATTGTTAATTTTTAAGCTGCTATAGGAATACAGGGATTTTTCGAAAAAGGTAGAACATTGAAATAGAGTGACTGCCAGAAGGA
>JAAYMV010000056.1 GCA_012521185.1 Bacillota bacterium
GTCGCTGGTTCAAATCCAGCCGCCGCTACCATAATCGTTATATGTTATCATACAGTATTTATTTTAAACCCTCAGATCATGAAGGGTTTTATTTTTATTTGCCGAAAAGTATCATAAAGATATAATTTACTGCTATTTGATTCGACATAGTTTTCTCTCAGAATGTGTTAAGCTAACATCTAGCTAACATGAATGGGAGATGATTGTATGTCGACAGAAGCATATCATGTTGTACCATTAGTTATAGATCGGGCGAAAAAGAAAAGTAAACCGAGATCAAAAACTAAAACCTTAAGAATAGCTATACCTTGGGTAACTATTCTAACTGGTTTTTTTCTTGCTCGTAGTTTGTTATTAGATCAGTTATTACCTTTTGGAAAAGGCTTTTTAGCGGCTAATCGCAAATACCAACGTAGGATATATCTATGGCCTGTAATAGGTGTTATGCTTGGCATATATTCTTGTGGTTCATTTATGGATTTATATCCCTATTATATTAGCAGTTTAATTTTATGGTTTTTTAGTTCAAATAAGAAAATCTCGCAAAAACATGTCTACTGGTTAATCTGGATTGCAATTAGTTTTATACTAATTAAAGCGCCATTACAATACTTAAATTCTCCCACATTGATGACTTGGATTTCCTCAACATGCGAAATGTTAATTGCCATTGCTGGATATAGTATTATTGAGCCAGTGATTCAACGGGCAAAAAGAAATAGAATAGCTGCTAAAGAGGTTCAGCTATCGCTATTATTAACTAGTGTTTTCTTAGGAGTCGATTTTCTGGTTTTAGGCTTGGAACTGAGACTTATTATTATGTTTTATTTGGTGCTAGCGTCTGCTAGACTAGGTGGTTTACCATTAGCCTCAATTATCGGACCATGTTTAATGGTAGTCAGTTTGTTGCTTGGTTTTTCTCAGGGGCTAGCAATTCTTTTTGTGACAGTTTCCTTATTTGCTGGATTATTTTCTACGATGACTGGTGGTTTATTAATTGGAGGTTTACTTGGATATTTGTTAAGCCTTCCTTTTCCGATAACTCCAGGTAAAATAAGATTGTTATTCAGTGTTTTGATGAGTGGGCTATTGGTGTATTTAACACCTAAGCGTTATTTGAGTCGCTTAGAAAGAGTAATTCCTAGTGCTAAATGTCACACAGAACAGCAACTTGCCCGTAATTTACGTATTCAAGAGCTGCTGAAAAAGAAAATCAACCAGCTTTCTCAGATTTTTTGGGAATTAGCGGCCACCTTAGATGGCGTTGGTTTTATTGGACAGCAATTACATAGTTTTGCAAATATCGTAGAACAATTAGGATTAGTTTTGGCAGAACCAATTGACTTTGCCGAGACTATAGAGGAAACTTTATGGCAAAGGTTAGATTATCAAGATTTAGCCGAATTAACTGTGTTAAGATTACATGATGGTTATCAGATAATTGGTAAACGAAAGAGTCTTTGTGGCAGTGGTTGGTGTAATCAAGTAGCTAAGGAAAGTGAAAATTTACTTCGTAATCATTTTCAAGTTCAAGGCCGTGATTGCATAACTACTGGTAAGTGTGGTTTTCACATTGGCTTAAGGTCTCATTATAGGCTGGATGTAAAAACCGCTAAATTAGCTCAAGCTCAGGTATCTGGAGATAGTGAAGCGGTTTTTCAGCTTTCGTCGAATAAGGTAGGTTTGTTGATTAGTGATGGGATGGGAACTGGCGAAAGTGCTGCCTCTGATAGTCTGGCCACTATTAATTTATTAGAAAAAATGATTAAGATTGGTTTTGAGCGAGACTTGGCAGTAAAAGTGATTAATCAAACTCTCTTAGCTCGCAATACAAGTGAGTCATTTGCTACTGTGGATCTAGTTGTGGTGGATTTGCAAACTGGGCAGCTTGAATTTGTAAAAATCGGTTCTGCGCCTAGCTTTATCAAACGATTTGATACAGTAGATGTTGTTCAAAACAGTTCCTTACCAATAGGTATTTTAAATCATATTGATATAGAACCAGAACGTCGGCAGCTAAATGAAGGCGATTTTCTGATTATGGTTACTGATGGGATTTTAGAGTGCCAGCGGGATATAGTTAATAAAGACGAGTGGTTAAGGAATGTTTTGCTGGAAATGGATCATCAACTTTCTTGTCAAGAATTAGCCAATAATATTCTTACTCAAAGTATTGCAGCCTGTAACGGACAAATTAATGATGATATGATGGTTATAGTAGCTAGATTGATAAAAGAGGAACTTAATATTTATCCTTATCAGAGGAGTTAAAAAAAGTGAGTTTTGATTTACTTCAAACATTTGAAAAAATGATTCGGACTGAACAGTTAATTGAATCAGGGGATCGAGTATTGCTGGCAGTTAGTGGCGGTCCGGACTCTATGGCTTTGTTGCACCTTTTCCATCGCTGGAAACAGGTGCCTTTTGGTGTTTTTCACCTTAATCATCAATTTCGGAAAGAAGCTGATGAAGAAGAAGAATATGTAAGACAAATGGCAGAAAAGCTACAGGTACCCCATCACATTTATAGTTATAATGTGGATCAATATTTGGAAATATCCGGTGAATCGAAGCAAGCAGGTGCCCGTCATATTCGGTATAAATTGCTTAATCAGTGTTGCACCCAACATGGTTACACTAAAATTGCTTTGGGGCACCATAAGGATGACCAAGCTGAAACAGTTTTAATGCACTTCTTACGGGGAGCCGGCTTAGCTGGTTTGGCTGGAATGCTGCCCATCCGAGAGCATTATATCCGGCCGCTTTTAAATATTACTAAAAATGAGCTGGTTAACTATTGCCAACAGTTTGGAGTAAAATATTATGAAGATCTTTCCAATCAAGATCCTCAGCATTTGCGTAACAAAGTACGGTTACACTTAATACCATTAATTGAGGCAGACTATAATCCCCAATTCACATCTCAGTTGTCTCGTTTAGCTCAAATAGCTCAGGCAGATGAAGCGGAGTTATCCAGACAAACAGAGCGATTGTTTGCAGAGCTTACCAACTGGGAACAGGATTTATTAACCATTGATCGTTTGAAATTTAATAAACAATCTATCGCCTTTCAACGTAGATTATTACAAATGGCTATCCTGCGAAAAATCGATAGTCACCAACAAGCAGATTTTGAGCATATCGAAAAAATTAGACAGCTTAGTTTAGCCCAGGGAACCTTTAATTATCAGCTACCCCAATTAAAAGTGATTGGAACAGCGAAATATTTAGTGCTAGGTAATCCTGTAAGAAGTAGTTGGGAGCCAGGGGTATTACCAATCCCAGGAAAGGTTGCTTTGGGAGATTATACAATTACAACTGAGGTCCTCTCTGAGCATATTCAGCCTAACTTAACTCAATCAGAACCGAATGTAGAGTATTTTGCTTTAAACCAGCTAAAACTACCTCTGATCTATCGACGACGCCAACCAGGAGATCGCATTCAATTATTTGGCCATTGTAGCAGTAAAAAAGTAAAGGATATTCTAATCGATGCTAAGCTGCCTTTATATGTAAGAGATGAGATACCGATTATTTGTGATCAAGAGGAAATAATTCTTATTGGCAATTTAAGAAGAAGTGAAAAAGGAAGAATTACAGTAAAAACCAATAAAATACTAAGAATTACAGTGGAAAATAGAAACCATTGTCACTAATAGTTAGGTATGTTATAATAGAGAAACATGAGTGAAAGTAGGATGAATATCCGAAAGGAGGGCATATTATGCATAAGTTTTTGAGACAAATCAGTATCTATTTATTGATTGCAATAATACTTTTAATGATTGTTCAGAGCGTTTATACCTCTGTTGATCCTGTGCGACCTCTAACTTACTCAGAATTTGACAGTTATGTAAGAGCAAATCAAGTTGAGTCTGTTAGGTTAATTGGTGAACAGAGAATAGAAGGCACTCTTAAAGATGGAAGCAAGTTTTTTACTACGGTAACAGCAGGCAAAATGCCTGAGATAAGTGATATGCTAATAGCAAAAAATGTTGAGGTCATCGCAGAGGCTCCTCAAGGAACATCCTGGTGGGTAGCATTGCTTCCAAACATCATTACTATTGTTCTTTTTGTAGCAATTTGGATGTTTGTGTTGAATCAAATGCAAGGTGGAAATAATAAAGCGATGTCCTTTGGTAAAAGTAGAGCAAGACTACTATCAGAGGATAAAAAGAATGTAACTTTTAATGATGTAGCTGGCGTAGATGAAGCAAAAGAAGAATTAGCAGAAGTAGTCGACTTTCTAAAACAGCCAAAGAAATATGGGGAACTTGGAGCAAGAATCCCTAAGGGAGTTTTATTAATTGGACCACCGGGAACAGGTAAAACCTTACTAGCCCGAGCAGTTGCTGGGGAAGCAGGAGTACCGTTTTTTAGTATTAGTGGTTCAGAATTTGTGGAAATGTTTGTTGGTGTTGGTGCATCACGAGTACGTGATTTATTCGAAACTGCTAAGAAAAACGCACCTTGTTTGATTTTTATTGACGAATTAGATGCGGTTGGTCGCCAAAGAGGGGCTGGCTTAGGTGGCGGTCATGATGAGCGAGAACAAACTCTGAACCAGCTTTTAGTGGAAATGGATGGTTTTGAAACTAATTCTGGTATTATTGTCATGGCAGCAACAAATAGAGCGGACGTATTAGATCCTGCTTTATTACGCCCAGGCCGATTTGACCGTAAGATCGTTGTAGATCGTCCTGATTTATTAGGCAGATTGGCAATCTTAAAGATTCATGCACGTAATAAACCTTTACATGAGGTTGATTTAGATATTCTTGCTCGTAGAACACCAGGCTTTGCTGGTGCTGATCTAGCGAATTTATTAAATGAAGCGGCTATTTTGGCTGCGAGAAACAATCGCAAGTTTATTACCATGCAAGATTGTGAAGAAGCCATTGACCGAGTTATCATGGGACCAGAGAAAAAACAGCGAGTTTTAACGGAAGAAGATAAAGAAGTGTTTGCTTATCATGAGGCCGGCCATGCTGTTGTAGCTTATCATTTACCTAAGTCCGACCCAGTGCACAAGGTTAGTATTGTAGGTAGGGGTATGGCAGGCGGTTATACCATGTATCTACCTGAAGAGGAACGTTATGTTCGCACTAAGTCAAAACTATTAGATGATCTCTCCGATTTACTTGGTGGTCGGGCAGCAGAAGAAATAGCCTTTAATGAAACGAGTACTGGTGCCCAAAATGATTTGGAACGCTCAACAAAGATCGCTCGTAAAATGGTAATGGAGTGGGGGATGAGCGAAAAGTTAGGACCATTAACTTTTGGAAATCCAAGTGGAGAAGATCTGGTGTTTTTAGGTAGAGATATTTCCCGGGATCGAAATTACAGTGAAGAAGTAGCTGCTGCTATTGATAGCGAAGTTAGAAGAATTATTGAGACTTGTTATCAAAGGGCGTTAGATGTTCTTACTAAAAATCGTGATAAACTAGATCGCTTAGTTGCTGTTTTGAAAGAAAAAGAAACAGTCAATCGTGAACAATTCTTGGCTATCATGGAAGGACGTGAACTTCCTGAAGGGCCAGAACAAGGACAAGACCAAGTGCAAGATGATGTAGCTGCAATTAAAGAGGATAATAAAGTTCGTGCTCGAGTAATCAAACCTAAGCAAGAACCGGCTATTGGTTTAGAGTAAGGGCTTTAGGCAAGACGAGGAGGTTGTATCTGGTGTCGGATAAATTAGTTTTAAAAAATATGGTCTTCTATGGATATCATGGAGCCTTTGATGCAGAAAAGGAATTAGGACAAAAGTTTGAAGTCGATCTAGAGATTTATACCGATTTACAGAATTTGGGTGATGATACAGATTATGCCTTTAATTATGTTGATGTTTATACTGTAGTTAAGGAAATAGTAGAAGACCGGGAGTTCAATTTAGTTGAGAGTTTAGCCGAAGCCATTTCAACGCAAGTGCTTGCTATGTATGATATTAAAAAGTTAGTAACCCGAGTTCGTAAACATCAAGTTCCAGTCGGTGGTTATTTAGATTATTTGGAAGTGGAAATAACTCGGGGTAATGGATAAATTAGTTGAATAAAACCCGTCTTGATTTTTCAAGACGGGTTTTTATTTTAGACTTGTTCAAATTCTACCTCGGGAGAACCTGTGAGCGTCGCTTTGACAGCTTCTGCTAAGTTATTCGCATGGTCTGCGATTCGCTCTAGATTGCTGACAATATCTAAGAAAATAACTCCAGCTTCTGGTGTACAGGTTCCTTCGTTTAAGCGACGAATATGTGCATCACGAAAATCTTTCTCCATTTGGTCGACAATATCATCAGCACGAATTAATTTTTGTGCTGCGTCGATATTTTCATTCTTTAACAGATTAATGGCTTCTCTGAAGATTTCGGTAACTTCTTTATGCATGGTTTTGATATCGTTGATACCTAACTCACTGAAGCAAAGGTTGTTTTCGATTTTTGTTTCAGCCAGTTCGATGATATTGGTAGCGTGATCCGCCACCCTTTCGATATCATGAGCTGAATGCATTAGATTGGTTAATCTTCTTGATTGACTAACGGATAGTGGGTTTTGACTTGCTTCTGTTAGGAATCTAATAATCGAGCGTTCCAATTCATTTACTACTATTTCTTTGCGATTTACACTATCAATTAGTTTAGAATCCCCAGTCAAAAATGCTTCGAAAGCTTCGTTAAGCATGTCCAAAGCAATCTCAGCCATTCTAACTGTTTCCTTTGACGCTGCCATAATCGCAGCTGGGGAGTGAATAATATTTTGGTTTAAGTACTGTGGTTTGCTGTTTAAAACTTCTTCTGTACCTGGAACAATCCGCTGAACTAGACCAACAAAATGATGAATAAATGGGAAAAGTAATATTGTAGTAGTAATGTTAAAGATAGTATGGGCATTGGCTAATTGCCTTGCTGTGGCATTGCTAGTTAAAGCGACTAGTTTTGCAAAGGGTGTTAAAAGGAACAGAAATACTACTACCCCTATAACATTAAATAAGACATGAGCAATCGCGGCTCTTCGCGCTGTTAGGGTACCGCCAATCGAAGCTAAAACTGCTGTAATACATGTTCCAATATTGGCACCTAATATTAATGCCAAACCAGATTCTAAGTTAAGTAAACCTTGTGATGCAAAAGCAATTACCAACCCGCTAGTTGCACTACTACTTTGCATAATAGCTGTAAAAGCTGCTCCAGCTACAACACCTAAAATTGGAGTTTGTCCAAATGAGATTAATAGATTAAGGAATGGTTGGTATTCTCTTAAGGGATAAATACTATCACTCATAATATTTAGACCCAGGAATAAAATTCCAAAACCTAACAAACTTAATCCAAGATTCTTGTAGGTTTTTCTTTTGCATAAAAAACTCATTAAAAATCCAATACCAATAGCTGGCAGGGCAATATCATATAATTCAAATGACACAATCTGAGCGGTAATTGTCGTACCAATGTTTGCTCCCATAATGGTACCTATAGCTTGAGCTAAGTTCATTAAACCAGCATTAACAAAGCTGACTACCATTACAGTAGTTGTACTGCTAGATTGCACTAAAACAGTAGCTAGTGTACCAGTTAGGACTGCGATGATTGGTTTAGAAGTGAACAGCTCTAAGATCTGTCGTAAACGATCACCAGCGGCTTTTTGCAAGCCCTCTGATATTTTCTGCATTCCGTATAGAAATAAGCCTAAACCACCAATCAAGCCAATTATTATTTTAAAACTCACTAAATCTACCTCACTTTTAGGATATTCGGTACCACGAGTTAGATTCGGCGAGTAGAAGATTAAATCCTGCCGGGATCAATGGCCAAACCTTTTAGTATTTGTAAAGATTTTGCTAGCTTTCATTTGACTTGTGTGCCGATTGTAAGCTTGGGTTAGTGAGTTTAGACCTCTTTGTTTAAACTTTTGATCGATTTTGTCAGTATTAGCTAGAACTTTCATGGCCTCTTTAATCATAGCTAGTCTCTGCTCTGTCGTCATTAGAACCCCTCCAGTAAAACAGTTATATCTATAGTATGCCCATGCGATAGATATTTATTCCAATTAATTACAATTAACTGAAAATACGCCAGACAATATAGACAGACGCAAATAATCCGGCAAGATCAGAGGCTAAGCAAGCTAATAATGAATGTTTCACATTTTTAACACCTACTGCTCCAAAATAGACAGTTAATACATAAAAAGTGGTTTCGGTACTTCCCTGCATGGTTGAGGCTAGTCGGCCAATAAAGGAATCTGAGCCATGAGTGGCTAGCAAATCTCCTAGTATTCCTAAAGCCCCAGTTCCGGACAAAGGTCTAATTAATGCTAAAGGTAAAACTTCTTTAGGGATATGGAAAATACTGGTAAGCGGATTAATTAGACTAATCAAGCTCTCCATCGCACCGGATTGTTGGAAAACTCTAATGGCAATGAACATAGCTACCAAATAAGGAATAATCCGCACTACAGTATTAAATCCTTCCTTAGCACCTTGAACAAAGCATTCATAAACTGGTATTTTTTTGCTTAACCCAATAGTGGGAATCACAATTAAAAAGATAGGGATTGCCCATTGAGAAAGAAGATTTATAAAGGTAACCATTAAATTCACCTCAATAATAGAAGTTTCGTAGCACTTTATCTACAAGAATAGCAGCTAACGTAGAGATTGTTGTAGCAAAAATAGTGGTGCCAATTATCTCCGTTGGATTTACTGATCCATTAGCTGCGCGGAAAGCGATCACCGTAGATGGTATGAGAGTCAAACTAGAAGCAGTAATTGCCACATAGGTACACATACTATTGCTAGCAGTTTCTTGTTGCTGATTCAATTTTTGTAGTTCTTCCATTGCTTTTATTCCCAAAGGAGTGCAGGCATTACCTAAACCTAACAGATTGGCACTAAAACTAAGTAGAATCGCCCCCATAGCAGGATGATTACTAGGAATTTCTGGGAAAAGACGTTTGGCAATAGGTGACATTAATCTAGCTAGGAAATTCATCAAACCGGCTTCTTTAGCAATTTCCATCATTCCAGACCAAAAAGCTATAATTCCGGTTAATCCTAATGCCACTGTCACCGCTTGTTCGGCTCCTTCAATAGTAGCCTTAGTAATCATCTCCATATTGCCTTTGATTATGGCGGTGATAATTCCAGTTATTAGCATTGCAAACCAGATAATATTGATCATGTGATCCTCTCCTTAATGGACTTAATAATAAATATGTAGGTGTATGGCAGAATAGATATAGTCGGTGAGAAAATGGTGAAAATTGAAGATAAACAGAGAAAGAGAGCGAAAACCAATCCTGATGTTCCCTGATCATCTCAGTTTAAGTTTGCCAAATATAAATAACTTGGTGATATAATGAAATCGAAGGTCAGTAATGGTCAAACGAAAGAGGTGAGTCTGTGACGTTAGCGGATTTAATTGAAAATTACATTAAACAACGTTTATTAAATAGTAAAGATCAATCGATAGCCATTAGCCGAGCGCAACTGGCCGAACAGTTTAGGTGTGTGCCATCCCAGATCAATTATGTTTTAACTACAAGGTTTACTATTGAAAGAGGTTATATCATTGAAAGTCGACGGGGTGGCGGCGGCTATATTAGGATTTTTAGATTAGATCCTAAAGAACGGGAAAATTTAATTGTTCAATTGTTCCATGAAATAGGTCAATCTGTTTCCGAAGCAGCAGCAGATAATTTCTTAGATGCCTTTTTAGAATTGTCTGCGATAAATAGGAAACAAGTTCAATTAATACGAGCTTACTTACAGCAGGAAGTAGTGGGTAATAGCGAAGAGCAAGATCGGTTGCGGGCCAGTTTGCTGAAAGCAATGATCTTTGTGGTTTTAAATCAATAGGAGGCTGATAGCATGTTATGTGAGCGTTGTGAACAAGAAGTTGCTAGTGTTCATGTAACGAAGATAATTAATAACCAAAAAACTGAAGCTCATTTTTGTCAAAAGTGTGCAAAAGAAGTCGGAGGTTTTGGCTTCGGCATAGAGATTCCTAATATATTTTCTAGCTTTTTTGAACAACCTAAAATTTGGGGTACAACAGCACATAAAGTATCAAGTTGTCCGACATGTAATTTAAGTGTTGATGATTTTAGGCGCATTAACCAATTAGGCTGCAGTGATTGCTATCAAACTTTTAGAACAGATATTCATCCATTATTGCGTAGGCTACATGGTGCTAGTCGCCATGTTGGGAAGGTGCCGCTTAAGAGTCATGCTAAAACACGTATTGAGCGACAGGTTCAACAATTAAGGGATCAGTTGCAGCAAGCAATAGATGTAGAGAATTATGAAGAAGCTGCTCGCTTACGTGATGAAATACGCGCATTAGAATCCCGCCTACAGAATATGGAGGTGGATGAGTAAATGTTTTTAGGTGATACTTTAGATAAAAATCTTAGTTCATGGATGAAAAAAGAAGGACCAGAAGGGGATATAGTATTAGGCACTCGTGTGCGTTTAGCTAGAAACTTTGCCAAAATTCCCTTTCCTGGTGTAGCTAATAAAGAGCAGGCCAAAAAGGTATTAGATAATTGTACGAAATTAGATGAAGTTTTAAGCGGGCTAGGGAAATTTACATTTTATAAGATGGCTGAAGTAGATAGCTTAGAGCGACAGTTACTAGTGGAAAAGCATTTGATTAGTCCAGCTCACACGGAGGCCACTGCTTACAAGGGTTTGTTGCTTTCTGAAAGCGAGGATATTAGCATTATGATCAATGAAGAAGATCATTTGCGAATCCAAGTATTATATCCAGGGTTTCAAATTGAAGAAGCGTGGCGTTTAGCAGACAGAATCGATGATTTAATTGAAGCAAAACAGGAATATGCTTTTGACAATGCCCTTGGATATTTAACTTCCTGTCCAACTAATGTTGGTACAGGAATGCGTGCTTCTGTTATGGTGCATTTGCCGGCTTTGGCGAAGCTAAACCAATTGTCTCAAGTGTTAAATTCAGTTACCCAGTTTGGTTTAGTCGTGCGAGGTTTGTATGGTGAGGGCAGCGAATCTTATGGTAATATTTTCCAAATTTCTAATCAGGTGTCTTTAGGTCATACAGAAGAAGATATAGTGGAACTTCTAGCAAAAATCACTGCTCAAATTATAGCTAGTGAACGACAAGCAAGGCAATTCCTAATTCAGTCAGAACAACGTTTAGCAAGTGAAGATTCTGTTTGTCGCTCTTATGGAATACTAGCCCATGCGCGAAAAATTGGCACCAAAGAAGCAATGGAGTTATTATCCAATGTGCGTTTAGGAATTGATCTAGGTATATTAAAAAATTTGGATAAGAAAATATTAAAAGAATTGATGGTCTGTATTAGAGCTGCTCATTTACAAAAAATAATGGGTCAAAGTTTACCACCAGAAGAAAGAGATCGTTTGCGGGCTAGTTTGATTCGGGAGCGACTTCAGAGTGCTTCTGCATAATTAAAAATAGAAAGAAGGGTGAGAATCATGTTCGGGAGGTTCACAGATAGAGCGCAAAAAGTAATAGTTTTGTCGCAAGAGGAAGCCAGACGTTTAGGGCATAATGTAGTAGGCACAGAGCATATGCTCTTGGGCTTGATTGCCGAAGGCGAAGGTGTAGCTGCGAAAGCATTGTTAGCTTTAGGTATAAATATTGACAAGGTACGGGCAGAAGTAGAAAAGATAATTGGGAAAGGCGAAGCGCCTACCCAAGGTCAAATTGGCTTTACTCCACGGTCAAAAAGAGTATTAGAATTGGCTTTTGATGAGGCACGGCAATTAGGCCATACTTATATTGGTACAGAACACATTCTATTAGGATTAATTCGTGAAGGTGAAGGTGTAGCTGCCCAGGTCTTGAAAAACCTTGGTGCTGAATTAGATGAAATGCGCAAGCAAGTCATTGAGCTGTTAGGCGGTCCTGAAGTTCAAGGTACTAAAGCACCACGGAAGAGCAAAACCCCAACATTAGAACAATTTGGTCGTGATCTAACAGAAATGGCTCAAGAAGGTAAGTTAGATCCAGTAATTGGGCGCGATAAGGAAATTGAACGGGTGATTCAAATTCTTAGTCGCCGAACTAAAAACAATCCAGTATTAATTGGTGAACCGGGTGTTGGTAAAACTGCTATTGCCGAAGGTTTAGCTTTAAAAATCGTGGCTAATGATGTTCCGGAAACATTGATTAATAAACGGGTAGTTACGTTAGATTTAGGCTCCTTGGTAGCTGGTTCTAAATTCCGTGGTGAATTTGAAGAACGCTTGAAAAAAGTAATGGAAGAAATTAGGCAATCTGGTGATGTGATTCTATTTATCGATGAAATGCATACTATCATCGGTGCTGGTGCTGCTGAAGGTGCTATTGATGCATCTAATATTTTGAAACCAGCTCTAGCCCGGGGAGAGATTCAGGCAATTGGTGCAACAACCTTAGATGAATATCGGAAGCATGTGGAAAAAGACGCTGCTTTGGAACGGAGATTCCAACCAGTAATGGTAGATGAACCAACAGTTGAAGAAACAATTGTCATTCTGAAAGGCTTGCGTGACAAATATGAGGCTCACCATCGGGTAGAGATTTCAGATGAAGCGATTGAGGCGGCGGCTACTATGTCTAGTAGATATATTTCCGATCGCTATTTACCAGACAAAGCAATTGACTTGATCGACGAGGCGGCTTCAAAAGTTAGGTTGCGCGGCTTAGTAATTCCGCAAGAACTAAAAGAATTGGAAGCTAAATTAAATGAAGTAAAAATCGAGAAAGAATCAGCTATTAAAAATGAAGAATTTGAAAAAGCGGCGTCCCTTAGAGACACCGAACAAAAATTACAAGAAGAAATTATAAATGTACGTTCAAGTTGGAAGAACAATCAAGGCATGAGTGCAGCTGTAGTATTAGAAGGTGACATTGCCGATGTGGTGGCAAGTTGGACTGGTATCCCCGTTGCTAAAATTGCTACTGAAGAATCTGAGCGACTATTAAATTTAGAGGAAGAATTACACAAACGGGTTATTGGTCAGGAAGAAGCAATTCGTGCCATTTCCCAGGCTGTAAGAAGAGCTCGTGCTGGATTAAAGGATCCGAAACGACCAATTGGTTCCTTTATTTTCTTGGGTCCGACAGGGGTAGGTAAAACAGAACTGGCTAAAGCATTGGCAAATTCACTATTTGGTGAAGATGAGGCTATGATTCGAATTGATATGTCTGAATATATGGAACGGCATGCGGTATCTCGTTTAGTTGGCGCACCTCCTGGATATGTTGGTTATGATGAAGCTGGTCAGTTAACTGAGCAAGTTCGCCGTCGTCCATATTCTGTAATTCTCTTTGATGAGATTGAAAAAGCACATCCCGAAGTATTTAACATCCTCTTGCAAGTGTTGGAGGATGGCAGATTAACAGATTCTAAAGGTCGCACTGTTGACTTTAGAAATACTGTGGTGATTATGACATCGAATGTGGGAGCACACCAAATTCAAAGAGAAGCAGGCATTGGTTTCAGAATCAGTGACGATGAACGGGATCAATATACAGCAATGAAGGAAAAAGTGCTTGAAGAATTAAAACGGACCTTTAGACCTGAATTCTTAAACAGAATTGATGAAACCATAGTGTTCCATGCTCTGAACAAAGATCATATTGCAAAAATTGTTGACATTATGCTGAAAGATTTATCTGGCCAGTTAACTGAAAGAGATATTAAGCTGGAATTAACTGATGCTGCCAAAGAAAAATTAGTTGAGGAAGGTTATGATCAGGATTTCGGGGCAAGACCATTGCGTAGAGCTATACAGCGATTAATTGAGAATCCGTTAGCAGAAGAGATCTTAAAAGGAAAATTTGCTGATGGTTCTACAGTTAGAGTAGATGTAGAGGATGGTAAACTAGTATTTAAATAAAAATTAATAAATAAGTGTATAAGGCAGGCGGCGAAAAAACCCCTGCCTTATGTCTATAAATTATAGACAATTTATTGTATAGCACTACATTTAGTGGTATAATTAAACTACTAAGACTAATTGGGAGAACGTTATGACCAAAACAATTGTTAAATTTGTATGTCAGAATTGTGGAAATGAATTTTCTCGGTGGCAGGGAAGGTGTTCTGGGTGCGGTGAATGGAACACAATTACTGAGGAACGAGTTACAGCGCGAAAAAATAATCGCAGTTGGATAACGGATGCGTCGACGCAAAAACCAGTAGCTATTACCGACATTAAGGCTTCACAAGAAGAACGTTTTTCGACTGGTATTCCGGAGTTAGATCGGGTGCTAGGCGGCGGAATAGTCCACGGTTCCTTAGGTTTATTAGGTGGTGAACCAGGTATTGGTAAGTCCACTTTGCTGATGCAGGTAGCTGCCTTTGTGGCTAAGACTAGAGGCACAGTCTTATATGTCTCTGGGGAAGAATCCTTAAGCCAATTAAAACTCAGAGCAGAGCGGTTAAATGTTTTAACTCCTAATTTGGAAGTTTTTGCCGAGGCTAACTTAGCCGTTATTGGAGATCATATAAGGAATTTACAACCTAACTTAGTTCTAATCGATTCTATTCAAACTGTTTATCAAGAGGATCTTAGTTCGGCACCGGGAAGTGTTGGACAAGTTCGAGAAGCTGCTACTTATTTTTTAAAATTAGCTAAAAGCTTAGATATTCCTATTATATTGGTTGGGCATGTTACTAAAGGTGGAGAATTTGCTGGTCCAAAAGTATTAGAACATGCTGTAGATTACGTATTATATTTTGAGGGCGAAAACCAGAATACATTTCGGATTGTTCGTGGTGTTAAAAATCGATTTGGTTCCACTAATGAGGTTGGGATTTTTGATATGACCGATCGGGGTTTGGTAGAAGTAGAAAATCCATCGGGTTTGTTGTTATCGGAACGCCCATTAAACAGTTCAGGGTCGGTGGTTGTGCCCTGCATGGAAGGGAGTCGTCCTTTATTAGTGGAATTGCAGGCTCTTGTTGGTAAGACAGCTTTTGGTGGGATTCCTCGTCGGCAGACTACTGGTGTAGATTATCAAAGATTTTCTATTATTTTAGCTGTTTTAGAAAAACGACAGGGTTATCCTTTGCAAAATCAAGATGTGTTTGTGAATGTGGCAGGCGGTTTTAAGTTAACAGAGCCAGGAGTAGATCTAGGAATTGCGGTGGCTATCGCTAGTAGTGTGCGTAATATAGCAGTTAATCCTCAATGGGCAGTTATTGGCGAAATAGGTCTATCAGGTGAAATTCGTGCTGTTAATCATATAGATTTAAGGTTACGAGAGTTAGTTAAGTTAGGTTTTAAACATGCTGTTATTCCAGCTGGAAATCGCCATGTGTCAGTAGAGGGAATAGGTATTACTCAAGCAAAATCCATCTCCCAAGCATTAACTGCAATTTTCCATGATTAACAGGGGGTGAGGGTCATTGATGAAAGAAATGAATGAACAAGAAAATGCTTTGTATCAACATCTTAAGTTGGTTTCTCCAGGAACAATGCTTTATGAAGGCCTCGAAAACATTCTCCGGGCTCGAACAGGTGGATTAATTGTTATTGGAGATAATCTTGATGAACTTGGGATAGTTAATGGAGGATTTAAAATTGATGCAGAGATGCATCCAGCCTCTTTGTATGAGTTGGCGAAAATGGATGGTGCCATAGTTTTATCAAGTGATACTAAACGAATTTTATACGCTAATGCTCAACTTACCCCCGATCCAATGATTCCCAGTTTTGAAACTGGAACTCGTCATCGAACCGCGGAACGGGTCGCTAAACAAACTGGGCGATTAGTGATTGCCATTTCTCAACGGAGAAATGTTATTAGCATGTATTGGGGTAATACTAAGTTTGTCTTACGTGATGTTAGTGTAGTTTTGACAAAAGCTAATCAAGCATTGTCAACTTTAGAAAAATATAAAAGTGTATTTCAGCAGTCGCTAATTAATCTAACGGCTTTAGAATTTGAAGATTTTGTTACCCTATTTGATGTGGCAACAGTAATTCAGCGAGGCCAGATGGTATATCATATTGCCCGTGAAATAGAGCGTTATATCGTTCATTTGGGTGTTGAAGGGCGCTTAGTTAGCATGCAGTTAGAAGAATTGATGGTAGATATCGAGGATGAAGGTTTATTAGTAACCAAAGATTATTGTCTGTTAGAGGATCAGGCAGAAGAAGTTTGGGAAGAAATTAGCAGCTGGGATTCAGAAGAATTGTTAAACTTGAATATGTTAGCGCGTGCTTTAGGGTATAGCAGCCATGTTAATAGTCTAGAACAATCTGTTGTACCTAAAGGTTATCGGATTTTGAATAAAATACCACGATTGCCCATGCCAGTTGTTGAGAACCTCGTAAGCACATTTTCCAATTTACACTCAATCTTGGATGCTACAATTGAAGAATTAGACGAAGTAGAAGGAATTGGTGAAGTTCGTGCTAAGGCTATCCAAGAAGGTCTGCGAAGATTACGCGAGCAAGCCCTGTTAGATAGACATTTATAGCAAAAATATGAAAATCGTAATTTTTGGGCACAATAAATGAGAAATCGAAGCCAGTGATTGACTTTTCTCGCAGAAAGTGGTAAATTGAAAATGATACCCTAGTATTAGGGTAGATAGGAGGTTCAAAACTGTGTACAATATTGGGGATAAAATTGTATACCCAATGCATGGTGCTGGAATGATTGAGGCCATTGAGGAACGCGAGGTTTTAGGAGAAAAAAGGCGCTATTATATCATGGCTATGCCCATTGGTGATATGAAAGTAATGATTCCTATGGATTCTGCTGAAGAAATAGGTGTCCGACAAGTTATTGATGAAGAGGAAACAAAGCGGGTTATTGAGATTTTGCAAGGTGAAATGTCTAATATGTCGCAAAATTGGAACAGGCGTTATCGGGCTAACATGGAAAAGATTAAGAGCGGCGATGTGGATGCAGTAGCCGAAGTGGTTCGAAATCTAACCTTGCGAGACCAAGAAAAAGGTCTGTCTGCCGGCGAACGAAAAATGTTAGAAACTGCCCGTCAAATCTTAATTAGTGAGTTAGTACTGGTGAAGGGTGTTAGTGAAGAAGAAGTAGTCCAACTTATTACTGATAGTATCGAAGGAAATAATAAGAAAGAGAGTGTATAGATTTTTTTCTCTTAAATTTTCGGATTTGTCTGGAATACTTTTCTTATAACCTGTTAATACTATAGGTAAACAGGAACCTTGGTGAAAGGAGGTGAATCCTGGTTTGGAAATGCTTTTACGTTTATGTTTAATGGCTTTAGGAGGTTTTCTGGGTTTTCATGGTGCATCCTACATAAGTTTGATAATTCCAGATGTACTTGGCGGCAGTTATGTAACAATACTTTTTACAGCGGTAGGTGCACTAATCGGATTGTTTTTTGGTAGTCTAATTTCAACTCCGCTTAATTCTTTTCTTACTAACATTCGTCGTTTCTGGAAAAGAACTCCTACTGACGATATTCTAGGTGGAGTAGTAGGATTGGTGTTAGGGTTATTGGTTGCTATGTTAGTATCTACACCATTAAAAGATATTCCGGTTCGATATCTTAGCGATTACTTACCGTTAATTATTAGTGCAATTCTAGGTTTATTAGGTTGGTCTGTGGGAGTTAGGAAACGTAAAGACATTCTTGGAGTCGTTAATCGTTCTTCTAATCGGACTAGTTTTTGGCGAAGTCGCCGGAATGGTATCAGTGGTAAAATTTTAGATACTAGTGTAATTATTGATGGTCGTATTGCAGATATTACAAAGTCTGGATTTATAGAAGGTGTTTTGATTGTTCCACAGTTTGTTTTAGAGGAATTACAGCATATTGCTGATTCATCTGATGTGCTAAAACGAAATCGAGGACGTCGAGGCTTAGACATTTTGAACAAAATTCAAAAAGAACCATATGTGACTGTTCAAATCATGGATATAGATTATGACGATATAACTGAGGTAGACTCAAAACTAGTAAGGTTAGCTAAAGAAACAGGATCTAAAGTAATCACCAACGATTATAATCTTAACAAAGTTTGTGAATTACAACAAGTGGCTGTTTTAAATATTAATGAACTAGCAAATGCGGTGAAACCAGTTGTGCTTCCAGGTGAGGAATTACGCGTACATGTTATTAAGGATGGCAAAGAGCAAGGTCAAGGTATTGCCTACTTAGATGATGGGACTATGATAGTGGTTGACGGAGGCCGTCGTTATATCGGAGATACTATTGGTGTACTAGTAACTAGTGTACTACAAACCGCAGCTGGCCGCATGATATTTGCTAAGCCTAAAGCAATGGAAAAGGCATTATAATTATGAAATAAACCCGGTGTAAACCTTATCGCCGGGTTTTCATATTTCCAGTATTAGTTTGGAGGTTGACAATGTCTCAAGTTGGAGTGGTACTGGCTGCAGCCGGCAGTGGCAGAAGGATGGGTAAACAAGAAAACAAGGTGTTATTAGATTTATTAGGCATTCCAGTGATCATTCGTAGTTTAAGAAAATTTGAGGGTTTAGATTGGGTTAAAGAGATTGTGGTTGTTTGTCGGCAAGAAGATTGCCAACAAATAGAGTTGTTAATAAAAGAGTGGCAAATAGCTAAAGTTAAAGGGTTAGTTATTGGTGGGGCCACTCGCCAAGCATCGGTTTTTAATGGTTTAAAAGCTTTATCCGCAGATTGTGATTTCGTATTTATTCATGATGCTGCCCGTCCTTTAGTAGAAGAACAAACTTTACAGACCATCTACCAAAGCTTACATACTAATCGGGCGGTAGGTGTTGCTGTTCCAGTTAAGGATACCATTAAACAGGTTGATCAGAATTTGCTGGTATGCGGAACACCAGACCGAAGCCAGTTATGGGCGATACAAACGCCCCAGGCTTTTACCTATCAATTAATTGTTGATGCTTATGAACAGGCCGAGAAACAAGGTTGGCAGGTAACAGATGATTGTGGATTGGTGGAGAAGTTGGGTTTACCAGTAAAAATAATACCTGGTACATACGCTAATATTAAACTAACTACTCCCGAAGATTTATTATTTGCTACAGCTATTTTAGAAAATCAAGAGGAAAGTTGAGGTTGGTTAATGATTAGAGTAGGAATGGGTTATGATGTGCATAAATTAGAACCTGGCTTACCTTTAATATTAGGTGGAATTACTGTTGAGCATCATAGTGGTTTAAAAGGGCATTCAGATGCAGATGTAGTTACTCATGCGCTAATGGACGCTTTATTAGGTGCCGCTGGTTTAGGTGATATTGGAATTCATTTTCCCGATACGGATCCAGAATATGCAGGGATTTCTAGTCTATTATTGTTAGAAAGTGTAATGCACATGTTAAAATCTAGAGCATACGCTGTCAATAATATTGATATCACAATTGCTTGTGAACGGCCTAAATTAGCACCCTATATTCCAGATATGCGACGAGTTTTAGCAGAAAAATTGGAAATTGCCATCAGTGAGATTAATATCAAAGCTACAACAACCGAAAAACTCGGATTTACTGGTCGGGAAGAGGGGATTGCTACATATGCCGTGGTAACTTTACAAAAAAATAGTTAAATACCGGCTACAGCTACAGCGCGTAAGTTGTTTCCTTGATAAATTTGCACTTCTATACTTCTGTTTTTGACAATGTTCGTATAAAGTTCATTAGCTGTGTTTTGCGCTAGTTGGTGCCAGTCGGCTTCTTGTTTTAAAGTGGCTGGATCACCGACAAATTCAGCTTGAACTAAAATCCGATCCCCAACAGTAGTGATGTTCTGGTATTGTAAGTTTTCAAACATGGCCTCAGACTCTTCGAGCCTTTCGATGATTACTGCAGGGTCGGCTGAATCAGGTTTTTCTGGGGAGAGTAAGATATAAAACGCAATGGTAATAATGATTAAAAACACAAAGATGCTAGCGCTTAATCGTAACCAATTCATAATAACCCTCTTTTCGTAATATTTTGGTCTAACTTAGTGTTTACTGCATAATAATAATTATGTATTTATTAGTAACTAGGTTAGAGATTGACACTATGGTTTAGACTCGATATAATAAACTTGAAAACTGAAATGCAAAAGAGATGAATGGTTTAAGTAGGTTCATTGTGTAACTCTATCAGAGAGTAGGTGTCGTAGGCTGGAAGCACCTTTAGAGACCTTTGAGCTGAATTGCAACCAGGATCTGCCTTGCTGAACTAATAGTAGGCTAGGCCGGTGTGCCCGTTACCCACAATGAAGTGCCTTATTAATAATTTTATTAATAAGGAAGCAGAGTGGAACCGCGAACCCTCGTCTCTGTATAGAGCGAGGGTTTTTTATATTATGCGAGGAGGGATAGTATGTTTGAAAGATTGAAAAAGGATATCCAAGCAATTCGCGAACGGGATCCTGCTGCTCGCAGTTTGCTAGAGATAATTTTTACTTATCCTGGTTTCCATGCAATACAAATGCATCGTATAGCGCATTTCTTGTATAGACATAAATTATATTTTATCGCGCGGTTGATTAGTCATATTAATCGGTTTTTAACAGGTATAGAGATTCATCCAGGCGCTCAAATAGGTGCCGGTGTGTTTATCGATCATGGGATGGGTGTGGTGATTGGAGAAACAGCGGTAGTTAAGGATAATGTAACCTTATATCAAGGTGTAGTTTTAGGTGGTACTGGTAAGGAAAAAGGTAAGCGTCATCCAACTATTGAAGAAGGGGCGGTAATTGCTTCTGGGGCAAAGGTATTAGGTTCATTTACAGTTGGAAAAAATGCTAAAGTAGGTGCTGGAGCAGTAGTTTTGAACTGTGTTCCCGATAACTCTACTGTGGTAGGTGTGCCTGGCAGGATTGTGGTCAGGGATGGTCAACGAGTTAATGATTTGCAGCATCATTTGCTACCAGATCCGGTCCAACAATATATAAATTCCTTGCAAAACCAAGTTAATAAGCTAGAGTGCCGGTTGAATGAGGTTGAAGCACTATTGAAAAAATGTGAGGGCAAGTTTCTGACAAGTGGAGTTGAATCAACAGATAGTAATGAGATGCAGATTATGTAAAACTAGAAGGATAATGAGGTGAATTATAGTGGCTATTCAAGTTTATAATACATTAACTAGAAAGAAAGAAGTATTTGAGGCGAAAAATGAACGGGTAAACATTTATGTTTGTGGTGTAACTCCCTATGATGAAACCCATTTAGGGCATGCTAGACCAAGTGTGATTTGGGATGTTATTAAAAAGTATCTGCGTTGGCAAGGCTATCAAGTGTATCATGTCCAGAATTTCACTGATATTGATGATAAGATTATTGCCCGCGCCCTTAACGAAGGAAAAACAGCCCAAGAAATATCTAGTTATTACATTCAAGATTACTTAGAAAGCATGGCTGCTTTAGGTGTGGAAGAAGCCGATGTTTATCCGAAGGTAAGCGAGCATATTCCAGAAATTATAGGATTAATTGAAGTTTTAATAGCAAAAGGTCATGCCTATGCAGTTAATGGCAATGTGTTTTTTGACGTACTCAGTTTTCCAGAGTATGGGAAATTATCAAATCAGAAACTAGATCAATTGCAAGCGGGAACAAGATTTGAGGTAGATCCGGACAAGCGGAATCCAATGGATTTTGCTTTATGGAAAGCAGCAAAACCAGGTGAGCCTGCTTGGGATAGTCCTTGGGGAAAGGGGCGTCCAGGCTGGCATATTGAGTGCTCAGCTATGTCTCAAAAATACTTAGGTTGTGAGTTTGAATTTCATGGCGGCGGTGCCGACTTAGTTTTCCCACATCACGAAAATGAAATAGCTCAGTCGGAAGCAGCTACCAGTAAACCGTTGGCAAAATACTGGCTGCATAATGGAATGCTAAACTTAAAAAATGCAAAAATGTCTAAGTCAGAGGGTAATTTTGTTACTGTTAAGCAGGTTTTGGCCAAGTATCCGAAAGAGTTAGTTAGATTTTATATCCTTTCTAACCACTATCGTTCTGAGCTAGAGTTCCATGATAGTAAATTAGATGAAGTAGCTCGAGGCTGGCAAAGATTTAATGATTGCGTGCAAAAGGTTGCTTCAGTAATTAAGGAACAACAAGACCCTGTAGAAGAGTTAGCAGCATTAGATGCTCAATTGCTTGAAGCTGTTGAAGAAACCAAACAGCAGTTTATTGCGGCAATGAATGATGATTTTAATACGGCTTTAGCGATTGCTAACTTATTTGAATTACAGTCCAAGGTAAATAGCTACCTGGCCAATTTCGAACCTAGTCCAATGAGTAATTGTGTTTTACAGCAAGTGTATAAGCTATTTAAACAGTTAGCTGGAGATATTTTAGGTGTGCTAAAGTTGGATTCGACAAATGTAGAAGGCTTAACAGAACCTTTGATGGATTTGATTCTACGCTTGAGAACCGAATTGCGTAAAGAAAAGAATTATCAATTGGCCGATATGATTCGTGATAGTTTAGAAGAATTAAATATCCTTGTTGAGGATACTCCGCAAGGTCCGAGGTGGAAATTTAAATAATGGATGAATATAAAGATTTATTTTTTGAAACAGAATTAGAGCAAGAACCGCATTTGTTGCCTCCTTTGGTCTTAGCTTATGTTGGCGATGCTGTGTTTGAGTTATATATTAGGTTGAAACTAGTAGGCAAGACTAGTAAGATGCAAGAATTGCATCAGCAGGCAGTTAGCTATGTAAAAGCAGAAGCCCAATCTGATATTTTAAGCCAATGGGAGGAAGTCCTTACTGAAGATGAACAATCTATTTTACGACGAGGCCGGAATGCTAAAGGAAATGTGCCTCGTAATACAGAGGTTATTACTTATCGGCGCAGTACAGGCTTTGAGACTTTGATTGGTTACTTATATTTAGCAAGAAAAACTGATCGTCTCCAAGAGTTGTTATCAATGATTTCGATTTAATAAAAAGCTTTTAAGGTGGATTGAGTATATGGAAAATATGAATGTAGTAGAAGGAAGGCAGCCGGTTTTAGAATTATTTGCTGCTGGACAAGCTATCAATCAGATCTTGGTTGCTAAAGGAGAACGCCATGGGTCAATTCATAAAATCCTTAAGTTAGCCAAAGAACAGGGAGTTATTATTAAGGAAGTGCAGCGTTCTTACCTGGATTCCATCAGTGAAACTAAAGCTCATCAAGGAGTAATAGCCTATATCTCGCCGATCCAGTATTGGGAGTTAGCTGATTTATTAACCAAAGACAGTTTAGAGGTTTTGTTAGTGTTAGATGAGATTCAAGACCCCCATAATCTAGGTTCGTTGATTCGTACGGCTGAAGCTTGTGGTGTTGATGGTGTAATTATTCCGAAACGAAGGGCGGCAGCAGTAACACCAACTGTAGCAAAAGTTTCTGCAGGTTCAGTTTCTCATATTCCTATTTGCCGAGTGGGTAATTTAGTAGGTGCATTAAAAGAATTAAAAGATAAAGGCTTCTGGGTTGCTGGCGCTGATATGGCCGGCCAGGTTTGTTACCGGCAAGATTTACAAGGCAAGATTGTCCTAGTCGTGGGAAATGAAGGTAAAGGGCTTGGTCGTTTGGTAAAAGAAACCTGCGATTTCCTGGTAAAAATACCGATGCAAGGAGCGGTAGGTTCCTTAAATGCAGCAGTTGCTGGCGGCATTCTAATCTATGAGATTATGCGTCAACGTGACATGAATTAGTTTAAACCCCAGTTAAACGCGGAAAAGCATTGCTTGACCACGGTTATTTAATAGTGTATAATGAATTTGTGTTATGGGACTAGATATCGTGTCAGTGGGTCTTTCGGGCAAATCATCAGCTTGGAACCCTCTGGAACATAAAATCCAGATGGAGGCGATGTAGGTGAGTGCGAATGCACAAAAGAACTTTTTTGAAGAATACGAAACCATGTCTGATGAGGATATTGTCGAATTAGCCCGTAATAGTGACGATTTAGCATTAGAATTCTTAATCAATAAATATCGCAACTTTGTTAGGGCAAAAGCTCGTTCTTACTTTTTAATAGGTGCAGATCGAGAGGACATCATTCAAGAAGGAATGATTGGTTTATATAAAGCTATTCGTGACTTTCGCGCGGACAAGCTTGCATCATTTCGTGCTTTTGCAGAATTATGCATTACTCGTCAGATAATCACAGCTATCAAAACTGCAACTAGACAGAAGCATATCCCGTTAAATTCGTATGTATCATTAAACAAACCAATATATGACGAAGAATCAGATCGCACTCTTTTGGATATAATATCTGGGACAAAGGTGACTGACCCAGAGGAGTTGGTGATTAGTCAGGAAGAGTTTGATGATATTGAGAGTAAAATGAGTGAATTTCTCAGTGATCTAGAATGGCGAGTGCTGATGTACTATTTAGAGGGTAAAAGTTATCAAGAGATTGCTGACGATTTGTGTCGCCATGTTAAGTCAGTGGATAATGCACTGCAACGAGTTAAACGCAAGCTGGAGCGTTATTTGGAAAAAAGAGATTAAATCCAAAAAAAGTGTTGACAATCTAAAAGTTTCATGTTATAGTTATAAATGTCGTAAGCCGGTGTAGCTCAACAGGTAGAGCAGCTGACTTGTAATCAGCAGGTTGTGGGTTCAAGTCCTATCGCCGGCTCCATTTTTGCAAATAACATATCAGTTTATGGTATGTGGATATAATGGAGGGGTTCCCGAGTTGGCCAAAGGGGGCAGACTGTAAATCTGCTGGCAGTGCCTTCACAGGTTCGAATCCTGTTCCCTCCACCATTTTGCAAAATTCTTTAATCATCGCGGGGTGGAGCAGTCTGGTAGCTCGTCGGGCTCATAACCCGAAGGTTGTCGGTTCAAATCCGGCCCCCGCAACCAATTTTTATAAATAGATCAATGAAACCGATGTTAACATCGGTTTTTTGCTGTATTTAAGCGTTTTTGCAATATTTATCAAATTACTGGAAAACCTAATATAAGAAGAAATCGTTCTGATTAGCAACCTATCATTAGAAGGAGATCTTCGGTATGTACCGAATTATTCTTGTGTGCCTGACCAAAAAGGTACAAGTACTTAAGAATGCCTAGTTTAAGGAGGAAAATGTAATGGCTAAACAAAAGTTTGAGAGAACAAAACCTCACGTTAACGTTGGTACAATTGGACACGTTGACCACGGTAAAACTACTACCACTGCAGCAATTACTATGTTGCTAGCACAAGGTAACAAAGA
>JAAYMV010000057.1 GCA_012521185.1 Bacillota bacterium
ATACATATTTACGACACTTTAATTAGAGATACCTGCTTGTAAAAAGAACTGTCTTACTAATTGTTTAGTTGCATGTCCATCGATATCAGCATTTTCTACTAAAATAGCGAATGCTAAGGTTTGGTCACCCTTATTAACTATTCCACCATGCCAAATATGGTTTTCTCCTTCTAAGGTTACCGAGTTCACGTTTTTGGAAGAAGCTGAATCTTGGATAATTGGTTGTTCTTGATCATTACGTAACAAATAAAATCGTGGCAGCTTGCCATCATTAGCCAACGCAGCAACAGTACTCGCCAGTTGAAATGGATTTAATAAAAGCTGCCCTTGCCCTAGTTGACCAGCCTTAGCTGGTAAATATAACTTGGCTTCCTGATTTAAAACTTCTTCTATTATAGTTTCAGGCAAAACTGAATCCAATGGATATAATCCTTGCAGAGCTCGGTTAACTAAAGGCAAAGCAGGGTCGTTACTTAACTCCTGCCAACGTTGACTGCTAATTCCAATCACCAATTCATTTGGATCATAGCTAGGTGTTGAAACTAAAACCAAAACTTCTCCAGTAGTTGCATTTAAAAGGACAAAACCTGCCTGATGCTGCTGCAAAAGCTTATAGGCTAATTCTTGCAGCTGCACATCAATAGTTAAATAGAGATCCTGGCCTTCGACCACCTGGCGTTCAGCTAACAATTCACGAGCACCCGCAACCGGATATACATAAAAATGATAACCAGGTCGGCCGCGTAACTGAGGCTCCAAACTATATTCCAAACCACTGCGACCAACAATCTCCCCAACCCGATAGTCTCTTTCTGTAAATTGTTCGAGCATTTGCGGTGTAACTTCCCCAAGATAGCCAGTAATATGACCTAAAACTTCCCCGTAAGGATATCCTCTAATTTCTTCTCGTCTAAAGAAAACACCAGGAATAGGTCGTAAAATCGGATCGACTTCTTGATACTTCCTCTCCGAAACACTAATAATGGGCACAAACCAATGCCCCTGTACTCCAGGAGCTTGATACAACTGTTGAACATAATCTGGACTTAACCCCAACACCTCTTCAAATGCAGCTAATAGCTGTTCCGAATCTTGAATCCGATCAGGCTGAACTCCAATAGTAATATAACTACCGATCCCGGCTAACAATTGGCCATTACGATCATAAAGATTACCCCGGCCGCTTTCGAGCCGCGTCCGACTATAAGAGGCCGACAAACCATAGGCTGGTAAAGGTAGATTATCCTGCCAGATTACCTTCCATTTAAAAACACCATCCCAAGCTAAACGCAGCTGATTTTGAATCACAATTGGCTCAAAAAACTTACTAGTATATTTTATAGTAAAATTATATTCGGCCTGATGCACTTTTTCCCGAATTGGCACTAAATCCAAAAGTTCAATCTTGGTTAAACCAAAAGCAGCAGCAAATTTATCAAAGGCGTCTGTTAACTTAGCTGCTGTTGGTGCAAAAGGTTTGCTATGAAAATACACTGCTGCTTGCTGAAAATCCCCTTTCTCCAAAGCGTTCAAATATGCTTCAGCCACTGCTAACGGACTCGTTACGCAAAAGTTTAAATAGATCAAGCCTACACCAATCACTAAAACTATGAAAACGACCAAGAGTCCAAATCTCCTCATAGCACAAACCCCCTCTACTACCCCAAAATGCGTTGAATTGCCTTGGCCACTCCATGGTTATCATTAGTTTCTGTAATTTCATCAGCCACCGCTTTAACTCGCGGGTCTCCATTATTCATGGCAATGCCTAAACCAGCCTCAGTAATTAATGCATAATCATTTAAACTATCACCAATAGCTACCACCTCAGCCATAGTAATGCCTAAATAATCACAAATTAGCTGCACTCCTGAAGCTTTGGTCACTCCTAAGGCACCTACTTCTACGTTTTCTGGAGCTGATTGGGTAACCTCCAAGTTACCCCAACTGACTATGGTATTAAAGAATTCGATAATCTTATTCGGATCTTGGTGATGTAAACCAAATTTTACCCAAGGCTGATCAATTATTTCCTGCCGAAAATCCTCCCGAGTGACCATTCCTTCTTCCGTATACAACCAAAACCAAGATTTATGAGCTTTAGCTAATTCATATAACTTGCTGTTCACACTTTGATCCATAAAATGTTGAGCTAAGAGCCTTGTTTGATTAGCCCAAACCTGTGCCCCATTCAGAAATACCATCGGCGCATCATCTAAACCTACTGCTGCTCTAATTTTGTTAGCTGTACGTGCCCCCCGCCCTGTTGCAAAAATTACAGTGATTCCAGCGGCAACCGCTTTTTCAATCCACTGCTTAGTAGTTGCCGTAAGCTCACCTTTTCGATTTAAAGTTGTTCCATCAATATCCAAAGCTAGCAGCTTATACTTCATTAATTATCCTCCTTAAGATCCGAACCTCAAAAATACCTCCTACGATATTATGCGGTTTTCCTTGAAACTTTAAAGTTACCTTAGTTTTCCCTTGGGTTAAGGCTGGATCAAGCGGATAAGTTACTGTAAAAAACTCATGAGGATGTTCATTTTGTAATTTTTGCGTAGCAATTAACTGATCATCGATAAAAATATCAAATTCTCGATCAAAATCCCCACCCCAGTAGGTACACATTAAATCTAATGCTTGTTCTGGATCCACTTTCAAATCATAACTAAACCAACCGCCATCGAAAGCATGCCGCAAAGGTCGACCATTCCATGAAGCAGCCTCAGACTTTTCTCCTTGCAAATTATGCTCAATTTCAAATTGCTGTTCTCCTGGAGTTAAGTAATCAGTGGTTAACTGAGCAATAAATCGCTGTTTCTCTTCTTGTTGTCGACGTTCTTCCTGTATTTCTGCCCACTGCGCTGGTGTTGCCAGGGTCCAATAAACCGTCTGAAACTGATGATGTAAAGCGTAAAATGGCTGCAGCAGCGCATCATGGGGCTGACCTACCAGATTCGTTTTAAAGGTTAATGGCTTACCAGTAATTGATTTTAACCACTGATTGGGATCAAGTTGATCAGTAATTAATACTGGTACCTCGGCCGTTGGCCAATTATCCAAGCTAGTTTGCTCTTTGACAATATCTGTTTCTGGATAATTTTCTCGACCTAAAGCACCAGCTAATACTATCGGTCCATACAAGATCGCCACCGTATAAGGATCATCTGGTACCCGATATAAATGCAAATTCATTGGCAAGTGTATTTCAACTTCATCCCCAGCTAACCAAGGACGCTCGATTTTTAGCCAACCTGGTGACTGGGCTACATATTCTTCCTGATGATTAACTTTGGCAACTAAATTACCAGCCAACCAATAAGGGACTCGAATATTTAAAGTAAAGTTATTTCCTGATGCTTCTTTAAAAACTAGTCGGGTAAACTCTGATTCAGGAAATGACGTTCTTTGTTCTAAAACTATACCTTGTTCTGGCCAGGTTACAATTGAGGGAATAAATAAGTTCACCCATAAATTTTGATCATTATAAGCATAAATATTTTCTCCGTATTTAGCTGGGTTTTCCATACCAGTACCAGTGCAACACCAAAAAGAATCTTCAAAGGTACCGTAGACTTTTAAATGTCCAGGCTTTAAAGACATAAAATACATTTTCAGCCCTGTTTCAGGGTCTTGAGAAGCTAAAATATGGTTATACAAGGCCCTTTCATAATAATCCATATAATTAGCATCACCATGCCAATTAGCCAAAATATTAGTTAGCTTTAACATATTATAAGTATTACAAGTTTCGCAGGCTCGAGTATGCAAAGGTTCAGTACCTAACTTTGGAAAATGTTCTGATGCACTGTTGCCACCTATTACATAAGACCGCTGTTTGGTTACTGTCTCCCAAAAGAATAAAGCCGCTTTTTGGTAATACTCATCTCCTGTAATTTCGAAAAGATGTGCTGCTCCTGTTAACTTAGGAATTTGCGTATTAGCATGCAAACCAGTCAACTGATCTCTACCGGTGGCTAAAGGATCAACAATCGCTTTATGTAAAAAGCGCTTTGCTAACTCTAAATACCGGGGTTCTTTAGTATGTTTATAAAGCAGAGCCAAATTCTCACTCATTGCACCATGTTCGCAAATCAGCATCTTAGCAAATTGGGCATCATCTAAATTTTTTAAACCTCGATCTGCCCAATCAGCTAACTGACAAACTACTTCTAAAGCTAGCTGATTTTCACCATATAAATAAGCAGCAATTAAACCGGCAAAGATCTTATCAATACTATACCAGGGCACCCACCAATTAGCTAAAGAGAAATTTTCCACCTGAAAATTACCAGAAAATACTGTCAAAAACGGTTTTTCTGGAAAACCTGATACATATCCACCACCATGTTGTTCTTGCAAATCGGCTAATTCTTGAACAACATAATCTAGTCTATCTTTCAATAGTTGTTCCCCTGTAGCTGCATACATTAAAGCTGTAGCCGATAACCAATGCCCTACAGAATGACCGGATATTTGCATTGATTCCCAACCACCATAACGGGGCTTCTTTGGTTTTAGACCAATGGCTTCATAACAAGGGGCTACTAAACGATCTGGATCAAGCTCCAGCAAATAAGTTTTACCTATCTCTTGCGACTCTTTAAAAAGACCATCTAACAACCGAACCTGCTTTAAATGGAATTGTTTACGAGTCATAGCAGTCAAAGATAAAACCTCCCAATTTCGGTAACTAAGTTACCTCACCTTTCGCCATATTACTGAAATTCCCTTTTTACAAGGAATAAACAAAATACGACCTGGGTCAGGTCGTATCTATTTTACTTGGGACATAAAAAGACGATTACGATCAAAGTCCTTTGTTGTCTTATATACTAAAAACAAATCAACCACTAACATAATAAATCCAAGGGCCCCCAAAACTAAACTGCTAAAAAACATAATCCCGGCCATTTGCGAAACAAATAAAGCGATTATCGGCAGAATCACCAATCCACCTAACTGATAAGCCTCCTGAAAACCTTTTACTCGAGCTGAAACATAGACATTAAGGAAGATCGCAAAGAGACTAACAGTCGGAACTACCCAAAAAATAAGCACTAACCAGTTAGCTTGAGGGAAAATAAACTGTCCGAACAAATCATAGCTTAGTATATTTACTACCAACATATATCCAAGTGCGCTAATTAACGTTAAACCTATGGCTGGAATAAAAGCTGACAACAACTTACCCCAGAATAAACTGGCAATATCGATTGGCGTATATAACAAACTCTCTAAAGTTTTTCGCTCTTTTTCACCAACAAAACTGCTGGCTGCAACAACACTAGAAATCATTACCGGAATCATTAAAAAGAATGGGGCAAATAAATACACCAAAAAGAAATATAAAATTTGTAGATTTTGTTCATCCCACTGTAAAATGCTGTCCCGTATACTTCCAGGCGGCAATTGTTCTAATAGACTAATAATTTGATCTACATTGCCAGCATTACCAAAATATTTGATTGCTAGAATCAAGCCAGCTGGCAAAACTAGACAAAAAACGATCGGTAAAATAAGGATCGGCAGCCAAATTTGAATACTTTCTTTAATAGCCAACATATCCTTTTTCGCAACAGCCCAAATTGCTTGCTTATTCATCTTGTTCACCTCGTATCTTAAAGTACAATGCCTCTAAGTCGCGTCCCAAGATGTTTCCACTGTAAACTGGTGCTTTGGCTAGCACAGCAGCTAACAATTGGGGTATTTGTTCCTTATCTTGAACTTGAAACACTAAATATCCTGGCCGCTGATCAATCACTGGAAAATCTGGGAAATTAGCTTCATTGACGTCTAATGGTGTTTCTACCTCTACCTTAACTGCACCTAAATATTTATCTTCTAGTTCTATCAAAGTCCCCTGCTCTAAGAACCGTCCTTGATCAATAAACACAAAGCTATGACACAAATCCTGAACTTGTTTTAATAAATGAGTACAAATAAGAATAGTAACTCCCTTTTCTTCATTTAAACGTCTAATATAATTCAATAAACTACGGGATCCTTCTGGATCCAAACCATTAGTCGGCTCATCTAAAAATAAAATCTCTGGTTTATGTAATAAAGCACGAGCGATACCTAAGCGTTTCTTCATTCCTGTACTATATGCACCGACTAATTTGTCTTGCGCATCTGCTAAACCAAAATCCTCTAAAAGTTGTTCAATACGCTCCTCTACATATTTAAGTCCATACAGAGCGGCAAAAAATTTCAGGTTATCTTTAGCAGTCATTCCTTCATATAAGCCAGCACTTTCAGTTAAAACACCACTTTTTGCCCGAACCCGATCACCATCAGTAGCTGGATCAAGACCAAGTACATTTATACTTCCAGCATCTGGACTAATTACTCCATTTATTAGACGAATAGTAGTGGTTTTACCAGAGCCATTTGGTCCTAATAAGCCAACAATCTGACCTTGTTCCACATTCATGGACAAATTATCGACAGCAGCGTGCTGACCATAATACTTAGTTACATTCTTGAGCTGGATAACAGCCATTGAACCTCCTACTTCCTACAAGAAACCCTGCTTCAGCATAAGCAGGGTTTCCTGCTAAATTATTTTAATACCTGATAAATATTATCTATTGCTTTTTTAGTCATGGCAGTTCGTGTTTCCCAAGTAGTTGTACCAATGTGCGGAGTTAAAACCACATTATCCAAAGCAATTAATTCTGGATTCACTGCTGGCTCATTTTGGTAAACATCTAAACCGGCAGCTGCAATCCGCTTTTCTTTTAGTGCTGCTGCTAAAGCAGCTTCATCTACTACTGTCCCACGAGCTACATTAATTAACATAGCTGAAGACTTCATTAGTTGTAATTCTGGTTCACCAATTAAATTCTGTGTTTCAGAACCACCTGGTACATGTAGAGAAACTACATCTGCTTCTTTGAGTAAGTCTGGTAAATCTCGATATTGGGCATTATACAGTTTTTCAGCCTCAGGCTTGCGGCTGCGATTATAATAAATAATCGGCATGTCAAAGGCTTGAGCCATTTTAGCCACTAATTGTCCTATCCGACCAAAACCGATAATTCCTAAAGTTTTTCCTTGCAAATTATTACCAATCACAATGGTTGGCGTCCAAGAAAAGGGATTTTCCCGACGAACTAAACGATCTGCTTCTGGAATCCGCCTGACACAGGCTAACATTAAAGCTATTGCCAGCTCTGCTGTACTATATGATACTTCATTTGGTAAATTTTTAACTATAACGCCTTTCTCCTCAGCTGCTGCTAAATCAATATTATCTAAACCAACTCCGTAATTACTTAACACTTTAACATGGGGCATTAAACTTAGAGCTTCACGATCGATCTGATCACCAACTACTAACAAAGCTGTTGCATTGGCACTGCGCTCTAACAATTCATCTCTACTTAGGGAACTTTCACTAGGATTAACCCAGACTTCCCAGTCTTGCGGCAGCTGCTTAGCAGCTTCCTTAACCCCCGGTATATTACGGGTTACAATGATTCTTTCCATAAAACTGCTCCTTTCAGTGCTGAACTATTTTTTCCTTACTAAGGATAATCCCCCAAAACCACCAATAATAGCCATATAAAAACCGAAATCATACCACCAGCCAGTGTTTACGACCTCATAGATACGAATTTTTTCGTTAAAAATGCCACCAATCAAAGATATCGGAGCAATCCATCCATGCCAAACTCCCCAAAAGAAACCAGCTGGCTTTTCTTCTGTATAGCGTTCATCTCCTGGTAAACATCCTGTCAAAGTTAAACAAACTAAGCAAAGCAGTAAGATCAAAATAACTCTTTTGTTCATAAACGCTTACCTCCGTTTGATATATTATGGATATTATACCATTTTACTTGATAATAAGGAATTCAATAATCTTCTTTAACGATAATGATTATCACTATTGACAAGTAAGATTATTATCGTTATAATGTGTTTAGAAAATTTCTAAGGAGGTCATACATATGTCTGAAAAAAGACTAGTAGCAAAACCAGCACCAGACTTTACAATGGAGGCGGTGCTACCAAACAAAGAGTTTGGTAAAGTAAGCCTACAAGATAATATAAAGGCAGGTAAATGGACTGTTTTATTCTTTTATCCTATGGACTTCACTTTTGTTTGTCCAACTGAGATTACTGCCTTTAGTGATCGATGTGAAGACTTCAAAAAACTAAATGCTGAAATCATTGGAGTATCTACTGATACTATCCATTCACATAAAGCATGGATCAACACTGACCGTGCTAACAATGGTTTAGGGGATCTGAACTTCCCATTAGCTGCTGATCCAAATCATCGTGTCTCTCGCGATTATGGTGTATTAATCGAAGAAGAAGGTATTGCCCTTCGAGGTTTATTTATCATTAGTCCTAGCGGTGAATTAATGTACTCAGTAGTCCACCATAACAATATTGGTAGAGATGTAGATGAAACTCTTCGAGTTTTAGCAGCTCTACAAACTGGTGGTTTATGCCCAGTTAACTGGAAACCAGGTCAAGCAACTTTATAGAATGCATAGAAAAAACCAAGGCTTCCCGTAGAAGCCTTGGTTTTTTACGTAAATCTCTTCCACTATTTAGTGATAACTACTAATTTCATTATATATTCGTCAATCAACCATTTCTTATTTATCTTTTTAAGCCCAA
>JAAYMV010000005.1 GCA_012521185.1 Bacillota bacterium
CAACTGCTTTACCAATACCCTCAATATCATTCAAAACACCAGTTGAGGATTCATTGTGTGTGGCAAAGACCACTTTAATCTCTGGATGTTTTTGTAGAAAGTCATGGACTGCCTCTGGATCCACACCTTCGCCCCATGGATACTGTAATTCATAAACTTTAGCCTGATACTGATTACAAATGTCAGCCCAGCGCTGGCCAAAACTGCCCCCAATTAAAACTAATACTGGATCTCCAGGATTCACAGTATTAGCTACTGCCGCTTCCATACCAGCTGTACCAGAACCAGTAATCGAAAGAATTGTATTTTCTGTTTTAAAGATTGGTTTTAAGCGATTTAAGACTCCTGGCAGCTTATGCTTAAACTGCTCCCCTCGGTGGTTAATCATCGGACTGGCAGCTGCTTGCAATACCTGTGGCGGCACTGGAGCAGGTCCAGGAATACGCAGTTCAATTTTGTTCCTAAACATTATTACACCCCCATAAAGTCATTAGACGAACATTCGCCAAAAAATACCTTAAATCCTTCATGATAATTGACAAGCTTGCAAGATAAGTGATATTATTTCATAGAACTGTTATGCTAGTTAGAAAGTAGGATGATGGTAATGGCTAAAACAAAAGAAGAAATTCTAGCTCTAGCCCGGGAATTAGATATTAAATTTATCCGCTTACAGTTTTCTGATATCTTAGGTGTAGTAAAAAATGTAGCTATTCCTATTAAACAATTGCCTAAAGCACTAGATAATGAAATCATGTTTGACGGCTCATCTATCGAAGGCTATGTGCGAATCGAAGAATCTGATATGAATCTGCGCCCAGATCTGGATACTTTTGCTGTTTTTCCATGGAGCGATCCAGATCAAATGGAAGCACGGCTAATTTGTGATGTCTATCATCCTAATGGTCAACCTTTTACAGGTGATCCCCGATACATACTTAAACAAGCTCTTAAAGAAGCGGAGGAACTCGGCTATCGGGTGATGGCTGGCCCAGAATGTGAATTCTTCCTCTTTCATTTAGATGAATGTGGTCGTGGCACAACCATCACTCATGATGAAGCTGGCTACTTTGATATGGGGCCAATCGATCGCGGTGAAACTGCTCGTCGTGATATTGTAGTTGCTTTAGAAGAAATGGGTTTTAGCGTCGAAGCATCCCACCACGAAGTTGCCGTTGGTCAACATGAAATCGGATTTAAATACGATTATGCTCTAACTAGTGCTGATCGGGTAGCAACCTTTAAATTTGTTGCCAAAACTATTGCTCGCCAACACGGACTAATTGCTAGTTTCATGCCGAAACCTGTTTATGGCATTGCTGGTTCAGGTATGCATACCCATCTTTCTTTAATTGATCAAAATGGCAATAATGTTTTTTACGATCCTAATGAGAAAGATCAATTGAGTGAAACCGCCCTTTATTTTATCGGTGGTTTATTACATCATGCTCCAGGCTATACAGCTATTACTAATCCTTTAGTTAATTCATACAAAAGACTAATTACCGGATACGAAGCACCGGTTTACATTTCCTGGTCAGCGCAAAATCGTTCAGCCCTTGTACGAGTGCCTGCCAGTCGAGAGCAAGCCACTCGGGTTGAGCTGCGTTCGCCAGATCCGTCTTGCAATCCTTACTTAGCCTTTGCGGTAATGATTAAATCTGGAATTGATGGCATTAAAAATAAAATTACGCCTCCACCATCACTAACCCAGAATATTTATACTATGAATGAAGAAGAACGAACTAAGGCTGGAGTTACTAGTTTACCAGATTCATTAGCGGCAGCCATCGAAGCTTTAGAAAAAGATCCGCTAATGTTAGATGCCTTAGGCGAACATGTCTACACTCAATTTATTAAGGCTAAAAAGCAAGACTGGAAAGAATACTCCACCCAAGTTCATGAGTGGGAAGTTAAAAAGTATCTGGGGGTTTAAACATGCTAAAGGAACAAATTCCACATCTAGTAGCTTGGTTACAAGCAAAGGTACGAGAATCCCATACTAAAGGCTTAGTAGTTGGTTTAAGCGGCGGCATTGACTCAGCCGTTGCCGCTGCTTTAATGAAAAAAGCCTTTCCTGAGCATTCTCTTGGGATTATTATACCCATAAAATCGCATTCTCAAGACGCTGCAGATGCTAAATTAGTGGCTGAACAACTTGGTCTGACTCATTATGAAGTAGATTTATCTGAGGAACATGATAGTATCTTAGCTACATCTGTAAATCAGTTAAATAATTTTGCTGCAGTAGACTCAAATTTAAGAATGGCAGATGCTAATTTACGAGCTAGATTACGAATGACTGCCGTTTATACAGCGGCAAATCTTTTAAACTACTTAGTAGTTGGCACCGACAATAAAGCTGAATATTATACTGGCTACTTTACTAAATATGGCGATGGTGCCTGTGACATCTTGCCATTAGCTGACTTTACTAAGCACGAAATCAAAGAATTAGCTAAATACCTTGAAATTCCAGAGCAAATTATCAATAAACCACCTTCAGCTGGTCTTTGGGAAGGCCAAGTTGATGAAGATGAATTAGGCACCACATACTATTATATTGACGCCTACCTTAATGGTGAGCAAATCCCAGCTAGTGAACAAGAAATAATCGAAAAATTACACACCAGGACAGAGCATAAACGAAATACACCACCAATATACAAAAAAACCGCTATTTAGCGGTTTTTATTTTCTTTCAGCTATGCGCACTAAGCGAGGAATCAAGCCAGCAAAATCTCTGCCGGAGCGAATTGTTGCAAAATCCTCAACTAACATGCCTTGGGCCTCCATAAGATGCATTAAGAATTTCAAAGCCTTATTTGAACCAGGACGGCTAGTTAAGAAAGCTGCTCCCTTTTTCCCTTGCAATCTGGTACACCTTTTCAATAAATTATCAATCTCAATCGGGATAATTGGGCGCCATAACCCTTTAAAAGAACTTAAAACACAGACTAGATCATAAGGTGCTGCTGTAATCGGGTTGCCAGCGGCACTGTCCTCAGAAACCGTATCAGCCCGACAATTGGCTTTTTCAAACTCTCCTTTGAATTCCGTGGCTAATTTTGTCATCTTTGGCGTTGATGGATGTAAGATTAAAACTCGCACACACATGACCTCCCCTAGATTAATTTTCAAACAATATACTTACTGAATCACCCGTGTGAATCCGCCGGATAGCTTCAGCAATTACTGGTGCGATACTTAAAACAGTAATCTTGCTATTTTGTTTTTCAGGTGGAATAGGTACGCTATCAGTAACTATTAATTCATTTATTGGTGAAGACTCAACTCGTTGGGGAGCCATTCCAGATAAAATTGGATGGGTTACAGCAGCATAAATCCTACTAGCCTGGAAACGACTTAAAGTGTTTGCTGCCGAAACTAACGACTCACCAGAACTAATTTCATCATCCACCAATAAGCAAGGCTTACCAGCCACATCACCAATCACATTATCAACGGCAACTTGTTCTAAATTGCCAATTCTCCGCTTATCAATAATAGCAATTGGAGCCTGCAAAATCTTCGCATATTCCCGTGCCATTTTCGCTCGTCCAACATCTGGAGCAACTACTACTAAATCTGGAATATTCTTCTCTTTAAAATAATTGGCAAGTAGTGTTACTGCCGTTAAATGATCTACTGGAATAGTGAAAAAACCTTGAATTTGCGGCGAGTGCAGATCAACAGACACGACTCGATTAGCGCCAGCAACTTCCAGCAAATCAGCTACTAAGCGTGCAGTAATCGAAATTCGCGGCTGATCTTTTTTATCAGAACGACCATACGGAAAATACGGCGCAACAACTGTTAGCCGATTAACCGAAGCACGTTTTAAGGCATCAATCATAATTAAAAGTTCTACTAACCCATCGTTTACAGGTTGACACGAAGGCTGAATTACATAGACATCTGCTTCGCGAACGCTTTCATGAATCCGAACAAAAGAATTATCATTGGTAAATTTCATAATTTCAGACTTGCCTAAAGGGATACCAAGCTCTTTGCAAATGTCATTTGCCAACTGCGGATGAGCCCTTCCAGTAAAAACTTTGAGCTTATCTAACATTTTACCAGCCGTCCTTTGTCTTTATCTGTTAACCATTCGGTAAATAGCGCTTAAATCCTCTATGAAATTTGCTTAATATCGGAAAAACGATGAGCAATGCAGCTCATCGTTTTCTATTCTTAGTTTTCTACACAGACACCTGAAAATTCACTGGCATAAGAAGAGGATGAAATTGTATCCCCCATTCCAACAGTACTAACTGGATGAGGTACAACATGAGCTGGTACCACTATAACATAGTGATCCTCTCGCTCCCAAATTCCTTCCCGACAGAAATTCTCAGGAATATCAAAGCCTAAAGACTTAGCCTCGTTATAAAATCCTTCTAATTGTTCATAACCAATCGTAGATAAGCCAAGATCCAGTACTTCTGGAAGCTGGTGACTAGCCACATATCCACCATACTTAGCCTTAATAGCATTTACAGATGAAGCATATAAGCAACAATCTCGTACTTTACTTGGTTCAATTACATAAGGTTTCTTTAATACTAATACATAATATCCTAAATTATGAACTTGAATTCTTTCAAAAGCTAATTGTTCCATGACGCGTAAAGCACCTTTATATAAAGCAAAAGCACGTTCATTAGTTTTTAATTCATCTACTTCCTTTTGGTAGCCAAAAGCTTTTAAAACTCGCCGAATTTCATTTTCATTAATACCAAAAGACTGAATTTCCCGTGCTACAGTTTGAAGCATACGTTTTTCAGCTTTGTTATCTTTCATTGGTACATATTCAAAGTGTAAACGAATATTAGAATTACCTTGTTTTAATAAACGAATATCATCTAATATTTCAGCCAAATAATTATCTAACTCTGGTTGAGTGGTCGGTGCATAATGATAGCCTGCTAAAAACGCCACATCTATTTTCCTGCCTAGCTCAGGCAAATGCTCAGCTATTTCCCCGTCAAAACCCATTACAACACCTTCAGGCCGGGTAGCCAGAATCACTCGATTGGCTCTGGGGGTGACAACTTTTTCGCCTGCAAAATCAAATTCTTCTCCTTTAGCATACTCAAAAATCCAATTTATTTTTAGACTATCCTCGTTGCGACAAGCATCTTGCACTGGTACCAAATCTAATTGTTCATTCAATACCGGATACAAAACTTCCGGGAAAAACATCGCTCCTTGTTTAGGAGATAGTAAGGAAGTATAAACTATAGATTTTGCTTGTAAACATGCCATCTGATTGGCAATAATTCCTGCCTGACCGCCCATTAATTCCTTGCGGTGAGTAAAGACCTGATCAAGCCAGTCCAATAACAACAAATCATCCAATACAATATAAAAAGACTTACCTTTGCCTAGGCAATCCTTAACCACTGCCACAAATTGATTCTTATCTTGAATAGAATGAACTTGGCTTACATCAATCTGATTTACCTGTTCAATAGAAACACCTGCTGAATTAATAAGGTCGGAAACGTTTTCTTTATCTAGATGAACAACAACGTCAACATTAGTATTAAAACCAGCAAAAATACTGCCTTGAATTTTCATGTGAACTGCTTTCGCCACACGTTGTTCCCAAACTGCTCTCATTACTTGACCCCCGTTCATCCAATCAATAAAATGCTTTATGATATATTTTTATAATAATAATATCACAAGGCTAACCTTTAATCAATCAAGGCTAATCTTTAATACAGATAACTTGAACATAGGGCGATGTGGCTGAAACTAATAATGCTTGGTAGTCTAAACTAAATGATAAGATATCGCCTATTTTATAATCCTTAGTTAAGGATACTACTAAGTGATCACTGCTAGCACCTAAAACCTGAACTCCTGCACTGATTGGTCTTAGACTTCCAGCACCTAATTCCTGGGTTCCTAAGGCGACGATGCCCCTTTTGGCTCGTTGATCGCCAAAAGGATCCTTTTCTTGAATTTCAATTATCTCAGCTTTTAAAAGACAAGCGTTCTGCCAGCAATTGGCTAATGGTTGCTGTGTAATAATATCATGACCGAAAAAGATGCTTTCACCAATTCGCCAATGATTAATCTGTTTCAGCCAAGCTGCTTGCCATTGTCCCGAATTAATTAAGTGCAAGGTACTGCTTGTTCCTGCGGAAATTAGCAAATCTATCCCTTGAGCAAGCTGCTCCTTTAATTCCACTAGCTTTCTTAGCTGCTCTAATGTTGGCGGTTGACCTGAAAAACAAGTAAAATTTGTGCCAACACCCACTAACTCAATGTTATTCAATGAACGAGTATAAGCTACTAAATCTGCTAGGTGAGCTGGTGCAACACCTTCTCGCCCATCACCTAAGTCAGTCATAACAATCACTTTATGCGTCTTGCCTTGCCTACTTGCTTCCTTTGCTAGTGCCGCTAGAACTGTTTTTTCTGAGTTTAGACTAAGATCAGTATACTCAATCACTTGAGCAATTTCACTTAAAGCTGGCGAACGTAACAAAGTTATTGGACAGTTAATGCCAGCTAACCGCATTCTTACAATATTAGCTAACCGAGAATCTGCTAAGCCTTGTAGGCCACCTGCTAACATAGCTCGCGCCACCGCAGGTTCACCAGCCACAACCTTGACTACTCCGTCTACTTGTCCACCATATTGCTGGATTATCTCCGTAATCACTTTGGTGTTCTCTTGAATCTTACTTAAATTTATTTCTAATCTTGGCCACATGATAATTATCACCTTAATAAGATCAGCCTTTCATTAAGAAAGGCTGTGTTTTACGCTTTTTAAAATTCGATAACCTTTTTTAATATCTAATGTTTCCACATTACCATAAACTTCTTCCATTTTTTTAGCCATACTTTTGGCTCCCTGTTTAGTCCGAATTACCAACATTAAGCCGCCACCAGGGACTAAATGTTCTTTGGCCTGCTCAACAATGCCATAAATCACTTGCTTACCCGCCCTAATTGGCGGATTAGTAACAATCCAGTCATATTGGTCATAAACCTGAGCCAGTCCATCACTGGCCCAAACCCTTATGTTACTTACTCGGTTCAAAGCGGCATTTTTCTTTGCTAGTTCAATAGCCCGTTGATTAACATCAATCATATCTACTGAACCTGATTCCCCTGCTAACCTAGCCGCTACGATTCCTAAAGGACCATAACCGCAACCAACATCAAGTATTTTTTGACCTGGCTGAAACTGGAATTGAGCAATCAAAAGCTTACTGCCTTCGTCAACCCCATCCCGAGAGAAAACTCCAGCATCAGTCAGAAAAGTGTATTCATCACCAAATAACACTTCCTGAATTTCTTTTATTTCATGTTTTGCCTGTGGGTCAACACTAAAATAATGGTCGTTCATCGTCCATCTCCATTTTTAATAATTCAATTTGCTGTCGAACTTGTTCAACGGCCGTTTCATCTGCTATCGCTTCATAGACTAATAATAAATGTTCCAAACAAAGGATTAACGCTTCTCCAGAAAGTTCATTGCTAGCCTGTTCCAAATAATGTAAGGCTTTATCATATTCGTTATTTAAATAATATCCATAACCAATTGTATCCAACTTATGAGGACCTGGTTCTAGCTGATAAGCTTGATGAGCCATGGCTATAGCGTCTTCAATATGATTGCCAGCTAATAAATAAGTATAAGCCAAATTATTTAAGGCAGTTGGATTTTGCGGATCTAACATTAACCACTGCTGATAGCTTTCCACAGCACCTAAATAATTACCCAGCTCACCATAGGCGTAGGCTAACTTAGCATAAGCATAAATATTAAAAGGATCCACTCGCAGCACCTGTTTGTAATTTTCGATGATTCCTTTTAAGTCCCCAGCCAGATAAGCCTGCTCAGCTAGTTCCAAATAAGAAGCTAATGTTTCCAATTTAGGCAGCTGAACAGCTTCCTCTAATACCTGCCAATTAGAGAAGGTAATCGTTACCGTGTAATCACCTTCATCTAACGAAATTTGCTGAGGCAGCCAGTAACCATTAATATTTTCTAGAACAATTAAACCCTCAGTTTGTCGTTGATAAACGCGCAAATGAACTGAATTAATTCCTACGCCATTAGATGAATCGACTTTGTACTGACGAATGTTTAGTTCTAGTTCACCGCTACTATTTGTAATCCTAAGGGGCAAATTAGTTTCTAAATCAAACCAATAATTAGAGTGATCAAATCCTTGATACAATTGAACGCGGCGTCCGATTAATGTTTCTTCACCTAGTCGAATAGCTGGTTGCTTGGGGATTGCTAATAACCGGCCAAAAACATTTTCATAGACTCTAAATAAAGATAGCGGATGATAGTTATATTCAACTTGACCGTGAGTTAATTGGAAACCAAGAATATTTTTATAGCCAGAAACCTCCGAATATCTAGCATCGGCATCGGCTAAAACATAAATAAACTTATCAGGTAAGGTTACATAAAAAGTTCCTTGACTTGTTATTTCATCAGAACCGCTGCTAACAATCCAAACTACCTCAGCCTGGGCTTGTTGAAAAGTATTAAAAGCAGGCATTGTTTCTTGTGCCTGTCCTATACTAACGTTCAAACACAAGAATAAACCAATACATAAACCTATTTTAATTAAGCTATTTTTTTTAATATCCATTGATATCACCATTAATCCCTTGAACAAGTTGTAGTCCAGAACTTGTTCCTATTCGTGTAGCACCAGCTTGAAGCATTTTTAGTGCATCTTCTCTAGTTCTCACTCCACCAGAAGCTTTCACTTGACAGTCATCTGCTACTACTTGCCACATTAGATTGACATCCTCAACTGTCGCACCACCCCAACCAAAACCAGTTGAGGTTTTTACAAAGCTCACTTTAGCCAACCGGGCTAATAAACAAGCCTGTACAATCTCTTCTTTAGTTAATAAGCCTGTTTCTAAAATTACCTTAACTACTCGTCCGTCAGTAGCTTCCACAATGCTTTTCAATTCTTCATATACAGCCTTAAAGTCTTGATTTTTTAAAGCGTAAATTGGTAAAACCAGATCAATTTCTTCCGCACCCAGAGCGATTGCCGACTGGCACTCGTAAATTTTAACATCTGATGTATTTGTTCCTAGTGGAAAGCCAATTACTGTACCGACTTTTACCGAACTATCTTGTAATAATCGAGTAACCAAAGGTAAATAACAGGGATGAACACAAACAGCAGCAAAGCCATATGTTTTAGCTTGAGCCACTAGTTGTTCAATCTCAGCAGTTGTGGCATCTTGTTTTAATAAGGTATGATCGATATATTTAGCAATGTTTTCATCCACTGCCAAGTTATTTCTTCGCAAAGTTATTTGAGGCAGCTCCAGCTGTAAGCCTTGTTTGGCCAAGGCATTTGACAACTTCTCAATCTGTAAGTCAAACCATTGTTGATCCATAACTTCCTCCTTTCCCTAGTCAGAGTATTCGGCAATTAAAGCCCTGTTCCTTTTTATCTAGGCTTCAGTTAAGACCAGATCTACTGGTTGATCCCATGGGGCAACCGGTATTTCCCGCACAAACTTGGTATAGCAAAAACCTACTTTATAAGCGAAAGTTTGTGGTAAAAAGCGATCGTAATATCCACCGCCATAGCCTAACCGATAACCCTGTTTATTAAAAGCTAAGCCGGGCACAACTACTAAGTCTAATTGATCAGGTGCTGTTCTTTCATTGGAAATTGGTTCATGAATTCCCCATAAGCTAGGTTTTAAATCTGATCTATCAGTAATTTCCACGGCGATAATCTCCTTTGGATATTTTTGCACCTTAGGAACAAAGACTCTTTTTCCATCAGCCCAAGCTTGGTCAAGAATTGGCCAAGTATTGATTTCATCACCAAAGGCTAAGTAAACCATCAATTTTCTTGCTTTTAGGTAAACAGGATTTTGCCAAAACTTATTTAATATCTTTTGATCCCATTCCTGACGCTCTGCAATTGTAAGTCCACTTCTTTCCTTTTTTAAGATCTCTCTTAACTCCGCCTTATTTAATTTAGCTCCCATTTTCCATACCCCAATCATTCAGGCAACAAGATTGATACTGCACTATTCTTTAAATCCAAACCATCATTTAACATCTCATTGATTTCGTCAACAGTTATTTCTTCTAAAATCTGTGGAAAATCTAAGATGCTAGTCCCATTAAACTCGTGACTTAAGAAGCTATTAGCGATATATTCTAAGGAATTAAAGGATGCCAAATAATTCCCTAAAGCACGTCGCTTCATCCGTTCTACGTCTGCTACCTGCAACTTATTCTTCTGCAAGTCCTGAATGGCTTGACGTAAGCGTTGATCTAGTTTTTCAGGCTGATCTGTCTCACCGCCAACAATTGATAATGCATATTCAGGAGTAGCTGAAAAACTGGCGCCAAAGGATTCATCAATTAAACCGGAACTGTATAATTCCTGGTAAACTGGTGAACTTCTAGCAGCTATTGTTCGCCAAATCATACTCATGGCTAGTTGTTGTTTCATTAATGCTCGGCCAGCATTGTAAGGCTGATTTTTAAATCCTAGATAATACCGGGGACGAGAAACACTTAATCGTTCCTCAACACTTGGTTTTAAAATTTCGACTGGTTCTTCTGGATAAATCCGCTGTATTTCCTGGAACTTAAAGAACCAGTTAACTGTATGTTCTGCAGCCAGGTCAAATACTCTAGTCGGCTCTAAATCACCAATTACAAATACTGCCATATTACTTGGCTGATAAAAGGTTTCATAACACATATTTAGTAAATCCACGGTGATCTTTTGAATTGACTCTACTGTTCCGCCTACATCAATGCGAATTGGATGCACATGATAAAGTGCTTCCAATAGATTATTATATATTTTTCGATCCGGATGGTCTTCATACATTTTCAGTTCTTGCTCAATAATCCCTTTTTCTTTCTCCACATTTTCTGAAGTGAAATACGGTTTTTGAACAAAACTTAATAATTCTTGAAATGCTTCGTCAAAGTATTCAATAGTGGAAAATAAATAGGATGTCATTGTATAACTGGTATAAGCATTCACGGAAGCTCCATACTGAGCAAAGCGCTCAAAGACATGCATTTCTTGATCTTCAAATAACTTATGCTCCAAAAAATGAGCGATTCCATCAGGTACTTCAATGATTTCATTATTCAGTTTAAATTTGGAATCAAAGGATCCATATTTTGTAGAAAACACAGCATATTTTTTCTGAAAACCAGGCTTAGTCATAACATAAACCCGCAAGCCATTGTCTAATACCTTTTGATATAACTGTTCGCCAGTGGTTGTTTTAACAACTTCCATTATAGATCACCTCTCATTCCCGATAAAAAGTAAACTGTATCTAATTTAATCTGATTTGCAGCTGCTTGCACTTGCTCTAGAGTAACCTTTTCAATTTCTCCAATAACTTCTTCTAAAGAACGTAATTGCCCATGAACAACACCTATTACATTTCGATCAATAATGGAAGCTGGATTATCCGCCATTGTTTGCATACCACTGATTAAACCAATTTTAGTCCGTTCTAATTCGTCCTGGGTAATTTTGCCGGCTTGCATTTCACCAATCTGAGCATTGATAATCTCTACCGCCTTGTCATACTGACTTGGATCAATTCCCGCAGAAATTGTAATAATTCCCTTACTGCCATCTAAGCTAGAGCCTACATAATACGCTAAACTAGCTCGTTCCCGCACATTAATAAACAGTTTTGAATGGGGGAAGACTCCTAATATTGCATTCGCTACTACTAAGCTGTAATAATTAGGATCTAAATAATTCTGATTGGCCCGGTATCCCATTACTAATATCCCTTGCTGAACATCTCTAGTTTCAAAAACTTCTTGAACCTGACCAGCATCTTTCACAATTGCCGGCCTAAGCTGTCGTAAATTAGAACGGTGCCAGCTCCATTCTTTGATTAATTCCGGGATTTGCGAAATTCCCTCACCAACAATAAAAATGTCGACTGGATTAGAACGGATCAATTGTTGGTAATGCTCAAAGACTTCTTCGTTCACTAGTTCCTTAATTTGCTGTGTATCACCATATTTATAGATACCATGGGGTTCATCTTTACACATATGCTGCAGTGCTCTTTGATAAGCATAGGAACGCTTTTCATTAATTAAACCTTCCACCAAGTTTTTTAAATTGAATTGTTCTTGGGCAAAATACTGTTGATTAAAGCCCTGTCCCTCGCGGACTGGATCTAAAATCAGTTCTCCAAAGGTACGCAAACCTTCAGCTAAAATCTGTTCCCCGTTGGGCAATAACTTAGGCGATACCATATCGAAATAAAATTCGATAATTTGTTTTTCGCCAATCTTAATAATATCAGCGTCAATAGCCGAGCCATAGAGTTCTTCCATTTTTCGGGCGAGCTCCAAGGTAGTCGGAGTGCTCTTAGTTCCCCGACGCAGAATCATGGGAATCAAAGCAGTAGCTGATACCTTATCCTTTGATAGTTCTTCTTGCACAAAAACTTTAGTGGTGATGGTCTTAAATTGGCTTGTTTCGTACAAATAGAGATTAATACCATCTCCCAGCTGAATATGTTCCATAAATATCCCTCCATCTGTCAGACTCCGCCATTTAGCTTAGCTTGCCCAACCCTGCCAATAAATTAACAAAATTCTCTTGGGCTTTCCCTAATTGGCGACAATTATAACCGCAAAATGTACAATCATCGATCATCGGAAATCCTTCACCGCCATGAGCAGCACATTGTTGAATATGCTGGCAAGTGTTACGCAGCCATTCTTCTGTCTCAGGAATTAATAAGTGAGCATCTTCATCTGTATGAATTACATCTGGAAATAAAAAGTAAAGCATGGTTTTGCTAATTGGTTTACCAAAGGATTTATTAATCGCCCAAGCATAAATTCGTAATTGCCAATAATAACTAGCAGCCACTTCAGGTACTTGTTCTGCAGTAATATAATTTGTTTTTAAATCCATTATGGTAATTCCATTTTTATCCTCTACTATTTGATCAACTGCGCCTGTAATCAAAAATTGCTCTTCCACTGGTACCGTAAACTCGACTTCATGATTTATCTGTTTTATTTTAGCATCTTGATAATAAGCACTGTTTAGGTATCGATTAACTATTTCCCATAGCTCCTGTCGTTCTGCTTGTTGCAAGCTTAAACCTTCCATGCTAATTGCCCAGTCTAACAATTGTTCAAGATCCTGTTCTGGACGGAGATGTTCACAAACACGATGAACAATGTTACCTCGTTCTAACGGCCCTAATTCACTAGCTAGCCGCTGACCATTGCTAGCAGCTTGTTCTTCTGGCACGCGCAATATATATCGATAATAATAGCGGCGTGGACATTGGGCATAAATCATTAAGGAGGTTACCGAAAAACTACTTATGTCATATTTCGGAGGCAGGTTATTAATTACTATTGGTACAGATAAATCATTGGATGCAGCTGTCTGAGCTGCAGGGGCAGCTTCCACTTGTTCAGCTACGGCTAAAGTTCTTACTCGATAAAGCTCCTGTTTATCTTGGGGCAAGCTAGCCCAGATCCATTCCCACCAAGAAACTAATTCATGCAAAGGTCTTTCTACCTTTAACTCCTCCTTGGTTCCGATTCCAGATAACACTAACCGTTCCCGAGCTCGAGTAACTGCAACATAAAGTAACCGCTTATCTTCATTGATTTCTTCAGCCAATTCTAGTTCCTTAACCTTTTGATAACGAGTAGTATCTTTTATAGCTAAACCTTCATCCTTGCGATACAATAAACTGCCAAACCGATTTGTTCTTTCGCGGCTACAATCAGCCAAAATTACTACTGGAAACTCCAAGCCTTTCGAGCCATGGATTGTCATTAAAGTTACCACATCCGCTGTTTCATTATCTAGGCGAGCTTCGCCTTCACGTCCTTCATGTTCAATAGCGTCCAAAATATAAGCTAACTGTTCTTCCATATGAATATAGCCTTTACTCCATAATTGCCAACATGTATCAACAAACTTATCTATATTGGCGATTCGTTGTTGACCTAAAGGCAAAACCGCTGTATTAGCATAAAAATCTGTGGTTTTTAACAGTTGTTCCAGAAACTGCGGCGCCGGCAAGGTTACTAAAGCTTTTTGCAGCATCGGATACAACTGGTAAGCCCGAACTAGTTTATCTTTGTCCAGCTGATTAAGGTTTTCTCGCTGCCCATGCTGATACCAAAACAGCCCTTGATCTGATAAGCCAAAAAATGGAGATCTTAAAACAGCCATCTTACTCACTAAATCATCAGCATCTTGTAACCAGTGAATGAAGTTTAGCAAGTCTTGAATTTCGTTTTTATCATAGAATCCATGACCGCTTAAATTAACAAAGGGAATTCCCGCTAGCTGCAAAGCCTCTTCATAAATTTTTACATTAGTCATCGCCCGGAATAAAATTGTGATCTCTGAATACCTATAGCCTTCCTGTTCCACCAATTCACGAATTAAAGCACCTATTTGAGCTGCTTCTTCCTGGCGCCCTTCACCTAAGGAACGATCTCCCCTTGGCGTGACTAATAAATCAACAGCCGGCCGGCCACAAGCTTCGCGAAAAGGCCTGCTAGCCTCGTATTCAATCCGGTCATCAGCCATTATTTTCTCAAAAACATGGTTAGTGAAATTCACCAGCTCTGGCCGGGAACGAAAATTATCCTTTAAGAAAATCTTTTTGCCCTGAGAGTTAATAATGCTCTCGCCAGCTTCTAAGAAAACTTCAACTTCTGCACCACGGAAACGATAAATTGATTGTTTCGGATCACCAACAACAAATAATTTGACATCCGGATCTGCACAAAGCAGGTCTATTAATTGCTTTTGCCGTTCATTAGTGTCTTGTGCTTCATCCAGTAAGATATGTTTAAAGTCATAAGTGGCGCGGACTTCTGGTATACTTAATAACTGTACTGCAATCCGCTCTAAATCATCATAATCTAATAAACCTTGAGCTAGTTTCCGATTGGTATAATGCTCATGAATGGTTTCCAAGACTCGTCCAATTGGTCTTAGTTGATGAATGCCTAACAAATCAGTAATGCCTTGCTTTAATTCCAAGCATAGTTCTTTCAAATGTTTAGCCTGGTCTGCTAGCTCTTTCGCCCATCGACCTCCAAACAGACTGGCTAGAGCTTCAATTAGCTCTTTTTTCATGACCAATTCTAGGTCGTTAAATGCAGCTTGATGTGTAGACCAAAGTTCCTCAATTTGCTGTACAACTTGCAGCTTAGTGGCTGATAATTTTTGTGTCTTTACCCATGGCAGCCACTGGTCAATTTCGATTGCTAATTCTTGCTGCAGAATTGTAACTTCTCGTCCTAGCCTTTCTAAATCATGCTCCTGAATATCAACGGTAAAGCAATCAGCCCCCTTACTAATCATTAGCTGATAAATATTAACTAAATAAGCAACTAAATCCTTCGTTTGTCGGTATTCTTCACGTAACATTTGAATTTCTTCATCACCCTGCTGTAAAGCCTGGGTGACTACTTCCATGGCAATCAGCTTTAATAACGCCTTACTTTCCCATTCTTCAAACATCCGGAAATGAGGATCGATTTTAGCTTGCAAGGGATGATCAGCTACTACCTTTTGACAAAAACTATGAATCGTAGAAATTTGTGCCTGTTCCATATCTGGTAAAGTTTGGCGAATTCGTTCTTTCATTTCCAAGGCTGCTTTACGGGTAAAGGTAATTGCTAATATTTGATTTAACTTAAAGCCTTGCTCTACTAAATTAACATAACGTTCAACTAATACTTTAGTTTTCCCAGAACCTGCACCAGCAACTACCATCAGGTCACGATCAATAATTGAAATAGCCTCCGCTTGTTCTGGTGTTGGTTTAAAGCCCACAGCTACCCCTCCCTCCGGCAAATAACCCGAAAGTCACAATAATCACAAGCTCCCTTTTTTTGCGGTTCAATCGGAAAATCGCCAGCAAAAATACGGGATACATAATTGCTTAGGGTCATCATAAAGTCATTAGTAATATTTTGCCATTGGTCTGGCTCTAAAACTGCCCTACCACCTCTTATGCCTAACCTCCGATTATGGTCTTTAGACCATAAACCACTTCGCTTGCCGTCCCTCAATGTATAAAAACCGATTCCAACCAAATTTCCATCTGTGATAATATTAGCAGCTGCTAAAGTATAAGCTTGTAACTGGATATCAATGCCTTCTATGATTTCCGTCGTCGAAGGACTGCCACCAGATTTGTAATCGTAAATTACATATTCGCCGTCACTATTTAGATCAATCCGGTCTATTACTCCACGTAATCTAATACTACCTGTTGGGCTGGTAATCTTTAAGTTATCAAAGCTTTGTTCTAAATACCGTGGATAAAATTCACTACTGTTAACTAACTCAATATCTTGTTGATTAAATTTATCAATCATTCTCCGAATCCGTCGCGTCAAATAGTGGTTGTGCTCTAAGTAAACCTGCTCCAAAATTTCTTGAATCGGTATTCTTCCTTGTTGCTCCCAATATAGCTTTAAAACTAAGTGCAGTAAGTTGCCTTCTTCTAGAGCAGTAATCTCTAATTCCTCGACTTGTCCTGCAGTTAAATCTAATAGTTCTGCGCAAAAAAATTTATAAGGACAAGTAGCATAAAGATTTAATCTAGAGACTGATAATGACTTCTGCTGATACCGTTGAATAATTCTTTCAATAATCTCTGTCTCTGCTAGTTGCCCAGCAGGATAATCACCAAAACTTCCTGGCATAATAATAGTTGGAGCTGCTTCAAAGTGTTCATGTTCTTCTGGAAAAATTGGTGAAGCTATATTTACACTATTATCCAGATTTGTTTCTGGATACGATAGCTGAATTTGGACTGCGGAACGTAAGATTTGGTCATACAAGTCTAGACTATGATCGGTTTGTATTTGTTGCGTTAACCAATCACGCTTAATCTTGCTAGGAAAACTATCTTCTGTCATACCTAACAAGAAAATACAATATTGATCCATTCCCACCAATTGTTCCATGGCTGTTACATTTACCTGCTGTTGGAAAGTTAATGGTTGAGGCAGAAAATAACTATTCATTGCATTTTGCAATAACTGGGCAAATTGTTGAATGCTAACAAACTGCCGCCCTTCGCTTAACCCTCGCAAAGCTTGATGCAGACCATCCCAGGCTTGTTTATGAACGGCCCAGGCTAACTCATCTGCAGCAGGCCACTGCTGAACGTCAAACTTCTCCAAGACTTCAAACAAGACTGTAGCAAAATTTTTAATCAATTTTTTGCCAGTTACATTAACTTCCAGTAGGATAGTTAATAATTCTTGCCAGCCAGGATAGAGTTCTAACTGTCTTTTCCAGGCAGACAACCCGGCTAGCGATTCTGGAGCAAATTTAAACGCACGTCGCTCTTCTACTGATAGCTTTAGCGGTAAGCCCCAACCAACAGCGATTAACTGTTTTAATTCTTGTTTAGTACATTTGCCCCCAAGCACCTGCAGCAAAGCTGTTACAGTTTTACCTAAGGGTGTATCAGCTAATGAGTTATTTGGCAATGTCCAAGGAATATTATAGACGGAAAACACTTGTATGATCATTGGCAAGTAATTTGATAACCGAGGCGCAGAAACACCAATCTGATTTGGCTCAATCCCAGATTTTAACAGCTTAACAATTTGCTCAGCCACTGCTTGAACCTCTGCTTTTGGGTCTTTAGCTACTAACCCTGTAACTAAACCTGGCGTATCAGAAAACTGCTTCTTGATTACTTGTTTATCTTCACAGATTAATTGGACAAATTCCTTTTCCAATTGGGATAAATTACCTAAATAGTATATTTCTACCGTGTCGATTTCTTTAGCTAATTGAGATTCTGGCCAGTATTTCATTGCCTGACTGATTTGGGCTGGAAGATCTAAGACCCGAGCTCGAACAAGATTGGCTTGATACTGCTGATAAATTGTTGCTATTTCTTGCTGCTGTTCTGTTGGTAATTGTTCAATGGTCAGATCCTTACTGTTAAGGCTAGTAAACAAACGATGAAGGTCTTCAACAAATCCTGGAAAATTAACAAGCGGCGAAAAATACTCTAGTTGATCAGCTAATTGCCAGACGGCTTCCCAAAGAGCCACTTCTTCTAATAAGGAGCTAGCTCGATAGGGAAATCCTTGTTCCTTTAATAGGTGTGAAACTAAGCCAGCAATGGAAAAAGGCAACAATCTTCTTTCTAAACTTATCGAAGATTGTCGCCATTTCCGAGCTAATGCTTGGTGAGGAACGAGAGCTAAGGTTTTCATCATTTCTCACTCCTTCCTGTAATTTACAGGAAAATATCTTCTAATGCTTGTGCAACACCATCCTGATCGTTGGAAGAAGTAACATATTTCGCTACTTCTTTTACTTCCTGCGGAGCATTATACATGGCAATTCCCAGTCCAGCTGCTTTGATCATCTCTAGATCATTTGCTTGATCACCAATTGCTACCACTTGTTCTATAGATAAACCTAATTGTTCTGCCACATGTTTAATACCTGTGGCCTTAGAGCAAGTTGGCGGAATAAAATCTACTCCACTATAATCTACGGAATTATAAATCGTTAAACTAGTATCTTGTCCATAGTCGGCTTGCCATTGTTCTAAATAAGCCATTATCTGCTTGGTTTCACCTAAAGCAGAAATCTTAATCACTGGTTCTGAAAAATATACTTGCTCCACATTTTGAATATGATCGTCAATATATTCAAGGAACAATGCCCGACTTCGACTATTAAATTCTGTTGGTAAATAACCTGTATCACCATGATCCTCACCTTTATATACTAAGTGAGGAACTTTACGCTTTAACAAATCAGTATGAATCTGTTGAGCAATAGTTACTGGAATACCTTTTTGTAATTGAATTTTTTCAGTTTTAGGACAGACTATTACCGCTCCATTATGAACAACTAAGGGAATTTCAATGCCTAAAGCCTTCGCCCATGGCAAAGTGCTAGAAATTCTTCTACCGGTTGCTAAAGTAACCATTACACCTCTATCAATTACTGCTTTAATTGTTCTCCGAACTCGAGCAGATAGTTCTCCATTTGAATCTAACAATGTTCCATCAATATCTAATGCAACTAATCCATATTTCATAGCTATTACCCCCTAATTGTCTATTGTACAATAATCAGGGATAATTTGCTATAACCAAATCGAAACCTGATCTCGATCCATTTTATTAATACATTCCACTAACTTACCACGTAAAAAGTCATCGTCCACGATAGCATTTCGCACTTGTCTCAGTAAATCGATTCCCCGGCGAAAAGCAAATACTATATCTCCTTCATCAATTGAGGCTGCTTCCATTAGGTTTTCAAACGGTTCCCCATGTGACCAGCGATATGCTAACTGAGCAATGTGATCATTAAATTCAACCGTAGAATATCCTAAAAACCGCTCTTCCATCTTACTAAGCTTAAAAACTGTTTTATAGATCGGAGAGAAGTTTAGTTTATGTTTAACTTTGGTTTCGCTTTTACGCGGCTCATAGCCAATGGCAACTGCTAAAGCATTTAACTCTGGAATGCTATATTCATGGAACCAGCCATCCATAAACAGTTCAGTTACCAATAATTCTTGTCCATGAATCTTACTAGCAAATTCACCAGCAGCAGTTAAATGATCTCCTTCCATATAGCCTAAAGAAATTAGTAAGGCTTTTTTATCCTGAAATTCTTCATAATATTTTTCTTGAGGATCCAATTGTTTTTCCCGCTTCACTAGTCGTTGATAGCGGTTCACTAATCTACGATAACTCTTGCTGTCCATACGACACTGTTTTTGGTCTTGACGAGAACAAGGATAAGGCTTAATATTGACCAATGATTTGCGCAAACTAGCAATTTGCTGTTTCAAGCGACGGATATTACGCCTACTACGCTCCCGCCCTAGTTGTTTTTCCAATTGTCGCAGCTGCAGCTTTTTCCGATTATAAATTACTGGACAACTTTCCAAATCCATATGGGGACAATAACTGCCTAATTCTGCTTTCAAATTAGTTATTTGTTGTTGAACTCGCTTCCGTTCATCTAAAGCTTGATATGTAGCAAAATTTTGTCCTAGAATTCGATAAATTTGTTGGTCATCATAATTCTTAATTAAATTTAAAATCGAATTATAAGTCAAAGCAAATTGACTTTGAAGCGGTTCTAAGTCAGCCTCTTTCATACTAGGAAACTCTTGGGGATTAAAGTAGTTTAAGTCAATTAAAGAAAAGACAAAACCTTCTGTATCAATCCCACGGCGACCAGCTCTACCAGCCATTTGAAAATATTCTCGGTTAGTTAGTGGCCGAAAAGAAACTCCATCCCATTTTGTACTGGAATCAAAACAAACAGTTTTACATGGAAAGTTCAATCCCACTGCAAAGGTTTCTGTACAATATAAGACATAGATTAAACGATGAGTAAATAATTCTTCCACCACATCCTTTAAGGCTGGCAACATCCCAGCATGATGGTAACCAATACCCCGAGACAATAAGTATATTAAACTATTCCACCGTTCACTAGTAATTTGTGGATAGCGTTGGGCAACTTGCTCAATAATCTGCTGCGCCTTTTGCCGTTCTTCAGAACTCAGAAAATCATAATGCTCACCTAACTCCATTGCATTAGCTTCCGCTTTTCTCCGACTAAAAGTAAAAAATAAACAAGGCAGATAATCGTCCTTAATTTCTTCGATTAAGTCTAAATGAGTAGTAGATTCTAGTTTCGGTAACTCCTTGTAATCTACATCTCTTAATCTACTAGCCATTTTCCGGTAATGCTTCTTAATTCGCTTCATCGTAGTAATGCCGATGCTTTTTTCGTAAACATAATGTTCTAAGGGAACTACTCGTTCAAAATGAGTAACTATTTTGACCTCTTTTTTCTGAATACCTGAAATCCATTGAGCAAGCTGCTCTACATTTGGAATAGTTGCACTTAGCCCAAGAAACCGCATTTGATCAGGCATAAAAATTAAACTTTCTTCCCAAACACTACCTCGCTGCGGATCATCAATATAATGAATTTCGTCAAATATTACATAGCGAACATCAGCTACCCGCTCTGGTGATTGCTGTAAGAGATTGCGAAATATTTCCGTTGTCATAATTAAAACTGGCGCATCAGGATTGATCACTACATCACCTGTTAAAATACCTACTGCTGATTCGCCAATATGGGCTTTAAATTCCTTAAACTTCTGATTACTTAAGGCTTTAATGGGAGCAGTATAAATTGCCCGACCGCCCTCTTTATAAACTTTTTCAATCACATAATCAGCCACTAAAGTTTTTCCAACTCCAGTTGGCGCTGCTACTAATACTGAATAATTCTGGTCAATATATGCTAAGGCTTCACGCTGAAAAGGATCTAAAATCAATCCCCGGTATTCCCGATACGTTGATGTTGTGGTCAACAAAATCCCCCTCTCCTAGTAATATTTAACCATAACTTAACGATGTCCTGCCCAAGCTTACGAAATACCCTTTAGACCATTGATTACCTACTTAGTTAGTATAACCATAGTATGTCCGTTGGTAGTTGTAAATAATAACTAAAAGGTGTATACTAAGAATCATACTTATATTTATTAGAGGAGGTGCCTTTCTTGAGTTCAATCAAAGAAAGAGTTCAAAGTGTTTTAGATAGAATTCGTCCGCAAATCCAAATGGATGGCGGTGACGTTGAATTAGTAGGTATTGATGATAATAATGTGGTTACTGTACGCTTAACTGGTGCTTGCGTTGGTTGCCCAATGTCTCAAATCACTTTAAAAAATGGTATCGAACGGATTATCAAGCACGAAATTCCAGAAGTAGTATCTGTTGAATCTGCAGATTAATACTGAATCTTTAGTGGGCTGCCTGCAGCCCACTATTCTTTTATGGAGGTGAATTCGTATGGAGCTTATTAGAAAAAAAGCGCAAGAACTTGGTTTAGATGTTATAGCAGTCACCCATGCCGAACCATTTCCTGAAGCATATCATCAGCTTACCCAACTGCAAGAATCCAATCTCTATCCAGAATTCGCCGAACAAGACTTAGAGTTACGCATTAATCCCAAACACTTATTACCTACCGTTAAATCACTAATCAGTGTAGCTTTAGGCTATGAAACCGTAAGACCAAAAATCCAACCCTTATCAGGTACTTTAGCCCGATACGCCTGGGGAGAAGATTACCATCATGTTTTTCCTGCTTTACTCAATCAATTAGCCCTCTGGCTGCAAGAAAAGTTCCAAGTTCAGGAATATAAAATAGCGGTAGATACTTCACCTTTAATCGATCGAGCTATTGCCTTAAGGGCTGGGCTAGGTTGGTTAGGTAAAAATTGCTGTGTCTTTGCACCAAACTTAGGTTCTTGGATTTTTCTTGGGACCATTTTAATCGACCAAGAATTACCAACTACTAATCCCGAACCCTTACAGTCAAAATGTCCAGCCGATTGTAATCGCTGTATTCAAGCTTGTCCAACGGGAGCTCTATTTGCCCCCTATCAGATCAATCCCCAGATCTGTATTTCCTACTTAACCCAAATGAAAGGGATCATTCCCCGCCATTTAAGAAATAAAATAGGCCGAAAATTATGGGGTTGTGACATCTGTCAGCAAGTTTGTCCAGAAAATCAAAAGACAATTAGTCCAAATCATGACTTTTTCCAACCAATAGAAGGAACTAGTATTCTGGTAATACCACTCTTAAATATTTCTAATCGAGAATTTAAAAAGCGTTTTGGTAAAACTGCCCTGGCTTGGCGCGGCCGCGGAATTATTCAGCGCAATGCAGCCATCGTCGCTGGCAACTTAAAGACCACAGAAGCCATTGATGAGTTAGCCAAAAGTGTTCTTGATCCAAAACCAATGGTCAGAGCCACAGCAGTTTGGGCTCTACAAGAAATTGGTACAGCAAAAGCACAAGCTATCTTAGATCAAGTCAGCAAAACCGAACAAGATCCAACTGTCTTGGCTGAGCTTGTCTAACTGCCGAGACGTTTGCGGGCTACCAGATCATGTTTGGCTAAAATCTCTATTGCTTTATCTGCGGCACCCATAGTAGCAAAGCCTAAGCGAAGGGAGCCGCCTTCTCCTTCTCTAACCCGTAAAATTTCAATATCATCAATATTAATGCCTTGTTCGCCTAAAATAGCGGCTACTTGTCCTATGGTACCTGGTCGATCTGGAATAGTAACGATAATTTCATCTAAAAATGGCCAGTAACCCTTCATCTTCGCTGGAATTTTTGCTCTAGTTTTCTGAGCCTTTGCCAAACTCGCCTCAAACTCATCCCTTTCACTAGCTGCCAGTTGTTTTTCCAAGGTTAGCAGCTGCTCTTTAAATAGCTGAATCATTTTTAATAATTGCTCGCGATTACTGAAACAGATATCCTTCCATAAGCTTGGATCACCAGAGGCAATTCTGGTAGTATCACGAAAACCGCCTGCAGCTAAGACCAAGGCTAAAGGATGATCTTCTTCCATACTGGCTACAGTATTCACTAAAGTTGAAGCAATTAAATGCGGCAAATGGCTAATGGAGGCCACTAATAAATCATGCTCTATTGGATCAATTAGCATTACCCTTGCACCTATCTTTTCAAAGAAATACTGTAATTTAATTGTTACGTGTTGTTTAGTGCGTTCGGTTGGAGTCAATATGTAAATGGCGTTTTCAAATAAATAAGGATCTGCTCCTTGCACTCCAGCAACTTCTGCACCAGCCATCGGATGTCCACCAACAAAATGATGCTCCTCTGTTAACAATTCCTCGCAAGCTTTCACAAAATCTGCTTTGGTGCTTCCTACATCAGTAATGATTACTTCTGGCTTTAAATAAGCTTTAATACTTTTTAAGATATTGAGATTAACAGTTATTGGTGCTGCTAATACAACTAAATCTGCTTCACTTAACTGCTCCGGCTCGACCTGCACAAACCCCTGATCAATAGCTTGCAATTCAACCGCTAATTGTAAATTAGCTTGATCTATATCAAAACCGATTACTTGTTCAGCAAGTCCGTGTTTTTTAATGGCCATTCCTAATGAACCGCCAATTAATCCAACCCCAAATATAGCCACTCGATGAAATACTGCTTTCACGTCTTTTCTCCCCTATCTATTCTCTACTCATTGTAAGGCTAGCTATGCTTAATTGCCGATGTGGCCAATTGATCACAACGATTATTCCATTGATTGTTACTGTGACCCTTTACCTTAATCCATTTGATCTTATGAATTTGACTTAAAGCTAAAAGCTCCTCCCATAAATCACGATTACTTACTGGTTCTTTTTTAGAATTTAACCAATTTCTTTTCTGCCAGCTCGCTAGCCAATTTTGATTAAAAGCATTAACTAAATACGCACTATCAGAATACAGATTAACCTGACATGGTTCTTTTAATAACTTTAAAGCTTCGATAGCTGCCTGTAATTCCATTCTTTGATTAGTGGTATTTTCTGCCGAACCACTAATTTCTTTTATTTGATCACCATAAATTAAAACAGCTCCCCAGCCTCCAGGACCAGGATTGCCAGAACAAGCGCCATCGGTGTAAATCTCTACGGTTTTAATGGTTATCTCCCTCTCTTTTTTACTTGATACTTTCGTAATATATTTATGTTATAATTATTATAAGACAAGCTATCACGGATATGGAGGTGAACTTAATGGGAAAATCTGAACAAATTGTTATCCTCGATTCTGAGTCACGTCATATTGGCAAAGAATGCATTAAATGTCAAGAAAAGTTTGTCGAAAACGACGAAATCGTTGAATGTCCCCGCTGCCATCAACTACATCACGTCGATTGCTGGAAAGCTCAAGGTGGATGTGGTAGGTATGGTTGTCCGCAAATTGCTAAAACTGTTATTGATACTAGCCCAAAAGGTGATGGACCACCACCAAGTATTCCACGTAAGTATATTTATGCTGGTATCACAGTTGCTCTTGTTATTATTCTTACAATGATTTTCTGGCCTAAACCACCTGATCCAGCTGCTGGTCGAACTAAAGTAGTTGCCCTAATCGAAGCTGGTTTAGAAGAAGTTGAAGAGTTAAACCGGATAGTTGACCAATTTAATAATACTAGTGAAGATATATATATTGTGCTTCAAACAACTTCTGTGACCTTGTTAGAACAACAACTAATGGTGCGGGCAGCTGCGGGAGATGCTCCAGATATTTTTAGTTTGCCTTATAACCGATATGAAACTTTCTTAAATCTAGATGCTTTTTATCCTTTAGGTATAGAAGAGGAGCCTTATTACGGGGTGGAACATCCATCAAAGCTAAGAACGCTCCATATATTCTTTGCCACTAAACATCCTGAGGAATCAATAAAGGTATTAAAATATCTCGTTACTGAAATGCCGAGACAAGACTTATCATTACTAAAAGAACAAACCGGACTAATTGTTCCTGATACCGTATTAGACATAGAAAGTTTTTTAGCTCAATAAATGAACAATTCACTCCTAGAAGTAATACAGTATCTTGAGGCTTTCTTAGGAGTGAGTTATGTTGTTATACGATCCTTATTGCATTTATGATTTTCAGTATGAACATTATGATTACAATTATGATTTTGATCGCTATTATCCAGCTAAGCAAAGTAATTTAGAAAACAAAGAACAAATTCAAGAAAAAGAAGATAGTAACAAGAAGAGCTAGGGAGTCCCCAGCTCTTCTTCTTTTGTATTTAAAACTCTACTTTTGGAACCTCACGCGCTTCAGGTGCTGCCTCAAAGAATGGCCGTACTTCTTTACCAAACATATTAGCAATAATTACTGTAGGAAATCTTTTAATTTGTGCGTTCCAGTTTTGAACAGCAGTGTTGTAGCGCATCCGCTCTACACTAATCCGATTTTCTGTGCCAGCTAATTCATCTTGCAAACGAATGAAGCTAGCATCGGCTTTTAACTGAGGATAGTTCTCACTTAAAGCTAATAAACGACCTAAAGTAGATTCTAGATTTTGACTGGCTTCAATTTTTTCTTCAGTTGTACCAGCAGCTAATAGTCGGCTGCGAGCATCGGCAATTTCTGTAAAAATCCGTTCCTCATGACTAGCATAACCTTTAACCGTTGCCACTAAATTCGGAATTAAATCTGCTCGACGCTGCAACTGATTCTCAACCTGCGCCCAAGCTGCATCAACTGCTGTTTCCATGGTTACTAATGAATTATATTTAGAAATGCCAGAGCCAACCACAAGAACAATAACTAGTACAATTACACCTAAAACAATTAAGCTTTTTTTCATCAATGACCCTCCATTAACTGTTAAAATTTTCGTCCAGCACCACCGCCGCCGCTGCGGCCGCCTCCAAACCCACCAAAACCTCCTCCACTGCTGCCACCGCCAAAGCCGCCTCTACCACCGCCTACACGTGGTGAAACATAAATAGTTCTTCGACCGGTTCCAGATCTGCCTGAAGGCCCTCCAGGAGGAGTACGTCGCGATTGTTTTGAAACAAAGATCGCAATCGCTAAAAAGATTATAAACGTCTTGAACCAATCGGCACTAGAACTTTTACTAGGCAATAGGAATGATTCTCCTAGCAACTCTGCCCGAAAAGCTTTGGTTGTTTCAACTAAACCAGCCCCATATTTATCTTGGCGAAAATAAGGCACGGCAAATTGATCTAAAATCGCTCCAACTTTACCATCAGGTAAAATTCCTTCTAAACCATAACCTACTTCAACTTCGATTTCCCGAGTATCCATCACTAATAAGATTAAAAGACCGCTATCTTCGGGACCACCAATTCCCCATTCTTCAAACAATAAAGTCCGATACTCCCGAGCTGTATAAGGCTGAACACTAGACATCGTTAGCACAACCAGTTCAACACCTTGTTCATCTCGTAAAGCATCAGTTAGCAGTTGCAGCTCGGCTTTGCTTTTATTATCAATTACATTTGCAAAATCATTAATATACCCAACTGCCTTAGGAAAAGCAGCCATTACTGTTCCGCTAAGACATAAGCTTAACAATACCAATACTGTGATTGTTAGCCGTTTTTTCATTCAATCACCTTTTCCAATAGCTATCTACCTTCTCTTAAATTATACTATGTTCCAGGTTAAACAGCTAATACTATTTCTACCAATCTATAACTACTCACTGACCTTAATTGTGTGGTAAACCTCTTCCCCTAAAGACCATTTAAATTGATCAGCTGTTAATTCTTGAACTCGCTGCTTTACTTCATCTAGCCTTTCTGGTAAAACATTTAAAGTATAAGTAACATCCGCCATATAGCTAGTATCACTAATAGCAATCCCGGAATTAATTAAATCATTTTCAACTTTACCAGATAAACTGTAATCAACTGTTAGAAATACTTGACGATGAGGTACTTTTTTAACAATCCCAGCAGCTAATAGACCTGAGCGAGCAGCTCCGCCATAAGCGCGAATTAAACCGCCACGTCCTAACAAAATACCACCAAAGTAGCGAGTAACTACAATTGCTACATTAACTAATTCTAAAGACTTAATTGCTTCTAAGGTAGGCAACCCAGAAGTGCCACTAGGCTCACCGTCATCACTACATTTTTGTTGTTCGCCAGTGGGACCGATCACATAAGCATAAACATTATGAGTGGCATCCCAATTCATCTTACTAATACGAGCAATAAATTCTTCAGCTTCTGCTACAGATTCCACTGGTTCTACATAAGCAATAAACTTTGATTTTTTCTCTATTTCTGTGACCTCACTAGGTCCAGCAACTGTTCGATACTCAATCAACAAATCCAACACCCCAGTTAACTTTCTTTCCACATTCTCTTTACTTCTTCCTTCTCAATTGATATAAATAATATGTAAAGGAGGAATTTCATGGATATAATTAAACAAATTTCCGAAGAGCTCAAGCTTCGTCCTAGCCAAGTTGAACAAACTATTAAGCTGCTTGACGAAGGTAATACCATCCCATTTATAGCTCGTTATCGTAAAGAAGCCACTGGCGAATTAGACGAAGTAGTTTTACGCAATCTAGCTGATCGACTGACTTACCTAAGGAATCTGGTAGCTCGAAAAGAGGAAGTTACCCATTTAATCGCCGAACAGGACAAGCTAACCGATGAAATTATGGCTCAAATTAAGCAAGCTACCACTTTACAACAATTAGAAGACATTTATCGTCCTTTCCGTCCAAAACGCCGTACTCGTGCCTCCATCGCTAAAGAAAAAGGCTTAGAACCATTAGCCGATCAAATTCTTGCTCAGACTGATACTGATATTCAAGAGCTGGCAGCTGCCTTTCTAACAGATGAAGTACCTACCATTGAAGAAGCACTCCAAGGAGCTTCTGATATTTTAGCCGAATATTTATCTGATGATCCAAAAATTCGAGAACTAGCTCGGCACTTTACTTGGCATCAAGGTATAATTGTTTCTGAACTAGCCAACAAAGAACCTACTGATCAAGACCTGGAATTCAGCATGTATTTCGACTATAACGAACCCGTCCATAAAATACCTCCTCACCGTATCCTAGCTATCAATCGTGGCGAACGCTTGAAATCATTGAAGGTTAAAATTGTGATGGAGCCAGATATTATTCTGGAAAATATTGCGAAAAGGGTGATTACTAAGCCTAATTCACCTAGTCAAACATTTTTAAAAGCAATGATCGAGGATAGTTACCAAAGACTGTTAGCACCAAGTATTGAGCGAGAGATTCGAAATCGCCTAACGGAAACGGCGGAAGAACATAGTATTAGCATTTTCGCTAAAAACTTGCATAGTTTGTTAATGCAAGCACCAGTTCGCAATCGGAATATTCTCGGCTTAGACCCAGCCTACCGAACTGGATGTAAGATTGTAGTAATCAATCATTATGGTGACGTTTTAGATACTACTACTATTTATCCCCATGAACCACAAAACCAATGGCATGAATCCTTAAAAACTTTGTCTCAATTAGTTACTAAGCATGATGTTTCATTAGTAACCATTGGTAATGGAACTGCCTGTCGGGAAAGCGAAAAATTGATTGCTGAGTTAATTAAAGAGTACCACCCAGACTTGCAATATCTGGTCACTAACGAAGCAGGAGCATCGGTTTATTCTGCCTCTGAATTAGCCGGTCAAGAACTGCCTGACTTAGATGTATCTATGCGCGGAGCTGTTTCCATTGCTAGGCGGGTGTTAGATCCGCTGGCAGAATTAGTCAAAATTGAACCTCGCTCCATAGGAGTTGGTCTTTACCAACATGATGTGAATCAGAAAGCCTTAACCAAAACTTTAGGTGAAGTAGTGGAAAGTTGTGTAAACTATGTAGGCGTGGAGTTAAATAGTGCCTCACCAGCTTTATTACGCTATGTTTCAGGACTTAGCCCATCTGTGTCGGAAGCAATTGTAGCTCACCGCCAAGCTATTGGCGAATTTCAAAGCCGTGCTCAATTAAAGGAAGTCAAAGGTTTAGGGGCCAAAACCTTCCAGCAATGTGCCGGGTTTTTAAGGATTGCTAAAGCAGATGATCCTTTAGACAATACTGCAGTTCACCCTGAGTCCTATGATTTAGCAAAACAAATTCTAGCTAAAATCGGTTATCAGCCAGAGGATTTAAATACCAAACTGACAGAAATCAAAGACATGTTAGCTACGCTCGATCCGGCAGCAATTGCTAAGGAATTAGAGGCAGGTGAACCTACTGTCCGTGATATTATAAGCTCCCTGGCTCAACCAGGACGTGATCCCCGTGATGAGCTGCCTGCACCATTGTTTAGAGCTGATGTGTTAAGTTTAAAGGACCTTAAACCAGGAATGATTCTGCAAGGTAGTGTCCAAAATGTGGTGGATTTTGGCGCCTTTGTGGATATTGGTGTGGAAAAAGCTGGCTTAGTTCATATTTCTGAGATCAGTGAAAAATACATCAGTCATCCTACAGATGTATTACAAGTAGGGGACGCCGTTACTGTACAAGTACTTAGTGTTGACTTAAAACAAGAACGAATTGGTTTAACCATGAAAATTAGGCAAATTGAACAAGAATAAAAAGCACCCTTTGCGGGTGCTTTTATACTATGTTCTGTTGTTTACCGGCTAACCACTTGCTAATATTAGCAAAAGCTATTTCAGCCCGCCATTCTAAGGATTGTTCCGAACACCAAGCAATGTGCGGTAAAGTTACAATATTTTTGGCTTGCAGCAATACATGATCTTCCGGCAAGGGAGGTTCAATCTCGTAGACATCCACACCAGCACCAGCCAGTTTACCACTATTTAAAGCATCAGCCAAAGCCGCACTATCTACTACTGGACCACGGGCTAAATTGAACAAGTAAGCATTATCCTTCATTAAGGCTATTTCTTTAACACCAATCAGACCACGAGTAGAATCATTTAACGGACAATGTAAAGTAACAACATCGGATTCTTTCAGTAACCACTCTAAAGAAACTTTCTCGTAACCTACTTTCTGCACTTCTTCAGGAGATTTCTCTGATGGTGAGTAACCTAAAACACGACAGCCAAAAGCATTCAACAATTTTATTACTGCCGATCCAATGGCGCCAGTACCAATTACCCCAATAGTTTTGCCATGTAATAAAGGGCCAACTAAAGCTTCCATGGTACCCCCTGTTCGACAGCGCAATTCAGTTTCTTTAAAACGCCGCATTACACTGATCATCAAGCCGATAGTAGCTTCTGCCACTGCAGCTGTAGCATAACCAGATGCATTGGATACTGCCACACCTTGTTTGCGACATTGATCTATATCTACATGGTCAAAACCAGTAAAAACAATAGAAATAAATTTTAATTGCTCACAACGGGAAATCACTTCCCCGGTTAATGGCATATTGCCAATAACAATTATATCAGCATCTTGAGCCTGTTTTACCAAGATTTCTGGATCACTTGTCCTAGTATAAGCTGTAAAACTATGACCTGCCTGCAGAAATGGTTCTGTGAGTGCTGCTAGTTTTTCATCTGTAATTCCTAGAGACTCTAGTAATACTATTTTCAAATTTATTCCTCCTAAATACTAAACACGTTCAGGTTCAGGATAATCCTGACCAAAAGTTTCCACAGTTATTTTTGCAATTCGTTGATCCTCAAAGGGCCGGTCTTGGAAATTACGTTCTACATTAACAATTTGATCTACTACCTCCATACCTTCCGTTACTTTACCAAATGAAGCATATTGTCCATCAAGGTGTGGCGCATCGGCAACCATAATAAAAAATTGAGATCCTGCTGAATCTGGAGCCATTGTCCGAGCCATGGATAAAACGCCCCGCTCATGTTTTAAATTATTCGGAAAACCATTACTGGCAAATTCACCTTTTATGCTATGACCAGGACCACCAATTCCTGTACCTTCGGGACATCCGCCTTGGATCATAAAACCAGGAATTACCCGGTGAAAGATTAATCCATCATAATATCCCTTGTTAACTAGTGAAATAAAGTTATTTACCGTATTGGGAGCTATCGCTGGGTATAATTCAGCTTTAATAACCCCACCATTTTCCATTTCAATTGTTACCATTGGTTTAGTCATTTTATCACTCCTATTTTATTGAAATTATACCACAAATTACTAGTTACCATTTAAAGCCGGTTTAAACTGAGCCCTTTCTTTCGTGGTGATATAAAATAATCCCTTTGATTACTGCGTCAAAGGGACTCTATACTAACAACCTCGTATCCTTCATCTTCAATAACCAGTTTAATCTGGTCATCTGCTACCGTTTCTGTTAACTCAACCGTAGCATATTTACCAGCTAAATCTACCTCAACTGTCTTCACACCAGTTAAAGACAGGAGTGCTTCTTTAACATGGCTAACACAATTTTGGCAACTCATTCCGTTAATATATACTTTTTTGGTCATAAAATGCACCCTTCCTAAAATTTCTACCCCATGGGGGTATACTGTATTATAGAATTAAATGCAACTAATTGTCAACAGTTACTCATTCAAGCAAAAATTACATCTATTAATCTACTCCTTTTGGACAAAATACATAATAGAAACCGAGAAAAGGAGCAGAAGATACGGATGAAAATCAGACAGTATTTACCAATAATAATCATTCTCCTGTTGTTTGGTGTTTTAGTCAGTGCTAACAACTATTTAGTAAAAAAGCAGCCAGCAGAACCCGATTTAGATCCAAAATCACCAGAACTATATCAATCGCAGGCAGCAGATAGAGGAAATTCTTTGAAAAATGTTGTCAGGTTTGACCTGGAAGTTGAGCTGAATAATGATGATGAAATTGAAATGAGCTACTGGACTGACAACCATGGTAATAACCGGGCCACAGTTCGTCGTGAAAATGAACGTAGGGACGATGACGAAGCCCGCCAGGAAGTAGAAATATTAATTAGCTCACTACCTCCTTTAGACCAAACTGAACCACTCACTTTAGTACAAGCAGTATTGGATCAACTGCGTGTTCACCAAAAGGATATTGAAGATTTCGAATTAGAATACAAACTGAATGATGGAAGCTATCACAAAATCGAAATGGAGATTGACGATAAAGACGATGATCCTAACGACGACGACTAATACTCGTAATCCTCACCAACTTCAACCGGATCATTATGAATAATCATATGAATATGATCATTCTTTAAAAAATCTCGTTCAATCCGGTCAATAATTTCATGAGCTGTTACCGAGTCCAGTTCACTAGGCATTTCTACATGAACACTAACATAACGCCGATTAGGACCATAATCATGTACCAGTAAATCATGAATTCCTTGAACATGTTCGTAAGACACAATTTTACTAGTAATATATTCCACTAATTCTGGAGAAGGAGCAAGACCCAGCAATGGGTCTGCTGTTTCTTTAATTAATTCCACTCCGCTGTACAGAATAAAGAGAGCTACGCCAAGACTAGCCCAGCCATCTAAGTTAATACCAGTGTAATGGGCCAGTATAGTTGTAAGCAACACCGCTGTAGTGATTAAAGCATCATTACGACTGTCAACTGATAATGCTTTTAATGCTGATGAGCCAATTCGGAGACTAAGTTGATAATAAAACCAGGCCATCCATATTTTCAACAAAATAGAAGCTAATAATACTAAAAATATTATCCTGCTAAAATTTATAGCAGTAGGCCTAATAATTTCCATAATCCCACTTTTGGCCAACTCGAACCCAACCAACAATACTAAAACAGCTACAATTAACCCAGCAAAGTATTCAAAGCGTCCATGACCAAAGGGATGCTTTTTATCTGCTTTTTTAGCAGCAAAGCGAAAACCTACAAGAGTAATCACAGCCCCAGCAGCATCCATCAAATTATTGAATCCATCTGCAATTATGGCGCCACTACTAGCTAGTAAACCAACTGTAATTTTGCCAATTACCAATAATAAATTACAGAAAACTCCAGTTTGACTAGCTAAATTTCCAACAGCTGTGCGAACACTTGGCTTATTGACGTTTTCATAATTCTTCACAAACCGACGGAGCAAAAATTCAATCATTATTTTCAACCTTTCACTTTATGATCAACCAATAAATTTGTTATAATTAAGCAAGAACTTGATCAATATGTTTTAGAAAAGAGGTCGCCAAATGCAGATACTGAAGTGTTTTCCTGGTGGAAAGTTCAAAGCCTTAACCATGAGTTATGATGATGGTAAAACTGCTGATCGCAAACTAATTGAAATTTTTAATCGGCATGGGATTAAAGGAACTTTCCATCTAAATTCTGGTCTGTTAGAACGGGATGAGCGGATTAAAGCTCATGAAATCAGAGAGTTATACCAAGGGCATGAAGTTTCAGCTCATACTTTAACTCATCCGACAATAGCCAGATGTCCTAAGGAGCAAATCGTTCAAGAACTATTGGAAGATCGCATGCGTTTAGAAGATATTGTTGGTTATCCTGTACGCGGACTTTCCTATCCTAATGGCTCTCACGATCCAATTGTTCGCCGAATTCTACCATGTTTAGGTTTTGAGTATGCTCGAGTTGTCGAAACCACCAATAGCTTTGGTTTACCAGAAGACTTTTTCCAATGGCAAGCTACCTGTCATCATAACCGTAATTTATTGGAGCTAGGTCAACGCTTTGTTAACTTACATAAGAAACAATATTTATATTTAATGTATGTATGGGGTCACAGTTATGAATTTGATAACGACCAAAACTGGGATTTAATGGAGGATTTTTGTAAGTTAGTTGGTAACCGAGATGATATTTGGTATGCTACTAATATTGAAATCGTTGATTATTTAAATGCTTGGAACCAATTAAAATTTGCCGCTTCCATGAAATTTGTCTATAACCCTTCGGTGCAATCGGTTTGGTTAAGCGTTGGCGGAAAAATTATGGAAATTAAAGGTGGAGAACAAGTTAATCTAACTTAAAATTGACATAAAAACTGTCCACAAGCCAAAGGCTTGATGGACAGTTTTTCATTTACTAGTGTTGATCCGCCTTTAAAGGATTAGTGCCATTTAAATATTCCTCTAGATTAGTATATCCATCTCCATCAAGATCGCCTGCAGGATCCAAACCATTAATTGGATTAAAACCATATTTAATCATCCACCAATCAGGAATTCCATCTCTATCACTATCTAACGGAGCAGAATAACTTCGCAAGAAGACTAATCCGCCTACATCCTCTTGGCTATCAATTATACCAGTTTTTGCCCCGTAAGATCCACCATAAGTTGCTGTACCAGTGCGCACTTCTTCCACAATTCTTTGGTCAATACTATCTCTAGCTGGCAAAGTAGCACCAGCATGGGCTAAAACCAACTCATATGCTTCTTCTGCAGTATGGGTTGTAACATAAGGGACATCAAATGGTTGATCCTGTTTGACTTCAGAATAGACACCAACCCGAATTTGGACACCACCAGCCCAGTTATTCTTACTTATTTCTGGATAACCTTCCACATAGTTATCGGCAATATACCAACGACCACCATTAGATAAATCTAAAATTCGATGATGAACCGCACCTTTGCCAGTAGCTGGACCTGGTTTATAATAATTGGCAATCATATTATGATTACCGCCTTCGCCACCATAAGTGCTGTTAAAGCCCCAGTTGTAAATCACATTATTACGCATGTCCGTTGCTGGTTCGTCTACAGTTCGTTCTGCATCAAAACGTGGGTTACGACTAGAATGATGAGCTAGCAAATTATGATGAAAAGAGGAAAAGCCGCCCCAAATTCCACCATAACCATGATTGCCTTTGACATGAACTGAACTGCGTAAGCTTTCAGTGATAAATGACCATTGAACAGTCAGATTATTAGTCAAGTAAAAGCTAACACATTCATCGGTTGACCAACTAGCGGAAATATGGTCTAAAATTACATCAGATATATCACGTCCGCCAATGGTATCAGCTTCGAAAGTATTATAATCACCCATTCTAAAGCGCAAATACCGAATAATTACTTGATCAGCCCGAATATTTACTGGAGCACCTGCTACAGTTATTCCGTCACCAGGAGCTGTTTGACCAGCAATCGTAATATATGGATTAGTAATATCTAAAGGTTCCTTTAACATAATATTCCCCGATACAGCAAATACTACTGTTCTAGGACCAGATGCGTTGACTGCCTCTCTTAAACTGCCTGGACCATTATCGTTTAAATTAGTTACGACATAAACCTTTCCACCGCGCCCACCAACAGTATATCTTCCATATCCTTCAGCCCCAGGAAAAGCAGGCACTCGCTCATACTTTTCTGCGGCATAGTCAATTTCTAATGGGTCTAGGTGACCTAAAGCCCTTAGAATTCTTCCCGCATATTCTTGATTATCCAATTTACTTATTTGTTCTATAACTGCTGGATTATCTTTAGCTGCATGGTAAAACATTGGGCTTAAGCGCCATAAAACTTCTTCTGAGAATTGCCCTAGTTTATCAAATACCAATAATAAACTAGCATAAGGAACAGCTTTACATTTTTCCAAATACCGAGCGGCAATTAACTGCTGCTCAACATCACTGCTAGGATCAGTCAAAAGCTCAATAAATAGTGAAATAGTTTCTTGGTTATCAGGCTCTGATTTCTCTAAAGCATAATAGATTTCATTTTTTATTTCTTGCGAAAAGCCTTTCACTTTTTGCAGATTTAATAACACTGAGGTAATTAGCGGCTCATCTTTAGCCTTTTCACCTAGTAAATAGAGCGTCTGCTGTTGAATGAAGTGAGAACCATTTTTTACGGTCTCAACTAAAAACTGAGCGATCCGTTCTTTAGCTGCAGTAGCTGCTGAATAATAATCACCGATAATAGCTAATAGTTCTACCTTTATTTCATCTGGCAACTTCGGAAAGGCCATTTCTAACTGGTCTAATGCAGATGCAGTCTGATTAATAATCCGAGATATGGCAGTTAATGCTTGCTTTGTATTATCTCCCGTAGCTAACTCTTCCAAGAGGGCAGCAAGCAGCTGATCATTAGTTAGTTGGAGATGACTAATTACTTGGGAAAGACGCCAAGACAACATAGTATCACCGCCAAATCCTAAAGCGATACCCTTTTTTACCTGATCATTAACTGTATTGATTGCCCGTAATGCATCAGCAGCTTGTATCCGAATATCAGTTTCTTCTTGATTATTAGCCACCACTAAAGCTAAGGAATCCGCTAAATCAGCTGCTTTTTCACCTAAAGTGAAGGCATTTCGTGCTGCTCGTTTTCTGGTTGCTGGGTTACTATCCTTTAACCCTTGTTCAATAACCGGCAAAGCAGCCTCACCAAAGGCCTCAGTAAACTTTAGTAATTCCAAACCAACAAAACTGTTGTTATCTTGAGTTTCCTGCATAATTTGTACATAATACGAGATAGCAGCTACACCTTGCTTCTCAAGAAAATCTATAGATGCCTGTTTACTGGCTGGTTCGCCATCAACTAATTGAAAAACAGCAGCTCTAATTTGAGCAAAAGAAGCCTGATGATTGTCAGCCATCACCACTGGAGAAACAGAACAAAATAGCAATACAAACCAAACCAGGCTAAACTGCCAAAAGTTTTTGACCTGACACATAAGATATTCCCCCTTACTACTGGCAAATCATTGATAAGTCAATGGTAACAATCTATTCAGATATTTCCTACGCATATTAAACCAAATTAACAAAGATACAATCTTTTTTGATATAAAAACGGACTTGGTTCTATAACTCAAGTCCGTTTGTGATTTACACTTCCTGAAATGGTATAATAGTTCGTTTCAGTGGTTCTGGTTTGCTGCAACTACTTTGCATATAATAATACTGACCTGAATTAGCGGCGTCATGAATTCCATGCATCGCCTCTAGCACATGATAAGTTAATTCGCCATTTGCTCGATGTTTCCTGCCAGTACGAATCGCGTAGGCCATATCAGCTACCCCAAGACCACGGCTATTCTCACTATAACCATGGGTTAGTGGTAATTCCATCCAATCCGAATTAGCTAATTTAATCTTAACTGGTCCACCAAAAGTATTCGGATCAGGCACACTAAGGGACCCTTTCGTCCCATAAATTTCAATTCGTGGCAGGTTAGCTCCCCAAACATCAAATGAAGTAATCATGGAAACGATGGCTCCAGAAGCAAAATCAAAGGTTCCAGCTACATGGGTAGGAACTTCTACTTTAATTTTCTGACCATATTTGGCTTTGCTAGTAATAGTACGTTCAGCATAAGAAATCTTCGTTGAACCGCTAATCCGCTTGATTGGGCCAAGTAAGTTAATTAAAGCCGTTAAGTAGTAAGGCCCCATATCAAACATTGGCCCGCCGCCTTCTTGGTAGTAGAATTCTGGGTCTGGATGCCACCGTTCATGTCCGGGAGTGACCATAAATGCTGTTCCAGCTATTGGCTGGCCAATCCAACCATCTTCAATTATTTTCCGACAGGTCTGAATTCCAGCCCCCATAAAAGTATCAGGCGCTCCACCAACTAATAATCCCTTTTTATTTGCCAAATTTAAAATTGCTTGCCCTTCTGCTCTAGTTAGTGCTAAAGGTTTTTCTACATAAACATGTTTACCTGCCTTCAAAGCGGCTAAACAAAGTTCAGCATGAACTTTTGGCACTCCCAAGTTAATGACTAACTCAACTTCAGGATTCTGCAATAGTTCTTCGCCAGAATAATAAACATGAGGAATATTGAATGCTTCTGCTTTAGCATCTACTCTTTCGGGTATTAAATCTGCCGCTGCAATTACCTCCAAAATCCCAAACTTAGCAGCATTCTTAAAATAAATTTCGCTAATATTACCGCAACCAATAATTCCTACTTTAACAGATTTCATTTTGAACGCTCCTTTGCTGCCCATAAAAATCCACGGCGCATAATTTCCCGACATTCTGCTTGTTCCATAACATCAGCATGATGACCTAAAGAACAATAAAACACTTTCCCTGCTCCCCAACGTTTTGTCCAGATTACTGGCATATCCACCACACCATTAGCTGCATGGGGTCCATCGACAATCGGAAAGCGAGTTGTTGCTAAAACCTCCACTGCCGGATCGACATGCAAATAATACTGCTCGCTTTTGACAGTAAAGTCTTCAATTCCCTCAACTAATGGGCTGGAACCTTTTTTAATATGTACAGTATACTCTACGCCGTCGTTACCGGGATGGGCTACCCAGTTACCACCAGTCATAAATTGCCATTCTACATTGTTCCGAAAAGCATCACACATTCCGCCATGATTGCCGGCGATCCCAACACCACTTGCCACAGCATTAGTCACTGCCGAACATTGTTCACTAGTAAGCTCACCCATTGTCCAAATCGGAATAATTAAATCTAACTCTTTTAAAGCAGCTTCATCATTAAAGGACTCTAAAGTCTGTGACATTTCCACAGTAAAACCTTCGTCATCAAGAATGCTTTTAAACAAAGCCGCCAACTGATCAGGCTGATGACCTTTCCAACCTCCGTAAACAATTAGTGCTTTTCTCAATGGTCAAATCCCTCACTTCACCTATTTTACCTTGAATTATACCCTTATCGAACTACAGTTGCTCGCCATTCCTTTACAAACTATTAGACAAAACTTGGTTAATTTTATAAAATACGATTAAGGACAGGTGAGTTAGCCATGTGGTATTTTTTTGAAAATCGAACACAAAAAACCAAGAACCAAATTCCTTTGTCGATCTACGTTAGTAAGAATCTCCGTTTTAGAGCACACTGGCATACAGAACTAGAACTAGCCTTTGTAGAAGCTGGAGATATTTGGATTGGAATTAACAATGATAGACGAAACTTGGTGGCTGGTCAATTAGCCATTTCTCGCAGCGGAGATATTCATTATTATGAAAGCATTAGTCCATCACGAGTTATTATTTTAATCTTTAAACCCGAATTTTTCGGTTTAGCAGCCAATTGGCCTGATACTAGACAACTAGCAAGTTCATTCTTCACTGATCAAGAGCAAAACCAAAAAATTAAAGTAATCTTAGATGAAATCCTAGCTGAACATAAAAAAAGAGAAGCTTTTTATGAATTATTTATTAGAGCAAAAGTGCTCGAGCTTTGTGGTGCAATTCTTCGTTATTTACCAAACCAGCCAGTAACCCAAAATCAAGATAGGTCTTTTTCCCAGCATAAAGTCATGCAAGACATTCTATTTTATATCGAAAACAATTTTACAGAGGAAATCACCTTAAATTCCTTAGCTGAACAATTTAGAATAGATCCTTACAATTTAAGCAAAGCTTTTAATTCGATCACTGGTAGCAATCTAAGAACATACATTAATACTTTACGGATCGCTAAAGCAGAACAATTAATTATGACTACCAGTAAACCAATGATTGAAATCGCTTTTGAATGTGGTTTTAATAGCGTACGCACCTTCAACCGAGTGTACAAAAACATAACCGGTATAGCACCTTCAGCTAAACGTCTACCTAATACATTAGAAAAGAGTCACTAGCCTTGGCTAATGACCCTTTGATCTTTATTGATTGAATAAATCATCTAAATTCGCTTGAATAACTGGCTTAACTTCAGCCATAGCAGCCACAGCATTCTTAGTACCAGCGTTAACTTCACGCGTTACATCAGTAAAGTTACCTAAGAATGTTTCAAATAATTGGGCTGCTCCACCTTCCCACTCTGCATTCGCTCTTAACAATACTTCAGCTGATTCACGATTCTTAACATGAGCTGCAATAAAATCATTAGCATCTACGTCTTCTTCCCGCCATAAGAACGCACGAAGAGCCGCTAACGCTTCTGGATCTTTGGCATTTATAGGAATCAATGTAGTATTCAATGCTTGAACTGTCCAATGATACCGATCGGCTCTTGGTCCCATTGGTAATGGCACAATACCCCACTCATCGGTCATCATATCTAAAATATCAGCTAAACCATGAGCGGTCATACCCAGGTGCATTGCAGCTTTACCGGTAATAAAGGTATCTCTTAAAGTTGTTGAACCATATGTTGGCATTTGTACTTTTAACTCTGTCCACCAGTGATGTTGTAATTCTAACGCTTCAATATAAGCTGGATCATCACCAGTAAAGATTACTCTACCATTTTCATCAACACTAGTCATACTAGCCCCATTAGATACAGCCAAGACAGTGGAGCGAGCATCTACAATACCCCACTGATCAATTTCACCATCTCCGTCTGTATCTTGAGTTGCTTTAATGGCAATCTCTGTTGCTTTATCCCAAGTCCATTCATTATTGAGATACAGCTCATACAGATCTGGCAAGCCTTCCCGTTCAAATAAAGTTTTATTATAAACTACAAAATACATATCATTTTGGTAACCATACATTGGCCGCCATTCAACAGGTCCAATGCCCCAGTACTGATCTTGATATTTCAATGCTTCTTCAGTAGCTACAAAGCTAGCGGCAAATTACTGTAATATTTGTCACCTAATAATTCGCCCATCGGATAAGCTGCTCCAGCAGCAACTATCTCCCAATAACCAATTTTATTTTGTACATGCCATAAATCATTCACTGATTCTCCAGCTAATAAACGGTTAAAGTTAACTTCAGGAATATCCCGTGTTTGCAGCCATTCAATTTTACAATTAAATAATCTTTCAGCTTCTTCGATTCGACCAGCTACAGGCGGATATGTCTTAAAGTAATTTGACATTCTTTCGCTAGTCCAGGAAACGATCGTTACGGTTTCACCGCCAAAATCATAACTGCCTGCTGGTTTAAAACC